>NZ_BLWJ01000002.1:0-480608 GCF_013374055.1 Cobetia sp. 5-11-6-3 | reverse complement strand
TACCCACGCTTTCGCACCTCAGTGTCAGTGTCAGTCCAGAAGGCCGCCTTCGCCACTGGTATTCCTCCCGATCTCTACGCATTTCACCGCTACACCGGGAATTCTACCTTCCTCTCCTGCACTCTAGCCAAGCAGTTCCAGATGCCGTTCCCAGGTTGAGCCCGGGGCTTTCACACCTGGCTGACTTAGCCACCTACGCGCGCTTTACGCCCAGTAATTCCGATTAACGCTTGCACCCTCCGTATTACCGCGGCTGCTGGCACGGAGTTAGCCGGTGCTTCTTCTGCGAGTGATGTCTTTCCTCGGGAGTATTAATCCCGAAGCGTTCTTCCTCGCTGAAAGTGCTTTACAACCCGAAGGCCTTCTTCACACACGCGGCATGGCTGGATCAGGCTTTCGCCCATTGTCCAATATTCCCCACTGCTGCCTCCCGTAGGAGTCTGGGCCGTGTCTCAGTCCCAGTGTGGCTGATCATCCTCTCAGACCAGCTACGGATCGTCGCCTTGGTGAGCCGTTACCTCACCAACAAGCTAATCCGACATGGGCTCATCCGATAGCGCAAGGTCCGAAGATCCCCTGCTTTCTCCCGTAGGACGTATGCGGTATTAGCCTGAGTTTCCCCAGGTTGTCCCCCACTATCGGGCAGATTCCCATGCATTACTCACCCGTCCGCCGCTCGACGCCTTCTAGCAAGCTAGAATCGTTTCCGCTCGACTTGCATGTGTTAAGCCTGCCGCCAGCGTTCAATCTGAGCCATGATCAAACTCTTCAGTTGAAAGCTTGATAGTCTGTTAAGCAGACCAAACTTGGTTCAGAGTCAAACTTCTCGTGAGAGGCTTGCTCCGATATTTGGTGACCTTGTCACCACTCATCGGCAAGCGCTCACACGAATTACCTGATCAAATTTTTAAAGAGCGTCGCTGTTAAGCGAGGAGGCATATTCTATCCGGAACGCTTGAAAAGTCAAGCACTTGATGATGAGTCAATCGACTGCCTCTAAGCATCATCCAGCGGTGAGGAGCGTTGCCCGACCACCTGTTCCGTAAGGAGTGCGGCGTATTCTAGCGAATCGCCCGGGATTGTCAATCGATGATTTGGAAGCGGACTTCAAAAACATCAAACAAAACAATCATCTGCAAACCTCTTTTACCGCTGGTAACGCCATGCGTCCCCGGCAGCGGATGCGTACTTTACGCACGATCCGGGCTGAGCACAAGGGCTTTTTCAAGAGATTGTCATCACGCTGTCACGGACGTGGCCACTCAAGGCGTCATCCTTCCGCCGGCCGGGATACCGGCTGCGCCCGCCATCCGCCACGAGATTGCGACTGCATCTCGAGAGCGGCTTCCAGGCGTGCTTCCGGCAGCTGCATGACGCGCGCCAAGAGTGTCAGCAAGGCCACCTCTTCATCGGCCAGTGTCTGATCGGCATGCACTACCTGAGCAAGCGCCGCGAACCAGCGTTGCTTGTCCATGGGACGCAGGTGCGCCAGATGCGTGAGATGACGGCAGCGCAGCGCAGGGTTATCCCCCCCCGTCTGCGACTGCGGATACTCCAGCGCCAGACCAAGTTCCGCACTGGCGTCCAGGAAGATGTCCTTGCGCAGTGCTTCATCGTCGATGAGTCCAACCATCAGCACGAGCCAGTGCTGACAGGCCGGCTGGGATTGCTGCAGGGCCAGCGAGTCGCTCTTGCGATCGATCCGCGGGTCCAGTGATTCCAGCAGCAGTTGCCACAGACACCAGACGAACATGTCCTGCGGAGGTGTCTGCGCCTTGAGCATGCGATGCGCGCGCTCATCCGCTTCCCGCCAGCGCGGTATCAACCGGTTGAGCAGGGGGATCCACTCGACCCGCGGCAAGGACTCGAGCCTGCGCCGCGCCTCACGCACGCGCTTGCCATCCAGCCAGTCATGCTGACGCTCAAGCTCGGTGAGCCAGACACCGCGTGTGGTCAGCTCCGAGGGCGCGATCATCGCCACCACCAGCTGCGGGCAGAGAAACCTCGACAGCGTCAGGCTCTCGAGTTCTCCTCGTGAGCGCGAGAGCTCCCCCATGACCGCCGCGCCGGCGATACCCGCCATGACCCCGCCAAGCACGTCTGCCCCGATGGGGCCCTGCTGCTCGAAGGTATGCACCGGCTGCTGGCGCGCACTCAGATACTGCCGGTCCCAGCGAGGTTCCAAGCGCTTGATGCGTTCATCCAGCGGAGGATGCGAGTCGAACCAGCCTGTCAGCCATGGCGGGCGCGCTTCGACGAAGAAGAGATGGTTGTAGGTCATGGCGCGCGGATGCTGGATACGCCCCTGCCAACCCATGCCACCGATACGCTTGAGGGCCGAGGCGATGCCATCCGGGAAGCGGGTCAGGCGCACCGCACTGGCATCGGCGAGATATTCGCGTGAGCGCGCGACCCCGCGCTGCAATAGTCGCCCTCCCAGCCCGCCGAGACTGCCGAGCAACCACAGCGCCACACCCACCAGCATCAGCTGTGGCATGCCGCCTTTCCTGTCGGAACCGGAGGAGCGCGCCCTGCCCAACACGAAGCCGATGCGCCCTGCCCCCATCAGGAAGCGCCCCGCCTCGGAGAGAAACACCAGGCCGTGGACTGCACTCGCCAGACGCAGGTTGAGGCGGATATCGCCATTGGCGATATGGGCGAACTCGTGAGCGACCACGCCCTGCAGCTCGTTGCGATCCAGCTGCTCCAACGCCCCGCGACTCAGCGCGATCACCGCATCCTGTGGCCGATAGCCCGCCGCGAAGGCATTGATCATCGCCTCATGCGGAAGCAGGAACAGCTGCGGCGTGGGCAGGTTGGCGGCAATCGCCATCTCTTCCACCACATTCAGTGCCCGTCGCTCGCTCGAGTCCTGCGTCTCGACATCCACCAGCTTGCCACCCAGGCGTGCCGCCACCATCGCACCGCCCTGCTGCAGACGCCGCAGCTCACGCGCCGCGACCAGTGCATTGCACAGGAAGATGATGCTCGCCACCGGCCAGACATATTCAAACGTCGTGGTGGCCGGGCGCCCCAGGAAACTGCTGATCGCGACATGCACTACGGCGCCGGCGGCAAGAGACACCACCAGCGACATGGCCGTGAAGGCCATCAGCAATAGCCGCGTTCGACGACGCGCACTGTCCTGCTCGTGATAGAAATTCATTCGCGCTCGCCATCTATCCTGTCAGGATCACAGCTCAAGACCGCTGCGAGAGAAGCATCCGTCGGTCGGCTCATGAGAAGCTGACATCGGGGGCCTGACGAATCTTCACGCTGTCATCGAAGGCCAACAGGCCTGCATCACTGCGATGACCGAAGGTCGGTGCGAACATCACCTGCGGGAAGCTCTGGCGATAGACGTTGTAATCGGTGACGGCATCGTTGTAGGCCTGACGCGCGAAGGCGACGCGGTTCTCGGTGGCGGTCAGCTCTTCCATCAGGTCGCTCATGGTCTGGTCCGCCTTGAGCTCCGGATAGGCCTCGACCACCACATCCAGCTTGCCCAGACTCGCCGCCAGCCCCTGCTCGGCGCCGGCCAGACTGGCCAGCTTGTCCATGCTGCCGGGGTGCGCCGCTGCGGCATTCAAGGCCGCCATCGCCTTGTTGCGAGCATTGATCACTTCTTCCAGGGTGCCACGCTCATGACTCAGATAGCCCTTGGCCGTCTCGACCAGATTGGGAATCAGGTCGTAGCGCCGCTTGAGCTGAACCTCTATCTGCGCGAAGGCATTCTCGAAGCGCGCCTTCAGGCTGACCAGCTTGTTGTAGATCGAGATCACGTAGATGACGATCAGCGCGATTCCGCCCAGCAGCAGAAATGTTTTCATGATGAGTCCCTTGTGATGATGCCTTTGCAATGAAGACTCGGCAGGCGTTGTCCCGCTCTTCGGCGAGTCTTTGCAAGCGCCCCTGTCGATCGTTCTGTGCAATCCGCTTCCAGTTTACCCATACCGGATGACGGCACCAGTCAATTGGATGACTGATTGCCAACGGGACATCATGCGGCTGGCAGCCTCACGGCACCCAATGCGCCATGAACTCGTGCACGGGCAGTGCTTCGAGTCGCTCGCGATCGCCCAGCAACGCCATCAAGGTCTCACACCGCGAGGGCGGGAAGCAGGTGGCCAGATTGGCCCGACACTTGTCCTCGAGTGGGGCGAGCGACTCTTCACGCCGTCGGCGATGTCCCAGCGGGTATTCCACCGTCACCTGCTCGGTGGCACTGCCATCGCAAAAGACCACCCGCAGGGCATTGGCGATCGAGCGCTTGTCGGCCTCCAGATACTCGCGGGTGAAGCGCGCCTCTTCCTTGACGACCATCCTGTCACGCAGCCGGTCGATCTCCGGGTGAGCGGCATGGAAGCCATCTTCATAGTGATCCGCGTTCAACTCCCCGAAGATCAGCGGCACCGCGACCATGTATTGCAGGCAATGATCGCGGTCAGCCGCATTGGCGAGCGCGCCCTGCTTGGAGATGATGCGGATCGCCGATTCGTGGGTGGTGATCTCGATGCGCTCGATCTCCTCGAGCCGGTCGCGCACCTCGGGGTGGAGCTGGATGGCGGCCTCGGCGGCGGTCTGGGCATGGAATTCGGCCGGGAAGGAGACCTTGAAGAGCACGTTCTCCATCACATGGCTGCCCAGAGGGCGCGCCAGCGTCAGGCGCCGTTCGTCTTCAGGCTTGAGGGCGAGATCGCTGTTGTTGTGACTGAAGGAGACATCATTGAAGCCCCACTGCGGCGCACTGAGAGCGCCGGGGATGCCCATCTCACTACGCAGGGCAATGTCCGCCAGCCGCACGCCGCGTGAGGTGGCGTCTCCCGCCGCCCAGCTCTTGCGCGAGCCCGCATTGGGCGCATGACGATAGGTGCGCAGACTCTGGCCATCGACAAAGGCGTGCGACAGCGCCGACAGCAACTGCTCGCGATTCGCTCCCATCAAGCGCGCCGTCACGGCGGTGGTCGCCACCTTGACCAGCATGACATGGTCAAGCCCGACACGGTTGAAGCTGTTGTCCAGCGCCAGCACGCCCTGGATCTCATGCGCCATCACCATGCTCTCCAGCACATCACGCATCACCAAGGGTGGCTTGCCCTGCGCGACACGCTGGCGCGAGAGGTGATCCGCCACCGCCAGAATGCCGCCAAGATTGTCCGAGGGATGCCCCCACTCCGCCGCCAGCCAGGTGTCGTTGTAATCCAGCCAGCGGATGGTGCAGCCGATATCCCACGCCGCCTTGACGGGATCAAGACTGAAGGCAGTGCCAGGCACCCGCGCACCATGCGGCACCACGGTCTCGGCCACCAGCGGGCCGAGATGCTTGGTGCATTCCGGAAAGCGCAGCGCCAGGATGCCGCAGCCGAGGGTATCCATCAGACACACCCGAGCGGTGTCCATCGCCTCTGCCGAGGGACCTGAGCGCTCGCGCTTGCCGGCCAGGCCATCCACATCCACATCCGTATCCGCATCCGCGATACGAGGATCGTCGCAATACCCCAGCACATAGTCGGCGATCTGTTGCAGCTCCGGGTCATAGTCCGGGCGCTGATTGGCGCTGGCCTGATTGGCGCTGGCCTGATTGGTACTGGCTTGATTGGTGCTGGCCTGGTTGGTACTGGCCTGACTTTTACTGGCTTGAGTGGCGCTGAGACGGCTGTCGCCCGTCTGATCAGAGGATGGCGTGCTCATACATGACCTCCTGTCGTGGATCGTCTTTGCTCGCATACATCTCCCGCGATACCGGCACATCCCTCGAAATACCCGAGTCCGCACCACGGAAACGCGAAAGCCGGCCCTCTGCACTTGCATGCCAGGCCGGCTTTCATCGGGATGCCGCAGGAGGGATATCAAGAGAGATATATTGACAGTAGACCATCGCCTGCCAATGCCGGCGCTAGCGCATCAAGGTCTCCGCCGGCACCCGCACCCAGCCTTCCATCAGGATACGCGCGCTGCGACTCATCACGGCCTCACTGACGGTCCATTCGCCCTCGCCTTGCTGGCCGTCACCGACCTGACCCGAGGGTGACTGACGATGGGCACTCGCGCCGACCCTGAGCGTGCCGGAGGGATGCCCGAAGCACACCGAGTCACGCGCGGTGCCAGTCTGCCCAGCTCCAGACTCAGCATCGGCCCCGCCAGCGGCGGCAAGATTGACCAGCGTGTCGGGAACCGCGGCCGCCGCGGCGATGGCGACGGCCGCGGTGCCCATCATGGCGTGATGCAGCTTGCCCATCGACACGGCGCGAATCAGGACGTCGATCTCGTCGGCCTTGATCTCGCGACCACTGGAGACGACGTGATCCATCGGCGGCGCCACGAAGGCGACCTTGGGGGTGTGTTGACGTCTGGCGGCTTCGCCCAACTCCTGGATCAGCCCCATGCGCAGTGCGCCGTGGGCGCGCAATGTCTCGAGGCGCGCAAGCGCCTCGCCATCCGCGTTGATCGCCTCCTGCAGCTCGGTGCCCTGATAGCCGAGATCACGGGCATCAACGAAGATGGTCGGGATGCCGGCATTGATCAGGGTCGCCTGGATTCGCCCGCCCGCGACCACCGATTCCGGCACTTCCAGCGTATCGACCACATTGCCGGTGGGGAACATGCTGCCCTCACCCGCGGCGGGATCGCGGAAGGCGACCGCCACTTCGGCGGCCGGGAAGGTCACGCCATCCAGGGCGAAGTCGCCGGTTTCCTGGACGCGCCCTTCGCACATCGGCACGCGCGCGATGATGGTCTTGGCGATGTTGGCCTGCCAGATGCGCACCTCGGCGATGCCGTCACGCGGCAGGCGCTCGGCCGGCACCAGGCCCTTCTCGATGGCGAAGGGCCCGACCGCCGCCGAGAGGTTGCCGCAGTTGCCGCTCCAGTCGACGAAGGGCGAGTCAATGGAGACCTGGCCGAACAGGTAGTCGACGTCATGATCCGGCTGTTCGCTGCGACTGATGATCACCGTCTTGCTGGTGCTGGAGGTCGCGCCCCCCATGCCGTCGATCTGCTTGGCGTAGGGGTCGGGGCTGCCGATCACGCGCAGCAACAGGGCGTCACGCATCGGGCCCGGCACCTGCGCCGCTTCCGGCAGTTCATCGCGCAGGAAGAACACGCCCTTGCTGGTGCCGCCACGCAGATAGGTGGCGGGAATCCTGAGCTGTGCCTGCTGGCTCATGCCGATACCTCCGCCGCCGTCTCGCCCGGTGCCTGTGAGCTGAGGAAGTCTTCAGCGAAGCGCTGCAGCACACCGCCCGCGGAGTAGATGGAGACCTCCTCACGGGTATCGAGGCGACAGGTGACCGGCACGCGTTCGACCAGGCCTGCCTTGTCGCCGGCGGTGCGCTCGATCACCAGCGTGAGCGCTGCCCCCGGAGCCGGTTCGCCCTCGACGGCGTAGATCTCGCTGCCATCCAGCGCCAGCGTCTTGCGCGTGGTACCGGCGGCGAACTGCAACGGCATCACGCCCATGCCGACCAGATTGGTGCGGTGGATACGCTCGAAGCCTTCCGCGACGATGGCCTCGACCCCCGCCAGCCGCACGCCCTTGGCCGCCCAGTCACGTGAAGATCCCTGGCCGTAATCCGCACCCGCGATGATGATCAGCGGTTGCTTGCGCTGCATGTAGGTCTCGATGGCCTCCCACATGCGCACTACCTTGCCTTCCGGCTCCAGACGCGTGAGCGAGCCCTGCTTGACCTCGCGCTTGCCGTCCGCCCCTTCCACCACAGCCATCTCGTTGATCAGCTTGGGATTGGCAAAGGTGGCCCGCTGCGCGGTGAGGTGGTCCCCACGGTGAGTGGCGTAGGAATTAAAGTCCTCTTCCGGCAGGCCCATCGCGGCCAGATACTCGCCCGCCGCACTGCTGGCCATGATGGCATTGGAGGGCGACAGGTGATCGGTGGTGATGTTGTCCCCCAGCACCGCCAGTGCCCGCATGCCGGTGAGCGTCGGCGCGCTGGCCAGGCCGCCTTCCCAGTACGGCGGACGACGGATGTAGGTGCTCATCTCGCGCCAGTCATACAGGGGACTGGTGGAGGCATCGCGGTCGTCTCTGGCCTCGAACATCGGGATGTAGACCTGACGGAAGTGGTCCGGCTTGACGCTGGAGCCGACGATGGCGTCGATCTCCTCGTCGCTCGGCCACAGGTCCTTGAGCATGATCGGCGAGCCGTCCGGCGCATGTCCCAGCACGTCCTTCTCGATATCGAAGCGGATGGTGCCGGCGATGGCGTAGGCGACCACCAGCGGCGGCGAGGCCAGGAAAGCTTGCTTGGCGTAGGGATGGATACGGCCATCAAAGTTGCGATTGCCGGACAGCACTGCGGTGGAATAGAGATCGCGCTCGATGATTTCCTGCTGGATCGCCGGGTCCAGGGCACCGCTCATGCCGTTGCAGGTGGTGCAGGCGAAGCCGACGATGCCGAAGCCGAGCTGCTCGAGTTCCGGCAGCAGTTCCGCTTCTTCCAGATACAGCTGCACCGCCTTGGAGCCCGGCGCCAGCGAGGTCTTGACCCACGGCTTGCGCGTCAGTCCCAGCGCATTGGCGCGCCGAGCCAGCAACCCTGCGGCGATGACGTTGCGCGGATTCGAGGTGTTGGTGCAGCTGGTGATGGCGGCGATGATCACCGCGCCATCCGGCATCAGATCACGCCCGTCCTCGTCCTGTTCATGCTCGACCACGCCGGAGATGCCGCGCGCGGCCAGCTCGCTGGTCGGCACGCGACTGTGCGGATTGGAGGGCCCCGCCAGGGTGCGCACCACCGAGGACAGATCGAAGGTCAGCTCGCGCTCATATTCCACCGCGCCCTCGATATGGCCGGTCTCATCTGCCCACAGGCCAGTCTCGCGTGCGTAACGCTCGACCAGCGCGATGTTCTCCGGCTCGCGGCCGGTCAGGGTCAGGTAATCCAGCGTCTGCTGGTCGATGTAGAACATCGCCGCCGTGGCGCCGTACTCCGGCGTCATGTTGGAGATGGTGGCGCGATCACCCAGCGTCAGGCTGGCCGCGCCTTCGCCGAAGAATTCCAGATAGGAGGAGACGACCTTCTCGGCGCGCAGGAATTCGGTCAACGCCAGCACGATATCGGTGGCGGTGATGCCCGGCTGCGGGCGCCCGGTGAGGCGCACGCCGATGATGTCGGGCAGGCGCATGTAGGAGGCTCGCCCCAGCATCACGCTCTCGGCCTCCAGCCCACCGACGCCGACGGCGATCACGCCCAGCGCATCGACATGTGGCGTGTGGCTGTCGGTGCCCACCAGGGTATCCGGGAAGGCGATCTGATGGCCCTTTTCATCGGCGCGCGACTCGATCACCGGCGACATCCGCTCCAGATTGATCTGGTGCATGATGCCGTTGCCCGGCGGGATCACGTCGATGTTCTCGAAGGCCTGACGGGTCCAGTCGATGAAGTGGAAGCGGTCCTCGTTGCGACGCTCCTCGATGGCGCGGTTCTTGGCGAAGGCGTCCTTGTCGAAGCCGGCGTGCTCCACCGCCAGCGAGTGGTCGACGATCAACTGGGTCGGCACCACCGGATTGACCTTGGCCGGGTCTCCGCCGCGCTCGGCGATGGCATCACGCAGGCCGGCCAGATCCACCAGCGCGGTCTGACCGAGGATGTCATGACACACGACGCGCGCGGGGTACCACGGGAAATCGAGATCACGCCGACGCTCGATCAATTGCACGAGGCTGTCACGCAGCTGATCCGGCGGGCAGCGGCGCACCAGGTTCTCGGCCAGTACGCGTGAGGTATAGGGCAGACCGGCGTAGGCGCCGGGGGCGATGTCTTCCACGGCGGCACGCGCATCGAAGTAGTCGACCGGGGTACCCGGTGACGCCGTGCCAGGCAGGGGTTTGCGATACTCGGTATTCATGGGCATCCGGACTCATCAGGCGATCAGGAAAACGATCGGCCAGCACGCTGACTGGCCGAGGAAAGGGTCAGTCGCGCTGCTCGATGGGCAGCCAGTCGCAGTGCTCCGGGCCGGTGTAATCGGCGCTCGGGCGGATGATGCGATTGTTGGCGCGTTGCTCGAAGACATGCGCCGCCCAGCCGGTCAGGCGTGAACAGACGAAGATCGGCGTGAACAACTTGGTGGGAATGCCCATGAAGTGATAGGCGCTGGCGTGGAAGAAGTCGGCGTTGCAGAACAGCTTCTTCTCGCGCCACATCACGGCTTCGACGCGCTCGGAGACGGCGTAGAGCTGCGTATCGCCCACATCGTCCGCCAGCTTGCGAGACCACTCCTTGATGATGGCATTGCGCGGGTCACGCTCACGGTAGATGGCGTGGCCGAAGCCCATGATCTTCTCGCGGCGTTCCAGCATGCCGAGAATCTCGCGCTCGGCCTCCTCCGGTGAGCGCCAGTGCTCGATCATCGCCATCGCCGCCTCGTTGGCACCGCCATGCAGCGGTCCGCGCAGCGAGCCGATGGCTGCCGTCACGCAGGAGTGCAGGTCAGACAGCGTCGAGGCGCAGACACGTGCGGTGAAGGTCGAGGCATTGAATTCGTGTTCGGCATAGAGGATCAGCGAGGTATTCATCACCGCAGCATGCAACTCGCTGGGGGCTTCGCCATGCAATAGGTGCAGGAAGTGCGCGCCGATGGAGTCGTCATCGGTCTCGGTGTCGATGCGCACGCCATCATGACTGAAGCGATACCAGTAATTGATGATCGACGGGAACACGGCCAGCATGCGGTCGGCCTGATCGGACTGCTCCTCGAAGCTCTCTTCGGTCTCCAGATTGCCGAGCATCGAACACCCGGTACGCATCACGTCCATCGGGTGAGCGCTGGCCGGAATCTGCTCAAGCACCGCCTTCAAGGCGTCCGGCAGACCCCGCAACCCCTTGAGGCGCGCAATGTAGGCATCCAGCTCCGCCTGATTGGGCAACTTGCCCTTGAGAAGCAGATAGGCAACTTCCTCGAAGGCTGCGTGACTGGCGAGGTCTTCCAGGTCGTAACCGCGATAGCGCAGACCGGAACCGGACTTGCCGACGGTGCACAGCGCCGTCTCACCGGCACTCTGGCCGCGTAGACCACTGGGGGCGCTGGTGCTCGAAGTAGCGGTGGTCGGGTTGGCGATGGTATCTGACATGGCGTGATCTCCTTGGCAGTGACGTCATTGAGTTGTTCTTTTTCTTGTAGGGCATAAAGCGTCAAGCCCCTCGCCGGCCAGGCGTCTGCCAGCGAGG
Source organism: Cobetia sp. 5-11-6-3 (assembly GCF_013374055.1). NCBI lineage: Bacteria > Pseudomonadati > Pseudomonadota > Gammaproteobacteria > Oceanospirillales > Halomonadaceae > Cobetia > Cobetia sp. 5-11-6-3. The sequence continues at coordinate 469,422 of NZ_BLWJ01000002.1, read as the reverse complement.
GAGAAACGGTCGGGCCGAGAGTGCCGGCCCGTGAAGCCGATGACCTCCAGAGGCAAGACATGGCGTCCGTCTCGAGCGTCTGGCATCAATCCTTGCGGCTTTCGGCCTCGAACAGGGTGTCCAGCTTCTGCTCGAAGGTGTGGTAATCGAGGAAGTCGTAGAGCTCCATGCGGGTCTGCATGTCGTCGACGACATCCTTCTGATCACCCTTGTCGTGGATGTTCTGGTAGACCTTGAGGGCGGCGGCGTTCATGGCGCGGAAGGCAGACAGCGGATAGAGCACCATCCGGCAGCCGACATCGCCCAGCTCGCGCTGGTTGAACAGCGGCGTGGCGCCGAATTCGGTGATGTTGGCCAGGATCGGCGCGTCGACGCCCTCACAGAAGGCACGGTAGTCCTCGAGGGTATGCACCGCCTCGGCGAAGATGGCGTCGGCACCGGCTTCGACACAGGCGTTGGCACGTGCGACGGCGGCTTCGAGCCCTTCCTTCTGGAAGGCATCGGTGCGCGCGATCAGATAGAAGCTGTCATCACGACGCGCATCGGCAGCGGCCTTGATGCGATCGACCATCTCCTGGCTGGAGACGATCGCCTTGTTGGGGCGGTGTCCACAACGCTTCTGGGCGACCTGGTCCTCCAGGTGCACGGCAGCCACGCCGGCACGCTCCATCTCCTGAATGGTGCGCGCGATGTTGAAGGCGCCACCCCAGCCGGTATCGATGTCCACCAGCAGCGGAAGCTCGCTGGCGGCGGTGATGCGACGCGCATCTTCCAGCACGTCATTCATGCTGGTCATGCCCAGATCCGGCAGACCGTAGGAGGCATTGGCCACGCCACCACCGGACAGGTAGGTCGCCTGATGCCCGACGCGCTCGGCCATGATGGCGGTGTAGGCATTGATGGTGCCGACGATGGGCAGCGGACGATTGGCCTCCAGCGCCGCGCGGAAGCGGGCACCGGGGCTTGGCAGGGCGGTGGAACTCAGATGGCGTGACATGACATCTCCCGGGCTGGGCCCATGACGGGGTTGGAATTGTTCGGTCGGTTCAAGTCGTGAGCGGTGCGTCAGCTCACTCTTCGCCCTGCTCCTGCTTGAGCGTGGCGGCATAGCGGCGGGCGACGTTCTCCCGCGAGGCGCTGACATGGCGGCGCATCAGCAACTCCGCCAGTTCCTCATCGCCGGACTCGATGGCATCGACGATGCGATGATGCTCGACGAAGGCCTTCTGCGGGCGTGATCCACTGGCGCTGAACTGGGTGCGGTACATGCGCACCAGGTAATAGAGGTCATCACAGAGAATCGTCATCAGCATGTGGTTGTGGCTGCCGAGCACGATCTGATAGTGGAAATCGAGGTCGCCTTCCTTCTGGAAGTAGGCGGTACCGGTCTTGAGGTCCGACTGCTGTTCGTGGGTCTTGAGCACGCTGCGCAGCCGCGCGACCTCTTCCGGTGTCATGTGGCGTGCGGCCAGACGGGCGGCCATGCTTTCCAGTGCCTCACGCACATCGAACAGCTCCAGCAGCTCGGTCATCGAGAGCTTGACCACCCGCGCGCCGACGTGGGGCACGCGCTCGATCAGACGATGGACCTCGAGGCGGCGCATGGCCTCGCGCAGCGGTCCACGCGAGATCCCGTAGGCCTGAGCCAGGCCGGGCTCGGTGATCTTGCTGCCCGGTGCCAGCTCGCCGCGCACGATGGCGTCCTGCAATTGATGGAAGACACGCTCGGCCAGGGTGCGCACCTCGGGGGTCGCTGCCGTCGCGGAAGCGGTGTGACCTGCCTGCTCGGCAGTCGCGCCGCGCGCAAGGCTTCGAGCGGTGGTGGCATTGTGAAAGGCATCGGTGGTCATGGCGGTCAGGCAATCCGGCTGGCAAGGGACAGAGGCAAGGCAATGGCGGCGAGGGACTTTCAGCACCATTGTCGACAATCATTCACTGAATGCCAGACTAGCCAGCGCGCCTGTGTGGGTCAAGATGCAATCCGCCAAATCCTCTACACCTTTGGCGTTAGACACGGCTCCCCTGCTGAACAAACTGCTGTCAGAACAAGGCTGAACTGCCCTGAACCTCGCCATGCAAGCCAACCCGCCAGCACCGTCGGGCGGCACGGCAAGGCACGATGAACGGCACGAAAAACGCCCCGCCAGCGCAAGCTGACGGGGCGTTCGACTCTCGGGGACTCGCCCTTTCATCGGCAGGCTTGTCGACAATCCTTCAGATTTAGCCGAAGCTGAGCTCCGCGCCGATACGGCGGGGTTTCTGGAAGGGCAGCGAATGATCGGTGCCGGGGATTTCCAGCGATTGCCAGCCCGGATGACGTTCGGCCAGCAGCGCATGATAGTCACGCAGGGTCGTGGGGCTCTTGCCACCGACCATGCTGCGTACCTCGCCGCCTGCCGCCAGCACGTCAGCCAGCAGAGCCTCGCGGTCAATCTCGCGCACGGCATGCGTGACACAGTCCAGGGCATTGGCGAAGCCCAGATGACGATGCGCCAGGCGCGCCACCATCATGCGCTCGGCACGCGGGTTGCGCGTGCGATGCGGGGAAATGAGGTCGAGGAACGCGGTGATCCCCGCCTCGGGGCTTGCCGCCTCGCGCATCGCATGCGCAGCCTCGGCGTAGCCATCGCGCACCTGGATCATGGTGGCGTGGCATTCGCGCTCCAGCAGCGCCGGTTCCAGCAGGCTGATGTCGCCGACCTTCACCTCCGGGCGCTCGGCGCGCAGACGTTGGACGAGACGCATGGCGACCAGCCCGCCAAAGCTGTAGCCGATCAGGTCGAAATGCGTGATGCGCTGCGTCTCGATCAAGGCCATCACATCCTCGACCACCTGCTCGAGGGTGAAGGGAGGTTCACCGCCATCGGGTGACACCGTCTGCCCCATGCCGCGCAGGTCAGGAATGATCAGCTCGTCATGGGCCGTGAGATGCCCGACCAGCGGCGCCCAGGTCAGCGTGCCGGCCACCCCGGCGCCGTGCAGCATCAGCAAGCGACGCCCACCATTTGATTCACGACGCGTCAGACGCTGCCAGAAGAGGGTCTGGTCAGGACGTGACAGCAGATGTTGGCCATGTTCGTACTCGGGATGCATGCAGGGCTCCGGTAGGGTGCCAGGGGCTGGGCAAGCGACTGGGCAAGAGGACTGGGCGAACGTCAGCACACGCGTCGGGGCAGTCGTCGATGACGGCGCAGGGCGTTCAGAGGCAGGCACCTTAATCAGCGCACGGGAGAACGGCAAGCCAACAAGGACAGCCCCTCATCGGAATCCGCACGCATGGGCGGACAAAACGCGTCTGGATGCCTAGAATGCCCTGTCCGCCAACGGAAGCTGTCATGACCATCTCGCTCGAAATCACTGCCCTGCCCTACGCCCTCGCCGCCGAGGACGAGGCCTCCACACTGTCGCGCTTCGCACGCCTGCGTGCGCGACCCGACGCCGTGCTGCTCGACAGCGGCCAGCCTTCACTGGCCGGCGGTCGCTTCGACATCATCAGCAGCGACCCGCTGGCCGTGCTGGAGCAAGGCGCGCATGGCGGCAAGCTCACCGGCCCACTGCCGGAGTCGATGCGTGACCTGAGCCAGTTCAGTGAAGCATTGGAGCGCCTCGCCCGCCTGCCGGTGATCGAGGCCCAGCGCCAGCTGTTGACCCTGCTGCCGCAGACGCTGGCAGGCGAAGAGCTCGCCCAGCATGACCTGAGCGCCGAGGACCTGCCGTTCATCGCCGGCCTGCTGGGCTACTGGAGCTATGACTTCGGGCGCGCACTCGAGACGTTGCCCGCCACGGCCGAGGACGACATCGCCCTGCCCTGGTCACGCCTCGGTCTCTACGACTGGGCATTGATCAGTGATCATCAGCGTCAGCAGAGCTGGCTGATCGCCTCGCCCCAACGGCGCAGGCAGGTGCTTGAGTGGCTGGAGCAACCGGCGCCGAGCCGCGCCGACTTCGCCCTCGACACCCCCTTCGCGCCGCTGCTGGATCGCGCGGGCTACGGCGAACGCTTCCGCCAGGTGATGGAGTATCTGCACGCTGGTGACTGCTACCAGATCAACCTGACCCAGCGCTTCTCCGCCGACTGCAGTGGCGACAGCTGGGATGCCTACCTGCGCCTGCGTCAGGCCACGCCGACGCCCTATGCGGGTTATCTGAGCTGGCAGGACGCCAAGGGCGAGGAGATGGCCATCGTCTCCGTCTCGCCGGAGCGCTTCGTCGAGGTCAATCACCGCGCGGTCGAGACCAAGCCGATCAAGGGCACCCGCGCACGTGGCGCGACACCGGAAGAGGACGCCCGACTGGCCGCCGAGCTGCTGGCCAGTCCCAAGGACCGCGCCGAGAACGTGATGATCGTCGACCTGCTGCGCAATGATCTGGGGCGTGTCTCCGCGCCCGGCAGCGTCAAGGTGCCATCGCTGTGCGCGTTGGAGAGCTACGCCAACGTGCACCATTCCGTCAGCACCATCACCAGCACGTTGGAGGAAGGGCGCGATGCGCTGGATCTGCTCGGCGCCGCCTTCCCCGGTGGCTCCATCACCGGCGCGCCCAAGATACGCGCCATGCAGATCATCGAGGAGCTGGAGCCGGTTCGCCGCAGCGCCTATTGCGGCAGCCTCGGCTACCTGGACATCCGCGGGCACATGGATACCTCCATCGCGATCCGCACGGCGGTGATCGCCGAGGGCCAGGTGCATCTGTGGGGCGGCGGCGGTCTGGTCGCCGACTCCGAGGAAGAAGCCGAATACCGCGAGAGCCTGGCCAAGATCCAGCGGCTGATGGAAGCGCTCGGCTGACAGGCGGCGTTATAAGCCGTCATGAGCGCCATAACTCGATGGCATATAACGATCGAACGAATTCGTATTGGGGAAGCAGTGCCCGCCTTTGATAGGGTAGGCGCATTCCTGCACGTCTCCTTGAGCGCTACCCGCCTCTGCTGATGGCCTTTCCTGGCCATTGATCAGCCCTGCGCCCCGCTCCATCGGACGTGCCCTCGTTCTGGAGACTCCTCATGTCCGATACCTTCGATCTCGCCCGCATCAATGCCGAATTCGGCAACGACCCCGAAGCCCTGACTCGCTGGGCTCTGTCGCTGGACAAGCACGCCATCTGCACCACCAACTTCCGCCCCTTCGAGGCGGTGATCCTGCACATGGTGACGCGCTTCCGTCCTGACATCCCCATCGTGTGGATGGACAACGGCTACAACACCGATGCCACCTATCGTTTCGCCGATGAGGTGACGCGCAAGCTGAATCTGAATCGCATCATCTATCTGCCGCAGCGTACCCGCGCGCACCGTGAAGCCGTCGATGGCCTCACGCCGCATATCGATGACCCGCGCCACGAGGCCTTCACCCGTGAAGTGAAGCTCGAGCCCTTCGAGCGTGCCCTGCGTGAGCTGAACCCCGAGATGTGGTTCACCGCCGTGCGCGCCAGTGACACCGCCTTCCGTGCCGGCATGCAGCCGGTCTCGCTGAACGGCGATGGCCTGATCAAGGTCGCACCGGTGCTCCACTGGTCCTCCAAGCAGATGCACGAGTATCTGGTCGCCCACGACCTGCCCAACGAGTTCGACTACGTCGACCCGACCAAGGCGGAAGACAACCGTGAGTGTGGCCTGCACCTGGCGCACTGATACTGTCGGCCACACGCAAAACGCCCGCCTCTCAGGAGGCGGGCGTTTTCATTTGCGCAATGACAGATCAGGTGAGCGGCACTCAGCGCACCGGCAGCTCGATATCGTGGAAGATCTCGTGCTCATGACGCGGGCCGGCGGCCAGTGCCGCCTCGACACGATCGCGAGTCAGATGCGGCGCGAAGCGTTCGACGAATTCGAACATGTAGCTGCGCATGAAGGTGCCGCGACGAATGCCGATCTTGGTCGTCGAGCTGTCGAAGAGATGCGTCGCATCCAGCGCCACCAGGTCCTCGTCCGCCACCTCGTCCACCGCCATGTGCGCGACGATGCCGATGCCCATGCCCAGGCGCACATAGGTCTTGATGACATCGGCATCCGAGGCGGTCAGCACGACATTGGGCGCCAGGCCATGTGACTTGAAGGCATCATCCAGCTGACTGCGCCCGGTGAAGCCATAGGTGTAGGTGACCAGCGCATAGCTGGCCAGTGTCTCGAGGGTCAGCTCCTCGCCATTGGCCAGCGGGTGATCCTTCGGCACCAGCACGCAGCGATTCCAGCGGTAGCACGGCAGCAGGATGAGGTCGTTGAACAGCTCCAGCGACTCGGTGCAGATGGCGAAATCGGCCTGCCCCTCACTGACCATGTTGGCGATCTGCTTCGGGGTGCCCTGCTGCATGTGCAACGCGACATCCGGGTACTTGCGCGTGAAATCGGCGATCACCGGCGGCAGGGCATAGCGTGCCTGGGTGTGGGTGGTGGCGATCGCCAGACTGCCACGGCGATCATCGCTGTGTTCCTGCGCGACATGCTTGATGTTCTCCACCGTACGCAGCACCTGGCTTGCCAGCTCGACGATCGACTCACCCGCCGGCGTCACGCGCGTCAGATGCTTGCCACTGCGCGCGAAGATCTCGACGCCCAGCTCATCCTCCAGCAGACGAATCTGCTTGGAGATCCCCGGCTGTGAGGTATAGAGGCTCTGAGCGGTCGCTGACACGTTCAGATTGTGTCGGGTCACTTCCCAGATGTAACGCAACTGCTGGAGTTTCATGCGACTTCACTCTCCTGAGAAGCCCCGTCGACGCGGGAGAGCGCGACAGTGGCCCGGACATGGCCGTTCACCCTGCTAAGATGATCGGGCGATAAAATCATGAACAATGATTCCTTTCGGGAATATACAGTCAAGAGTAGATTGACGGCAGTAACCTGACAAGGGGTAGACAAGGGATGGATGTCACACAGCTGCTGCTATACGTACTGGCAGGCGCCGGAGTGGGCTTTGCGGTCGGTGTCACCGGCGTGGGCGGTGGCTCACTGATGACACCGCTGCTATTGATGTTCGGCTTTCCGCCGCATGTCGCGGTCGGTACCGATCTGCTTTACGCCGCCATCACCAAGGCCGGCGGTGCCTTCGCGCACCATCGCCAGGGGCATGTGGACTGGACCATCACCCGTCGCCTGGCCCTAGGCTCCATCCCCGCCGCGCTGGTGACCATCGGCGTGCTGCATGCCTTCTTCACGGACCCCACCGCCTACGCAGGCCTGATCAAGGGCATGCTGGGCGTGATGTTGATCCTCACCGCCGGCGTGCTGCTGTTCAAGAAACGCCTGTTGGGCCTGATCAGTCCGGAAAGCTTCATCGTGCGGCATGCGGCACCGCTGACCGTGCTGTCGGGCATCGTGCTGGGCGTATGCGTCACCCTGTCCTCCGTCGGCGCCGGCGCCTTCGGGGCGGCCGTGTTGATCATGCTGTTTCCGCTTCTGAGCACCGCACGCATCGTCGGCACCGATATCGCGCACGCCGTGCCACTGACACTGGTCGCAGGACTGGGGCATCTATGGCTGGGCAATGTCGATTTCCTGCTGCTCGGCGCATTGCTGGTCGGCTCCCTGCCTGCCATCAGCCTTGGCGCACGCCTGACGCGCCACATGCCCGGCAGCCTGTTGCAGGGGCTGCTCACCACCCTGCTGCTGGGGCTTGGCATCCGCTACGCCTTCTTCTGACCCCGCCCTTCCTCTGCTGCTGCACGCGTAATCCAGACCAATGTCGCAGCAGGCAATCGTGATTGCCTGCTGCGTGGCTATTCCCTCCAACCAATAAAACAGCTATAAAAATACCAACGATCATAACCCCGTGCTATTGAGTCGATGGACAATGCCCATTTGTCAGTGATGGAAAGTGGCGCTACCATCGGACGCAGCCTGCATGTCCGGCAATGCCGCAGACAGCGAAACGAATCCCCTGGAGAAACAAGATGTCCAATCACGTCGATGTCACCGGCGCCAACTTCGAACAGGAAGTTCTCAACGCTGAAGCCCCGGTACTGCTGAAGTTCTGGGCGCCCTGGTGTGGCCCGTGCAAGATGATGGCGCCGGTCGTCGAGGAAGTCGCCAACGAGAAGGGCGAAGGCCTGAAGATCGTCAACGTCAATGTCGATGACGCACCGGAAATCGCCGCCGAGCAAGGCGTGCGTGGCGTGCCGACCGTGATCCTGTTCAAGTCCGGCGCCAAGGTCGCCTCGCTGGTCGGTGCCCAGTCCAAGGGACAACTGAGCCAGTTCATCGAGCAGAACCTCTAAACCGGTCCGCTCGAAGGTGGCTGCCCCGGCAGTCACCAGGCACGAGATGAACACCAGAAGGCCCCGTCACGCTCAACGTGACGGGGCCTTCTGCATTCCCTTCTGCATTCAGGGGGGCGCGGGCTCATCGAGCCCGCGAAGACACGCCTTGCCGACGCGCTATTCCTCCGCCATGCGTCGGCGACGTCGAATGCGTCTGGCGGAGGGTCCCAGCAGGCGTGCCGCCCAGCGCGTGCCCGGGTGCGAGTCGAAGGCGATCTTGAGCGTCATGGTGATCGGCACCGACAACAGCATCCCCACCGGGCCGAACACCCAGCCCCACACCACCAGTGACAGGAAGGCGGCCAGTGTCGACAGCCCCAGCGTCCGCCCCATCACGCGCGGCTCGATCATGTTGCCGAGAATGAAATTGATCGCCAGGTAGCAGCCGCCCAGCATCAACGCCTTGACCGCCCCACCCTCCGGCATCACCAGCGTCAGCAATACTGCCGGCACCGCGGCCAGCGCCGACCCGATATTGGGAATGTAGTTGAGGCAGAAGGCCAGCGTGGCCCACAGGAAGGCGAACTCCACATCCAGTGCCAGACAGCTGATGCCGACCAGCGCACCGGTCACCAGACTGATCAACGTCTTGACCGCCAGATAACGTCGCAGCGTCAACGAGAACAGCGTAAAGCGGCGCAGGCTGACATGCGGGCTGCGCAGGGTGGTGATCAGCTTGTCACGCAGCGACAGGGCTTCGTACAACAGGAAGGTGGCCGTCAGCACGATGATGACACTGGAAGACAGCAGACCGCCCAGCCCGGTAAGCAGGTTGGGCACCCATTGCGTCAGCGATGCCGGATCCACCAGCTCACTGAAGCGCGCCGGCGCGATGGAGACGCCGTGGCCTGCCAGCCATTCCAGCATGCTCTGATACTGCTCCCGCAGACTTTCCTCCAGCTTGGGCATCTCATCGCTGAACAGGGTGAAGCGTGAGACCAGCAAGGCCGCCAGCGAGGAAAACAGGATGCAGACCGTCAGGATGACGATGGGCACCCCGAAACGCTGGCCGATGCCGTGTCGGGCCAGCCAGCGCACCGGCGCATCGCAGACCGCCGCGACAAACACCGCCATCAGCAGGGGGACCACCAGGTCTGCCGCCATCTTGAGGCCACCGATGATCACCACCAGCGCGGCCATGCCGACCAGCAGCGGATGGATCTCCAGTGCCTTGCGGACCTTGGGAACATGGCGAGAACGCCCGGAAAGCTCCAGCGCTTCCTGCTGACGCTCGTCTCGCGGCACCTGCATGCGTGCCACGGCCTCCTCGGCGGAAGTGCCCTCGCTGACACCGCTAGGCTCACCCACCATCATGTCATGCGCGTCGTCGCCGCCCTCACTGCTCGGCACTTCGGGCCTCGATGAGGCCTGCTCAGAGCGGGAGGACCGCCCTGACTCCTGCGCGGCCTCTTCAGGGGTATCGTTAGCCTGCATCCTGCGCCACCTATCCTGTCAGTTACTGCAAATTGAGTCCCGCATGTCATCTCCCGCGCACTGGGCGGGACAGGCTGTCACTGCGACTATCTTGGGCGTCTGACCGTCACAAGCCAAGCGCGGGACACAAAGAGAAGAGAATGTTCTGCAGACCGGCGCGACCCCGTGCAGGAATGACCCGCCACAAAAAAGGGGAGACCGAAGTCTCCCCGAGAAATCCGAGTCAGAGCGCACTGACTGGAGGCACATGATTGCCTGACAAACAGACCGAATTCAGCGTGTGGACGTGAGATCAGATCTCGAACCCGCTGCCGAAGCCCTCCACCGCAGGTGCCATCAGCGTCTCGCCGCCGGCACGAATCATCGCGGCATGCCCCTGGGTACGCGGCAGGATGCGCTGGAAGTAGAAGCGTGCGGTATCCAGCTTGGCCTGGTAGAAGGTCGCGTCTCCCGTGCCAGATGCCAGCGCTGCCCTGGCGGTCTCACCGGCACGCGCCCACAGGTAGCCCAGCGTGACGTAACCGGCATACATCAGATAATCGACACTGGCAGCACCGACCGCCTCGCGGTCCTGCATCGCCCCCATGCCCACCGCCATGGTCAGCTCACCCCATTCGCGGTTGAGCTCCGCAAGTGGCGAGGAAAATTCGCTGCCTTCGCTGGCCTGACAGAACTTGTGGATCTCCTTGGTGAAGACCTTGAGCGACTCGCCCTGGCTCATCAGGATCTTGCGTCCCAGCAGGTCCAGCGCCTGGATACCGGTGGTGCCTTCATAGAGCAGCGTGATGCGCGCATCGCGCACGAACTGCTCCATGCCCCACTCCTGGATGAAGCCGTGGCCACCGAACACCTGCACCCCATGGTTGGTCGCCTCGAAGCCGGTCTCGGTCAGGAAGGCCTTGACGATGGGCGTCAGCAGGCCCAACAGCGTGTCGGCACGAGTCTTCTCTTCGCTGTCCGACGCATTCTCGACAAGATCATTGAGCTGGGCGGCGTACATCACCAGCATGCGTCCGCCCTCGGCGATGGCCTTCTGGGTCAGCAGCATGCGCCGTACGTCCGGGTGCACGATGATCGGGTCGGCTGCCTTCTCCGGCGCCTTGGCCCCCGAGAGAGCTCGCATCTGCAGACGGTCCCGCGCATAGCTCAGCGCATTCTGGAAGCTGGCCTCGGCCAGCGCCACGCCCTGGATGCCCACGCCAAGCCGCGCGGCATTCATCATGGTGAACATGCAGGCCAGCCCCTTGTGCGGCGGGCCGACCAAGAAACCTGTGGCGGAGTCGAAGTTCATCACGCAGGTCGCGTTGCCGTGAATGCCCATCTTGTGCTCGATGGAGCCACAGCTGACACCGTTGCGCTCTCCGGCCTCGCCACTGGCATCCGGCAGGAACTTCGGCACCACGAACAGCGAGATGCCGCGTGAGCCTTCCGGCGCGTCCGGCAACTTGGCCAGCACCAGATGCACGATGTTCTCCGAGAGATCGTGTTCGCCGGCGGAGATGAAGATCTTGGTACCGCTGATGGCGTACCCCTTGCTGCCATCGGCGTCATCCAGTGGCACGGCGCGGGTCTTGATCAGCCCCAGATCCGTGCCACAGTGCGGTTCGGTCAGGCACATGGTGCCGGTCCAGCGGCCTTCGACCAGCTTGGTCAGATAGGTCTGCTTGAGCACCTCGCTGCCATGATGCTCAAGGGCGTTCATCGCGCCATGTGACAACCCCGGATACATGCCCCACGAGAGGTTGGCGGAGGCGACCATTTCCGAGAGCACCATCGCCAGAGACGGCGGCAGGCCCTGGCCACCGTGCTCCGGTGAGGCTGCCAGACTCGGCCAACCGCCCTCGACATACTGCTGATAGGCGGCCTTGAAGCCACGCGGCGCCTTCACCTCTCCCCCCTCGAAGGTACAGCCCTCGAGATCGCCCGACTGGTTGAGCGGCGTCAGCACCTCGTTGGCAAAGCGTGCCCCTTCCTCGAGAATCGCGCTGACGATGTCATCACTGGCATCTTCGCCACCCGGCAGGCGGGCGTAATGCGCGGGGTAGTCGAGCAGCTCATTCATCACGAAGCGAATATCGCGCAAGGGCGCCTGATAGTCCGGCATGCTGTACTCCTTGTGCCGTCGCGACGCGGCGGCGATGACCTGACACAGCCACTTCCGAGCATCTTCAAGCGGGAAATGGTGGCTATGCACATGAATGGGGGCGTGGCAGCGGGATCCTTTCGCGGGATCGACCCGACCACTATCAAACATTCGTTTGAAATTAGCGCCACCCCGATCGTCAGTCAAGCGATCGTTTGATCGTGGCCGTGAGACATTGGTGGCACGCGGACACAAAAAAGCCCGACCACTCATGTGGTCGAGCAATATCTCCCCCAGAGATTCCTTGCTTTCAGGTCGTCGTGCGTGATCGCGAGACGGCAGGCTCAGGCCATGCGGATGCTGCCGTCGAGACGGATCACTTCCCCATTGAGCATGCCGTTGGTGATGATGTGTTCGGCCAGGCGAGCGAATTCATCGGGCCGCCCCAGGCGCTTGGGAAACGGAACGGCCTCGCACAGCGCCTCGCGAGCAGGCTCCGGAATGCCTGCCATCATCGGTGTCTCGAACACGCCAGGGGCAATCGCCATCACACGAATGCCGTGACGCGCCAGTTCGCGTGCCATCGGCAGGGTCATGCCTGCCACCCCGGCCTTGGAAGCACTGTAGGCACATTGCCCTATCTGGCCATCGAAGGCCGCGACCGAAGCGGTGTTGAGAATGATGCCGCGCTCTCCGTCTTCCCCCCCGGCCACATTGCGCGCCATGCGGGCCGCCGCGAGACGCGCCACGTTGAAGGTACCGCTCAGATTGATGGCCAGGGTCTTCTCGAACCCTTCCAGCGGCGCCGGTGCCCCCTCGCGATCCACCAGCTTGGCGACGCTCACCACGCCCGCGCAGTGGATCACGCCATGAAGGGCTCCGAAGCTCTGCTCGGCGACATCCAGCGCCGCGCTCACGCTCTCGGAATCGGTGATATCGCAATGGCAGAAGCGTGCCGACGCACCGAGTGCCGCGGCATGCTCGCGTGCGGCCTCGGAGATGTCAGCCAGTACGACGCGTCCACCGGCGGCCACCAGACGGTCCGCTGTGGCAGCCCCCAGGCCGGAGGCGGCACCCGTGATCAGGAAGCAGTGCTCGGCAATCTTCATGCATGACTCTCCAGATGGCACCCGGCGCATCCGCTGCCGGGTCGTTCAATGACGATCATCCTGCGGCAGCCCGCAAGGGGCGAAGCGGCAGCCGCGGGTCTCACTCCTCGCGAGCTTCGGCGCGCAGCAGGAATCGCTGGATCTTGCCCGAGGGTGTCTTGGGCAGGCTGTCCACGAAGCTGATCTCGCGGGGATAGCTGTGGCCTGATAGCCGCTGGCGCACTTCGCTGCGTATTGCCTCGGCGAGGGCTTCATCCCCGACATGTCCGTCGCGCAGCACCACGTAGGCCTTGATGATCTCGCCGCGCAGGTCATCCGGCTTGCCGACCGCCGCGGACTCCGCGACGGCGGGATGGGCAAGGATGGCGTTCTCGACATCCGCTGGGCCGACCCGATAACCCGAGGTGGTGATGATGTCGTCGTCACGGCCGGCGAAGGTGAAGCGACCATCAGGCTCCGCGACGACCACATCCCCGGTCAGGTAATAGCCTTCGACACAGGGCTGTTTCTCCTGCCAGGTATAGCCGGAGAAGAAATAGGCAGGGGAATTGGCGATATCCACCGCCAGCACGCCCGGTTCACCGGGCGCAAGCTCCCGATATTCGGCGTCCAGCACGGCCAGGCGATAGCCGGGCAAGGGGAAGCCGACGCTGCCGATGACCACCTCATGCGCCAGAGCATGATGATTGCAGCAGACCATGCCGACTTCGGTCTGACCGTAGTGATCCATCACCGTGCAGCCAAGCTCACGGGCGACCCAGCCCACCACCTCGGTATTGAGCGGCTCGCCGGCCGAGCTCGCCACGCGCAGCGTCAGGCGCTCGAAGGCCCCCTCCCCGAGCCCGGAGGCCTTGAGCATTCGATAGGCCGTGGGCGCCGCCGCGAAGTTGTCGATGGCGTGGCGCTGCAGGAAGTCCAGCCCGCCCTGCGCGCTGAAGGGAGCTTGCATGAAGTAGGTGGTGGCACCCAGCAACAGAGGTGCCGTGATCCCGTAGTAAAGCCCGTAGGCCCAACCGGGGTCGGCCATGTTCCAGAAGCGCTCGCCGGGTCGCAGATCCACTGCCAGCCGCTGATAGAGCCAGAAGGCCGGCAGCGCATTGAGTGCCACCGCCACCCCCTTGGGCTTGCCGACCGTGCCGGAGGTGAACATCTGCAGGAAGGGCGCATCACTCGGCAATTGTACGGGCGGTTGCGCCAGGGGCTCGCTTTGCATCAGGGCCTGCCAGTCCAGATCCCCCTCATCCAGTGCCTCCCCCTCCCCGCGCACGCAGATGATCGGTGGATGGCTCGCAAGCGCCCTGAACTTGGCACGCTGACCGGACTCGGTGATCACGACACTGGTCTCGGCGCGTGACAGACGGTAGGCGAGCGCATCCGTTCCGAAGGCCGTGAACAGCGGCTGATAGATGGCGCCCAATCGCCAGGTGGCGGCCAGCGCGATCAGAAGCTCAGGCGTACGCGACAGCATGCAGGCCACGCGCTCGCCGGGTCCGACGCCCTGCGCAGCCAGCGCCGTGGCCATCCGAGCACTCTCGAGATCCAGTTCGGCGTAGCTGAGCGTGCGTACCTTGCCATGCTCATCCTCGTGGACCAGAGCGATGCGCTCGCCCTGCCCGGCGCGCAGGTGCCGACCGATGCAGGCGTCAAAGGCATTGCCCATGTGCCCTTGCCCGGATGACGTCAGGAGTTCATCGCGCAACGCGTCGATGTCGAAATGTTCCAGATACTCGCTCAGCGTCTGGCTGGCAGCGGGTTGCATGGCGGATGAATTCGCAGGTTCGTCAGATGTAGCGGCAGATGTAGCGACATATGCAGCAGAGGCGGCGCGTGACGTGCGGTTTGTTGTTGTATCGCTTGGCGTCATGGCGTGACTGGCTCCTGAGTGGCGCTCCGGGGCGGATCGAGATGGCTGGGCGTCAGTCATCTACAGTTAACGTAAACGTCAAGTTAGCGACAAGCCTGTCGTGCGGCAAGCATTGTGGCGCTCGACTGGCCGAAAGTTGCAGACGCCGTGTAACGGACGCCGTGTAGCAGACGCCGGGTAACGGACGCCGTGTAACGGACGCTGTGTAGCAGACGCCGTATAACGGACGCTCGCTCAGGGAAGACGACACAGGCTGTCGACCAGCGCCTCGGCCAGCTCATCCGGGGAACGCTCACCCTCGGGACGGTACCAGCGTACGCTCCAGTTGAGCGCCCCCAGCATGAACTGGCGCAGAAGCAGAGCGTCTCCCCTGAGTAGTCCCGCGGCGACGGCCACCTCGATGGCGTCGCGCCACAGGGCTTCATACTCGTCACGCAGATGCACGAGATGCTCCCGCGAGGCTTGCTCGAGGCGACGCCATTCGTAGAGCGCCACGACATGCGCATTGCGGTCCGTCAGCAGGGTTTCCAGATGCGCCCGCGCCAATGCCAGCAAGCGCTCTCGCGCCTGCTGATGCCGTGATGCGGGGGCTGAGCCGGCTTCCAGCCGCGCGAGATGCTCACGCGCGATGGCCAGTGCGCTGAACATGCCCTCCTCGATCACCGCGCACAGGATTTCCTGCTTGTCAGCGAAGTGATGGAACAGGCTGCCGGACTTGATGCCCATTTCCTGGGCCAACATGCGAACGGTGGTGCGATCGAAGCCCTCCTCCACGAACAGACGGGCGGCGATGCGTACCAGCTCCTTGCGACGGGGTGAGGCGGTGGCTACATTCATCGTATAACTAGCGCTTGCTTGGTTTATGGGATTGAATGGATCAAAGCACAGCCACGCAGTGATCACAACGCCGAACGCCACAGGTGATCTTCCAATAACAAGACACTGGAGACCGTCATGACGACCGCTTCCCGCACCACGCCAAGCCCCACCACCGCCGCTGACGACATCGTGATCCTGTCCGGGGCGCGCACGCCGATGGGCGGGTTGCAGGGCTCGCTTTCCAGCCTCAGCGCACCGCAGCTCGCCGCCGTGGCCATCAAGGCCGCCATCGAACGCTCAGGCCTGACACCCGCCGATATCGATGAGGGCATCTTCGGCTGCGTACTGCCGGCAGGCGTCAAGCAAGGCCCGGCACGTCAGGCCATGCGCCAGGCCGGAGTCCCGGACAACATCGGCGCGACCACCATCAACAAGCTGTGCGGTTCCGGCATGAAAGCTACCATGCTCGCGCACGACCTGATCCGTGCCGGCACCAACCGCATCATGCTGGCGGGTGGCATGGAATCGATGTCCAATGCCCCGCACCTGCTCACCCAGGCACGCGGCGGCTATCGCCTCGGACATGGAGAACTGAAGGACCACATGTTCTTCGATGGCCTGGAAGACGCCGAGACCGGCAAGCTGATGGGCGTGTTCGCCCAGGAAGTGGCCGATGCGCGTGGCTACGATCGTCAGCGCATGGATGACTTCGCCATCGAATCACTCAAGCGCGCCATGGCCGCCACCGAGGCCGGCGACATCGCCCCGGAAATCGCGCCGGTGACGGTCAAGAGTCGCAAGGGCGAGAGTCTCGTCGAGCAGGATGAACAACCCTTCCAGGCCAACCTCGACAAGATTCCCACGCTGCGTCCGGTATTTGCCAAGGACGGCACCATCACTGCCGCCAATGCCAGCTCCATCTCTGACGGTGCCTCGGCCCTGGTGCTGACCCGACGTGATGAAGCCGAGCATCGTGGCCTGGCCGTCAAGGCCCGCATCGTCGGTCACAGCACCCACTCCCAGCACCCCAGCGAATTCACGCTGGCCCCCATCGGGGCCATCGATTCGCTGATGAAGCGACTGGAGTGGACCACCGAGGATGTCGATCTGTTCGAGATCAACGAGGCCTTCGCCGTGGTGACACTGCTGGCGATGGATGCCCACGACATCCCGCACGACAAGGTCAATGTCTTCGGGGGAGCCTGCGCCCAGGGTCACCCGGTGGGCTCCACCGGATCACGCATCATCGTCACCCTGATCAATGCGCTGGAACGGCGCGGCAAGAAGCGCGGCATCGCGGCACTGTGCATCGGCGGCGGTGAGGCCACCGCGATCGCCGTCGAGCTGGAAGGCTGAGCCGGGAACGGGGGCTGAGACAACTTCGCGTTCCAGCACGTCTGACACGGCAGAAGGCCCGGATCCATGATCCGGGCCTTCTGCCATCTTCGGGAACCATTCGCGCCGAGATGGCGCCAGTCCTCAGCCGTAGCGACCGGTGATGTAGTCCTCGGCCTTCTTGGTGTGCGGATTGGAGAACATCGTCTTGGTGTCGTTGTACTCAATCAGCTCGCCCATGTGGAAGAAGGCGGTGTAATCGGCGACACGCGCCGCCTGCTGCATGTTGTGGGTCACGGTCACGATGGAGAACTGGGTCTTCAGCTTGTCCATCAGGTCTTCGATGGTCGCGGTGGAAATCGGGTCCAGCGCCGAGGTCGGCTCATCCATCAGGATGACGTCCGGCTTGACCGCGATCGCACGCGCGATGCACAGGCGCTGCTGCTGACCACCGGACAGCGAGGTGCCCGGCTGATCCAGAATGTCCTTCACCTCTTCCCACAGGCCGGCATCACGCAGCGCGCTCTCGACCAGATCATCCTTGTCGGCACGACGGCTGACCAGGTCGTGCATGGTCGGCGCATAGGCGATGTTGTCATAGATGGACTTGGGGAACGGGTTCGGCTTCTGGAACACCATGCCGACACGGCGACGCAGTGCCACTTCATCCATGTTGCGGGCATTGACGTCACGCCCGTCCATCTCGACCAGACCCTCGATGCGCACGCTGCGGATCAGGTCATTCATGCGATTCAGGCAGCGCAGGAAGGTCGACTTGCCGCACCCGGACGGCCCGATCAACGCGGTGACATTCTTCTGGAAGATGTCGATGTTGATGTTCTTCAGCGCCTGCTTCTCGCCGTACCACAGGTTGAGGTCTTCCACACGGATGGCCAGCTCATGATTGGCCTCTTCGTTGGTCACGATCGGTGTGCCGGGGCGTGCCATGGCGACAGGCTTGGCGGGGGTGGCGACGGTGCTGTTCATGTCTCGTATTCCTTGTTCAGTCGTGGGTCTGGTCATGTCGTGCGTCCCGCCTCGGCGGGACGTGATCCACCGACCTACCAGCGACGCTCGAATTTCTTGCGCAGCATGACGGCTGCGGCGTTGAGGAAGATCAGCACTGACAGCAGCACCAGGATGCCCGCCGCAGTCCGCTCGACGTAGGCCTGTTCCGGCTCACCTGCCCAGGTGAAGATCTGGGCCGGCAGCACGGTGGCCGCCTGGGTGATGGAGGTCGGTGCATCCGGAATGAAGGCCACCATGCCGACGATGATCAAGGGAGCGGTTTCCCCCATCGCCTGCGCCAGACCGATGATGGAACCCGTCAGGATACCCGGCAATGACAGCGGCAGAACGTGATCCCGCACGACCTGCCAGCGCGAGCAACCAACGCCGAAGGCTGCCTGACGAATGGTGTCGGGTACGCTGCGCAGCGCGGAGCGGGTGGTGATGATGATCACCGGCAGCGTCATCAGCCCCAGCGTCAGACCACCGACCAGCGGGGACGAGCGCGGCATGCCGAAGAAGTTGATGAAGATCGCCAGGCCCAGCAGACCGAACAGGATCGACGGCACCGCCGCCAGATTGTTGATGTTGATCTCGATCGCCTGGGTGAGGCGATTGTCCGGCGCGAACTCCTCCAGGTAGACCGCGGTCAGCACGCCGACCGGGAAGGCGAAGGCCAGAGTGACCAGCAACGTCAGGATCGTGCCCATCGCCGCCGACCAGATACCGGCATATTCCGGCATCTTGGAATCACCGGTGGTGAAGAAGTTGATGTTGAACTTGAGCTCGGCCGTGCCGTTCTCGACCATGCGATCCAGTACGGCGATCTGCTTGGGCTTGAGATGCGCCTTGTGGCCCTTGAGGTACTGATCCACCCGGTCGTCCGCGATCACCCAGGTCTCGAGGGTCTGGCCCAGCAGCTCCGGGTTGGCCTTCATCTCGCGTGGCAGCTGACGCAGCCAGCCGCGGCTGACCAGCTCACGCACATCCTCTTCCACCGCCGCGAGCGGAATCTCGCGTGACTGCTCGCTGTAGGTGACCGGCACCTTGAGCTCCGCCTGCTGGAAGGCCGGATAGCCGCGCATCAGCATGTCGCCGATGAACACCACCAGGAAGGTTGCCGCCAGGGCCAGCGCCGCCATGGACATGTACTTCAGGCGCTGAGTGCGGCGATGACGGCCCTTGAGCTGGGCCGAGATATCGTCGAAGGAATGGCTCATGTCTTGTCTCGGCCTCACAGATTGTTGGCGCTGTACTTCTCACGGAAGCGGCGGATGAGAACCACCGAGACCATGTTCAGCAGCAAGGTGACGACGAACAGCACCAGACCCAGCGCGAAGGCGGACAATGTCTCGGCACTCGCGAATTCCTGGTCTCCCGTCAGCGCGGCAACGATACGCACCGTCACGGTGGTCATGTCTTCCAGCGGATTGGCGGTCAGATTCGGACGCATGCCCGCCGCCATCACCACGATCATCGTCTCGCCCAGCGCACGCGACATGGCCAGCAGTGACGCCGAGATGATTCCCGGCAGCGCGGCCGGCAGGATGACATTGCGGATGGTCTCGCCCTGGGTCATGCCCAGCGCCAGAGACCCCTGACGCATGGTGTCCGGCACGGAGGTGATGACGTCATCCGACAGTGAGGAGATGAAGGGGATGATCATGATGCCCATGACCAGTCCCGGCGCCAGAGCATTGTTGTAGGACGCCTCGATACCCAGCGGCGAGAAGATGTCGACGATCAGCGGTGCCACGGTGATGGCGGCGAAGAAGCCATAGACGACGGTCGGGATGCCGGCGAGCACTTCCAGCACCGGCTTGGCCACGGTACGCACGCGCTCCGGGGCGAATTCCGACATGTAGACCGCTGCCAGCAGGCCGATGGGAATGGCCACCAGCATGGCGATCAGGGTGATCATGAAGGTACCGGCGAACAGCGGAACCGCCCCGAAGTTGGCGGTGCTCTCGACGCCCTCGCCACGGCCGGCTGCCAGCTGGAAGCTGTTGCCCGGGTCCCAGGTGGTGCCGGTGATGAAGGTCCAGAAGCTTTCCATCTGGAAGAAGCGGATGGCTTCGAAGATGATGGAAGCCAGAATGCCGAACGTCGTGACGATGGAGATCATCGCCGCCCCGATCAGCACATAACGAATCAATGTCTCGATCGCATTGCGCGCGTGAAAATCAGGCTTCACCAGCGCCAGACCGATGAGCATGCCGACACCTGCGACGACGAGGCTGGCAGCCAGCAGCTCGGCGCCCTCGATGGATACCCCGGCCGTGGCGATCGCCAGTACGGCGGCCAGTCCGACCAGCAGTGCCGGGCCGGCACAGGAGATGGCGGTGAACCAACCGTATTGATCCGGCTGGGCGTACATTTCTGCCCCGCTGGCACGCACCTTCTGCGCCTTGCCTCGGCCGACGAAGAAGGCAATCAGGCCAGACAGCGCCACGATGCCAATGAAGAAGAGAAAGATCTGCTGAGTCTGCATCTTTCGAGTCCCGGAGTCGCGTTATCCGCAAAGTGAAGGCAACTTGCCTGTCCGATATCCCTGCGGACCGTCATGCAAACGGGCCGGCTGCCAATGGCAACCGGCCGCGTCGTGGGTCAGCTGCGTCAGTTACTTCTTGAGGTCAGCCAGGGTCAGCTTGGTGCGGTTCTTCACCTGCTCACGCAGGGCTTCACGCTCCTCCTTGGGCAAGGGAATCAGGCCGATGCCCTTCAGGTAGCCCAGCTCACCGATCATCTTCTCGCTCATGAACAGGTCGTTGTAGGCCTGCTGCGCCGGCACGTCATCCTTGTGCTGGTTCTTCACGTAGTAGAACAGCGAGCGGGACACCGGGTACTCACCGGAGGAGATGGCATCGGCTTCCGGCAGGACGCCATCGATGGAGGCACCGACGACCTTGTCGGCGTTCTCTTCCAGGAAGGAGTAGCCGAAGATACCGAAGGCATCGGTGTTCTCGACCAGTTTCTGGATGATCAGGTTGTCGTTCTCACCCGCCGCGATGTAGTGGCCGTCCTGACGGATGTTGGTGTAACCCTCACCGCCGTAGCCTTCCATCTCTTCGGTGGAGACTTCCATCACCAGCTCTTCGAAGGCATCACGCGTACCGGACGTGGAAGGCGGACCATAGACGGTGATCTTGCGATCCGGCAGGGAGGAATCGATCTCGGACCACTTGGTGTAGGGGTTGTCGACCAGCTTGCCATCGACCGGCACCTGAGCGGCGACCGCCAGGGTGATCTGCTCACGCGTCAGGTTGATGTCGCCATCACCGACCGCCTGAGCGAAGGCGATGCCATCGAAGCCGATCATCGCTTCGGTGATGTCGGTCACGCCATTCTCTTCACAGCGCTCGAACTCGGACGTCTTCATGCGGCGGGAAGCGTTGGTGATGTCCGGCGTGCTGTCCCCGACCCCTTCACAGAACAGCTTCATGCCGCCACCGGAACCGGTGGACTCGATGACCGGCGTCGGGAAGTCGCTGGTGGCACCCAGCTCTTCCGCCACATAGCTGGAGAACGGATAGACCGTGGAAGAGCCGACGATGCGCAGCTGTTCACGGGCTTCTGCTGCACCGACGGATGCGGCGAGAACAGCGACTGCGAGACCTGACTTGAGGAACGCCTTCATGCCTGAAACTCCTTGCGAAAAGAATGAGCCTTGAGGTTGGCTTCTTGTCTACGAGGAGCACTTTGCCAAGCATTCATGACAACCGTGTGACAGTCATCGCGAGTCGCCGTGTGATCAATGACCCTCAGTCCGAGGGGGCGGCATGACGCGCCAGGGCGCGACGCCCCGCCAGCACGCGCAGCAGGATATTGCTGACCAGCGCCGTGCCCAGCATGCCGAGGATCATCGGCCACAGGCTGTCCAGCGCCAGCCCTGCGATCAGCATGCCGATCAAGGCACCACTGGCGAATTGCAGGCTGCCGATCAGGGCGTTGGCGGTGGCGCTGATACGGGGGAAGTACTCGAGCGCGGAAGAAATCGCATTGGGAGCGACCATGCCGTTGGCCCCGACGAAGAGCATCAGCAAGGGTGCCATCAGCGCCAGATGATCCAGCCCCAGCGCCAATGCCAGCACCAGCAGACAGGCCGCGAGCAGCTGGATACCGATCCCGATGCGCAGCAGCCGTGGAGGCGACATGCGTGACAGCAGGCGCACGTTGAGGCGATTGGCGGTGAACATGAACAGGATGTTGGCCCCGAACAGCGCCGGGTACCAGGAGGCGGTGACACCGAAGTGCTCCATGTAGACATACGGGGAGGCGGTGATGAAGGCGAACATGCCACCGAAGCCCATCGCCTGGGTAATGGCATAGCCCATCGCCGGGCCATGACGCATCACGCTGACATAATCGCGAGCGACCTGCGCGATGCTGGCCGGAGGCTCATCCGCTTCGCGATGGCGGCGTGTCTCCGGCAGCCGGAAAGGTAGCACGACCAGCAGGAAGGCGGCATAGGCGGCCAGGAAGGCGAAGATCAGCCACCAGCCCGCCAAGCCCAGCAGCAGACTGCCGATCGCCGGGGCGATCAGCGGTGCCAGCATCATGATCACCGCGACGGTCGAGAGCACCTTGGCCGCCTCGCGCCCGCTGAAGCAGTCACGCACGATCGCCGAGGAATTCACCACCGAGGCCCCGCCGCCCAGCGCCTGCACGAATCGCAACGCATAGAGGCCTTCGAGACTGTCGACCTGGGTGATCGCCAGACTCGCCAGCAGGAAGACGAAGATCCCGGAGAGCAACACCGGCTTGCGGCCGATGCGGTCCGACAGCGGCCCGAAGATCAACTGCCCCAGCGAGAAGCCGAGCAGGAAGATCGACAGTGACAGCTCCGTATGATGGACGCTGGTGTCGAGCGCTTCCGCCATGGCCGGCAATGCCGGCAGATAGGCATCGATGGCCAAGGGGGCCAGTGCGGTGTTGGCAGCGACCAGCAAGGCCAGCTGACGGGTTTGACGCTTGTCCACATCCCCTCCCGAGAGTTTCACGATAACGGCGCGATCATGCGCCTGCTGAAGAATCCTTCACGATGCGGCACGTCATGGACCCAGGTGCCGGCATCGGCCCGCTCACCGGCTCCCTCACCTTCCTTGGGTCCCCGACACCTCGGTGCCAGCCTGTCGCAGGCATGAGCGGACACGTCTGCCGGTAGACCGCGACAGTGGGCGCGCCGCCATACAATTGATACAGTTGAGGTAACGAACGTGAAGAAGTTGTCACATCCATGTGATCATGTTCACACCGACAGCGACGACATCCCCGCGGTACGGCCGATGGAGTATCATCGTCGAGGCTCTGGCCATGTCGTTCCCGCTTCGTAGCCCAGACCTTCACGTCTTCCCTTTTCATGAAGGTCGTCATCGGACGACCCGCGCTCAGTACAGGAAACTCTTGCATGGCACAGGACAAGCTCTCCCAACTCAAGGACATGACCACCGTTGTCGCCGACACCGGTGACCTCGAGGCGATTCGTCGCTTCGCGCCCACAGATGCTACCACCAACCCGTCGCTGATCCTGCAGGCCGCCCAGGACCCGTCGCGTCGCGAGCGCCTGACCGAGGTCGCGCGCAAGGCCACCGACATCGACGATGCCGTGGACGCCGTGGCCGTGGATATCGGCACCGAGATCGCCGGTCTGGTACCGGGCTATGTCTCCACCGAAGTCAGCGCCCGCCTGTCCTTCGATGCCGACGAGACCATCCGTCGCGCGCATCGCATCATCGAGCGCTACGCCGCCAATGGCGTCGGTCAGGAGCGCATCCTGATCAAGACCGCCTCCACCTGGGAAGGCATTCGTGCCGCCGAGAAGCTCGAGCGTGAAGGCATCCGTACCAACCTGACGCTGCTGTTCAGCTTCGCCCAGGCCCAGGCCTGCGCCGATGCCGGCGTGACGCTGATCTCGCCCTTCGTCGGCCGTATCCTCGACTGGCACAAGGCCAACCAGCCGGATGCCGATTTCAGCGGCGACAACGACCCGGGCGTGAAGTCCGTCAAGGCCATCTACGAGCACTACAAGGGTCACGGCTACAAGACCATCGTGATGGGCGCCAGCTTCCGCAACACCGGGGAAATCGAAGCCCTGGCCGGTTGCGACCGCCTGACCATCTCTCCGGCGCTGCTGGGTGAGCTGGCCGAAAGCACGGGCCCGCTGGCGCGTCGTCTGCAGGCCGCCGATGCCGAGCGCAACGTGCCGGAAGTGCTGACCGAGTCCAACTTCCGCTGGGACATGAACGAAGATGCCATGGCCACCGAGAAGCTGGGCGAAGGCATCCGCAAGTTCATGGCGGATCAGCGCAAGCTCGAGTCACTGCTGGCCGAACTGCGCAGCCACTGAGCATGACGTCGAGAACACGCCCTTGTCGAGCAAGGGCGTGTTTCTGGCGCAGCAACGAAGAGCGCCTGCCGTGAATCACGGCAGGCGCTCTTGCGTTCAGGCGACACCCCGCATCGTCAATGCGGCTGGCGCTGCTCCTCGCTCTCCAGAAGCTCGATCAAGGGCTGGAACTGCAGGCGATTGTGGCCATTGAGACACATCAACAGACGATGCGCCTCGAGAATACGGCCGCGCAGTGCCTGCTCCTGACTCGCCGAGGCCTCTGCCCCACCCTCGACCGGCACCTCCGCCGTGGCGTCATCACAGCCCGAGCTGTCCAGCTCGGCCTGCTCCGCCTCCGCCAGCTGACTGGCATCCACGACACTGGCCACCTCATCGAACCCCATGACCTTGAGCATGGTCATCACATCAGGGTGAGCCGCTACCACCTGGGCCGGCAGGATCAGACGATCCCGCACGGCCAGTGCCAGCTTGGCCAGAAAGCCCAGTGCAGTGGAGTCAATGTTGGTGGCTTCGCGCAGATCGATGATCACGCTTTCCAGACCATCGACCGCTGCCACGCGTTGAACCTGCTGGTCCAGCGTGGCACACAGTGTCAGGCGTACGTCACCCGACAGCTTGAGCACGAACAGGCCGTCATCGAACACGGCCTGGATACGTCCTTCATCCATCATGGAATCCTGTCAGCGTCATCAGGGTAAGGTCATCCGGCAGCTCACCATCCAGTGCCAGACCGCGGCGCAATCCCTGCACATCCTCACTGCTCAGTATCCGTTGATGCAGTGCTTGAGTTCGTTCCTCCAGCGCCTCGCCCGGCAGGCACTCCAGCACACCATCACTGGCCAGCCACAGGCGGAAACGCGCGGGAAGCGCCACACGATACGCCGGATAGCGGGTGCCTGGGAAGAGGCCTACCGGGCGCCCGCTGCCTTCCAGTACCTGAATCCCACCCTCCGGAGTCACCAGGACCGGCATCGGCAGCTGGGCCCCCAGGGTGTAATGCAGCGTGGCCGCTTCACGGTCAATCACACCGCACAGCACGGTCGCGTGCTTGCCGATGCCACTGTCCAGCAGCTCACGGTTGAGCAACGCCAACCATTCAGGACCGAAGGTTTCCGGCGTATGTTCCTCCCAGTGGCGAATCGCACGCGCGAACAATAGCTTGAGCAGCACCGTCACGAAGGCCGAAGACGCCCCATGCCCGGAGACATCGGCGAAATAGAACAGACTGAAACGCTCATCGATCGCCTGATACTCGAGAAAATCTCCCGACAGATACAACGAGGGCGACAGGCAATAGTCATAGCGGATGCCATTGATTCTCTGCCCACTTTCCGGCAACAAGCGTTGCTGGATCTGCCCACCGGCCAGCTGGTCCTGACGCAGCATCGCCAGATGCGTCTCGAGATGCTCATTGAGCTCCTCGAGGCGCGCCCGGGCCTTGGCGTGTTCATGCGCGAGCTGGTGATGCTCCGCCGCCCGCTTGAGCAGACTGCGCAACACCGAGCCATGCTCACGCGGGGCGATCAGATAATCCACCAGCCCCGCCTCCACCGCGGGCAACAGGCATTCATCGCCACGACTCTCGGCCACGACCACCGTGGGCAGGCACTCGGCGAGACGCGCCCACTCCTGACTGGCCACGGCCTCGACATGCGCCACCACCACCGCGACCCCACTGGGCAGCGTTGCAATGCTGTCACAGGCCGCCACTGCGCAACGCTCATCCGTCAACAGCGTCGCCAGCGCATCACGCCGCGAACCGACCAGATCGATCAGACCGATCAACAGACGCTTGCCTTGCTCATCCGCCATGCCAACCTCTCATGCCCGTCCCGTGCCGCAATCCACTGCCAGACCCTGGCGCCTCGCCATCGCGCTATCCGCGTGCCTCGACGTGCCGCCAGGACACTCGGCAGCCCTTACTGGCTGTCATCTTCCGGTGCAAAGGCACCATCGAGATCCGCATCATCGAAACTGTCGCTGGCGAAGGGATCATCCCCGAGCTTGCCATCGTTGATCTCGAAGTTGCGACGCTGCAGATAGGCATCGCGGATGAAGCTGTAGCGATCTCCCTGAATCAACTTCTCCTGCTCGAGCAGACCGGCACGGGTATCGACGAGATCCAGTGCTTTCAGGCCATAGCGCACCTTGTCTTCCTCGAGGTAGTTGATCGGATCATTGAAGTAATCCACCGGCATGCCGGCAGTGTCACGCAGCGTGCTCGGACCGAACAGCGGCAACATGAGGTAAGGCCCCTGGCCGGCGCCCCACACGGCAAGTGTCTGACCGAAATCTTCCTCGTCGACCGTCCAGCCAAGCTCGCTGGCCGGATCGAACAGCCCGCCGATACCGACGGTGGAATTGAGCAGCAGGCGCCCCGTGGAAATCCCGGCATTCGCCCACTTCCACTGCAGCACCGAGTTGAACATGGTGCGCACTTCCCCGAGGTTGGAGAAGAAGTTGCCCACGCCATCCTGAACCAGCTCCGGCGTCACGTAATCGTAGCCCTGAGCCACCGGCTTGAGCGCATAGCGATCCAGGGTGTCATTGAAGGTGTAGACGTTGCGGTTGAAGCCCTCCCACGGGTCCTGGGGATTCGGCTCGCTGTCACCTGTACTGGCACAACCGGCCAGCAGAGACATGGCCAGCAGTGCCGGCAGGGAAGTCTTGATCATGTGCATCGCATCACCTGTAAGTCTGTTGGAATCCTGCAGCGGTCCTTGCCACATCCATGGCTGTCAGGTCCGGTCTTCTTTATACGTTCCGCTCACGCCAGGAGCCAGTGCGCCATCCGCTCAAGCACGCCATCAGCGCGTATCATCCACAGCGTTTCAGCAGCACGCTTCCCGCACTGTAGCCGGCGCCGAAGGAGCAAAGCACACCCAGGCTGCCAGCGGGCAGATCCGCATGATGCAGATGGAAGGCGATCACCGACCCCGCCGAGCTGGTATTGGCATAGCGGTCGAGAATGATCGGCGCTTCCTCGCTCGACGGATCACGCCCCAGCACGCGACGAGCGATCATGTCGTTCATGTGGCGATTGGCCTGGTGCAGCCACATGCGATCAAGATCACCGCCATCGGCCTCGAGCTCGCCCAGATGCGTGGTGATCAGCTCGGCCACCATCGGGCAGACTTCGCGGAAGACGCGCCGACCTTCCTGGATGAACAGCTTGTCATCGGCCTGTTCACGGTGCGTGGCGCTGTCCAGCGTCGTGGCAGATGCCACATCATCCTCAAGCACCGCGGTGCGATTGAGGAAGCCGAAATTGTTGCGTATCGCGTTGGAGAAACGGGTCACCAGTCGCGTACCGAGCACCTCGAAGCCATCGGTGCGCGTGGCGACATCCGCCGCTTCCAGCACCACGGCCGTGCAGGCATCGCCGAAGATGAAGTGACTGTCGCGATCACGGAAATTCAGATGCGCACTGCAGATCTCGGGATTGACCATCAACACCCGCTGCGCGCTGCCACTGCGGATGGCGTTGGCCGCGGTCTCGATCCCGAAGGTGGCGGAGCTGCACGCCACGTTCATGTCGAAGGCATAGCCACCGGCCTCGAGCGCCGCCTGCAGCTCCACCGCCACGGCCGGATAGGGGCGCTCGAGATTGGAGCAGGCCACGATGACCAGATCAAGTTCCTCGGCCTTCACGCCCGCCGCGGCCAGCGCCTCACGCGCGGCCGCCACGCCCATCTCGCACTGCACAGAGGGTTGAGCATTGTCGCGCGCAGGCAGCCGCGGGCGCATGCGCTCAGGGTCGAGAATGCCCTCGGCATCCAGCACGTAGCGGCTGTGGATACCCGAGGCCTTGACGATGAATTCAGCGCTGGACTCGGTACGCGGCTCGCGCTCGCCCCGAGCGATGGCCTCGGCATTGGCGGCGTTGTCCGCCGCCACCCAGGCATTGAAGGAGGCGACCAGCGCCTCGTTGCTGACGGCATGTTCCGGCGTGTAGAGGCCGGTGCCGGTGATCAGCACGCGGTGATTGCCAGTGGCGTCCAGCTGGCGCTCCGCCGTGGTGGCGCGAGGGTCGGCAGCGTGCTGATTGTCGTTGTTGGGCATGCATCCACTCCTGACAGTGGCCTCTCGTCGGAGACCACCGATTGATCGGGTGACGTCGCGGCTGACATCCCATGCGGCGAATGCCGAGCCTCTAGGTCCGCGCCGGCAGCGAGACAGCGTCACCCCCTTGTCTTCAGTGTACGCTGTCTCGCGCCAGGCGGACGCCTGAACCTGGCATCCGTCCCGTGATAACAGCCGTCTCTTAAACAGCTTTCTCTGTATGCAGCTTGAGCCATACGCGAGCATCACGCCTCCACGCAGCAGTCACGCAAGCGGATGGCGGCTCGACTCAGCGCCGCGCCATCAATTCCTGCCAGCGCTTCTCCAGCCGCTTGGGGGAGACGGTCTCCAGCGTGCCGAGCTGCTGGGCGAACAATGAGACGCGCAGCTCCTGCAACCACCAGCCGAACTCCTCCAGCTCCGCATCGGGCAGGCCCTGCTCGCGGGCCTTGCTCAGGCGGGCATCAAGGCGTGTCTCGAAGCTCTTGACCGCCTCCATGTCACGTTGATCACGCATGCGCTCACGCGGGGCCTTGTCGAGGCGGATCAGCATCGCCTCCACATAGCGTGGCAGCTGATGCAGCCAGGCACCCGCCTCCTGGAGGAAGCCCGGGTGCACCAGGCGGGCCTGCTGGGCCTTGAGGTCTGCCACCACCAGCGCCATCGAGAAGTCGATCTTGCCCTTGAGGCGCTTGGAAAGCTCAAGATGCTGCGTGAGCGCGGCCTCCAACGGCTTGATCAGTGCTTCGGCGTGGGGCACCAGCTCGGCCCGCTTGTCATCCAGACGCGCCTGCAACTCACCGCGCGAACGCGGCAGCGGCTCGACGGCCATCACCTGCTCGAAGACGCTGTAGAGGAAGTCATCCGCCAGCTGGCGACGCGTGCCGACCTTGGCGAACAGCAGCGCGCAGCGCTCCAGTGCCTTGAACTCCCGGTCCAGATAGCGCACTTGATCCGGCAGGCGCGCCATCGCCAGACGCGTGATGCCATCACGATGCGCGGCGGCGGCCTTGGCCGGATGATCGAACAGCTCCACGCTCAGCTGCTGCTCGCTTGAGGCGGCAGCATTCGCGGGCGAGTGACTTGACGGTGCACTGTTTCTGCCGGTCTTGCGTGCCAGCTTGCGTTCCTTGGCACTCATGCCGCCCTCAGCGGGCACCGACGGCTTCACCACCAGCGCCGGATAGGCCTCGACCCGAATGCCTGCCTGGGTTGTGCTGTGGGAGGTCGCGATCGGCGCCTCCGGCAGGTCTTCCAGCACTTCACTGTCGGCATCGCGGCTGCGACTGGCCATGGCGCGTGCCGCGGCGGCCGCCGAGTCCTTGAAACGCGCCTCGAGCACTTCAAGATCACGCCCCTCCCCCAGCACCTTGCCGTCCTGATCGACGATGCGCAGGTTCATGTTCAGGTGCGGCTCCAGCGTCTCCGGCGCCCAGGCATCCGACGGCAGGCGCAGGCCAGTCTTGACGCGCATGAACTCGGCCAGCGCGTCGGTCAGCGGCACGTCGTCCGGGGTCAACGCCTCAAGCGCGGCATCGACCCAGTTGGGAATCGGCACCACCTGCTTGCGATACTGCTTGGGCAGCGATTTCATCAGGCCGATGGCCTTGTCCCGCAGCAGCCCCGGCACCAGCCACTCGATGCGATAGCGCGGCAGCTGGGAGAGCATCGCCGCCGGGACCGTCATGGTCACGCCGTCATCCACCGCGCCGGGTGCGAAGTGATAGCTCAGCGGATAGGCGACACCATTGTGATGCAGCTGCTCGGGATAGCGTGCAGCGGTGACTTCCTCGGCATCGCGCGCCATCAGATCATCGAGATCCAGATGCAGGACATTCGGATTGTCGCGCTCGGCATCCTTGCGCCACTTGTCGAAGCCGCGCCCGTTGTAGATGCCTTCCGGAATCCGCTCGGCATAGAAGGCGAACAGCGTCTCCTCATCGACGAGAATGTCACGCCGGCGCGCACGATCCTCAAGCTCCCCGACTTCCTCCATCAGGCCACGATTGTGGGCGAAGAATGGCGCGCGGGTCTGGAATTCACCCTCGACCAGCGCCCGGCGGATGAACAGCTCGCGGGATTCCTGTGGCGCCAGCGGGCCGTAATGCACCTTGCGCGCGGTGACGATGGGCAGGCCGAACAGCGTGACCTGCTCACTGGCGACCACCTGGGCACGCTTCATCTCCCAGTGCGGCTCGCTGTAGCTGCGCTTGACCAGATGCTCGGCCAGCGGCTCGACCCACTCGGGCTTGATCGCCGCGACCTGTCGCGCGTATAGCCTGGTGGTCTCGACCATTTCGGCCGCCATCACCCACTTGGGCGACTTCTTGGCCACACCGGAGCCCGGATGCACGAAGAAGCGTCGGTTGCGCGCCCCGAGATACTCGCGATTTTCCTGCTTGAGGCCGAGATTGGAGAGCAGCCCGGTCAACAGCGCACGATGCAGGGCTTCATGATCAATGGCCACCGACGGACGACGGCCCTGGCCCGGAGACGCCAGTACCCGCGCGGTGACCTCGGCCTGTGCCTCGGCGTCGCGCTCGTGCTGGCTGCTGGTCATCTCCAGCCCGAGATCCCGCGTCAGCTGCTTGAGCTGACGGAAGGTGTCATGCCACTCGCGCAGACGCAGATAGTTGAGGAAGCGCGCCTTGCACCAGCGACGCAGCGGGTTGGCGCCCAGGGCATCACGCGCCAGCTCGAAGCCTTCCCACAGATTCAGCCAGCTGACGAAATCGGAGCTGTCATCGTCCCACTCGTGGTGAATCTGATCCGCCTGCTGGCGCTTGTCGGCGGGACGCTCGCGCGGGTCCTGGATTGACAGTGCACTGACGATGATCAGCACTTCACGCAGACAGCCGCGCGAGGCGCCTTCCAGCACCATGCGCGCCAGACGCGGGTCGATGGGCAGACGTGCCAGGGTGCGACCATCACGACTCAGGCGGTTGTGCTCATCCACCGCGCCCAGTTCGCGCAGCAGGCGGAAACCATCGGTGACGAAGCGCGAATCCGGCGCATCGACGAAGGGAAACTTCTCGATGTCGCCCAGCTTGAGCGACAGCATCGACAGAATGACCGAGGCCAGATTGGTGCGCTGAATTTCCGGCTCGGTGTATTCCGGGCGCGCGAGGAAATCCTCCTCGCTGTAGAGACGGATGCACAGGCCTTCGGCGATACGCCCGCAGCGGCCCTTGCGCTGATTGGCGCTGGCCTGACTGATCGGTTCCACCGGCAGTCGCTGGATCTTGGAGCGATAGCTGTAACGACTGATGCGCACCAGCCCCGGGTCGATCACGTAGCGGATGCCCGGCACGGTCAGCGAGGTCTCGGCGACGTTGGTGGCCAGCACGATGCGCCGGCCACGATGCGGCTGGAAGACGCGATTCTGCTCTTCGTTCGAGAGCCGCGCGTACAGCGGCAATACCTCGGTATCGCGCAGCTGGGCGCGACGCAGGGTATCCGCGGTGGCGCGGATCTCGCGCTCGCCGGGCAGGAAGATCAGCACGTCACGCGGGCCCTGCATCCAGCCCTTCTCGCGCTCGATCAGCGACAGCTCTTCCACCGCGCGCAGGATACCTTCCTGCAGGCTGAGGTCTTCCTCATCCTCGGCATCGCGCACCAGCGGCAGGTACTGGGTCTCGACCGGGAAGTTGCGCCCGCTGACCGAGACGATGGGCGCCGGCGTGCCATCCTGGGCCGCGAAGTGCTGACTGAAGCGCTCCACGTCGATGGTCGCCGAGGTGATGATGATCTTGAGGTCCGGACGACGCGCGGTGAGGCGCTTGAGATAGCCGAGCAGGAAGTCGATGTTCAGACTGCGCTCGTGGGCCTCATCGATGATGATCGCCTCGTAGCGGCTCAGGTCCGGATCATGCTGGGTTTCCGCCAGCAGGATACCGTCGGTCATCAGCTTGATCAGCGTCGACGGGCCAGTGGTGTCGTTGAAGCGCACCTGATAGCCGACCGTCTCGCCGAGGGTCGTCTCGAGCTCCTCGGCCAGACGCGCCGCCACCGAGCGCGCCGCCAGCCGGCGTGGCTGGGTGTGGCCGATCAGACCATTGCGCCCCAGTCCCATCTCCAGACACAGCTTGGGCAGCTGGGTGGTCTTGCCCGAGCCGGTCTCACCGGCGACCACCACGATCTGATGCTCGGCGAGCGCGGCGAGGATGTCCTCGCGACGCTCCACCACCGGCAGCTCCGGCGGATAGTTGAGTGCGGCCGGTGTCTGCCAGCGCGCCAGCGCCGTCTCGCGCGCGGCACGCTGGGCGATGCTCGCCTCGAGGCGGCTCTCGATATCGTTGATGGCACGATCGACCGGCTTGCCTTCCTTGAGACGCCGACGCAGGCCAGCCAGGCGCTTGCCCAGCTCGCGCTGATCACGGCTCAGGGCGCGTTCGAGGCGAGCCGCAAGGGCTTCAAGACGCGCATGTTCGGACGGTGCGGTAGCGGTGTCGCTCAAGGACTGCCTCTTCTCAACCAGCGACCACACGCCACGCGCGCAGCCGGATACTCTCGGGAACTCAGCCTCTCGCCCGACTGCACAGGGCAGCGAGCCACGAGACCTGAATGACGAAACGGCCCGCCAACGAGTGACGGGCCGTCCATTGTAGCCCCGCGCGTAGCCACGCCCAACCTTGGTGGCCGCCCGCTCATGCCGGCGGCCCGTCTCAACGCCGGGATTCAGGTCTCGCGCACCGGGGTATTGCCTCCATCGTCGTCGCTGTCACGCAGTTCACGGCGCAGCACCTTGCCCACGTTGGTCTTGGGCAGCTCATCGCGGAATTCGACGAAACGCGGCACCTTGTAGCCGGTCAGCTGCTCCTTGCACCAGCTGCGCAGGCTGTCGCGGTCGAGATCCGGGTTGCTGGACACGACGAACAGCTTGATCGCCTCACCGCTCTGCTCGTCCGGCACGCCGACCGCCGCGGCCTCGACGATATCCGGATGCCCGCTGACCACGTCCTCGATCTCGTTGGGGAACACATTGAAGCCGGAGACGATGATCATGTCCTTCTTGCGATCGACGATGCGCACGAAGCCATCCGGCTGGATGACCGCGATATCGCCGGTGCGGATGAAGCCCTCGTCATCCATCGCCTCACGCGTGGCGTCATCACGCTGCCAATAGCCCTTCATCACCTGGGGACCGCGCACGCACAGCTCACCCGGCGCGTCACGCCCCAGCGTCACGCCCTCGGCATCCACCACCTTGAGTTCGGTGCCGGGCACCGGCTTGCCGATGGTCCCCAGCTGCAGCTCACGCGGGGGGTTGAAGCTGACGATGGGCGAGGTCTCGGTCATGCCGTAGCCCTCGGCGATCGGGCAGCCGGTGACGGCTTCCCAGCGTTCAGCCGCGCTGCGCGTCAGGGCCATGCCGCCGGAGATGGTCAGCTTGAGGCTCGAGAAGTCCAGCGCCTTGAAATCATCGCGCTGGCACAGCGCCGAGAACAGCGTATTGAGGCCGACGAAGGCGGTGAACGGTGTCCTGGCCAGCGTCTTGATGAAGCCATCGATGTCACGGGGATTGGTGATCAGCACGCTGTGGTTGCCGCTCTCCATGCTGTAGAGGCAATTCACCGTGAAGGTATAGATGTGATAGACCGGCAGCGGCGCGATCAGCACCTCCTGGCCTTCATTGAGCACATCACTGATCACACCGCGCGCCTGCAGCATGTTGGCCACCAGATTGCGGTGGGTCAGCATGGTGCCCTTGGCGACCCCGGTGGTCCCGCCGGTGTACTGGAGTGCCGCGATGTCGTCAGCCTCTCGCGTGACACGCGTGTGCGAGAGCCCCGCGCCGCGCTTGAGCACGCTGCGCAGCGAGTGGGCGTCGGGCAGATGGTACTTCGGCACCATCTTCTTGACGTAGCGTACGGCCAGGTTGATCAACGGGCGCTTGGGGAAATCATGCAGGTCACCGATCTCGGTGATGATGACCTCCTCGATGGACGTGCGCTTGAGCACCTTCTCGAGCTTGTCCGCCATGTTGGCCAGAATCACGATGGCGCGTGCGCCGGAGTCATGGAACTGGTGCTGCATCTCACGCTCGGTGTAGAGCGGGTTGGTGTTGACCACCACCAGACCGGCGCGCAGCGCCCCGAACACGGCCACCGGGAACTGCAGCAGGTTCGGCAGCTGGATGGCGATGCGATCCCCGGGCTCAAGGCCGGTCTCATGCTCAAGCCAGGCGGCGAAGTCGCGCGACAGGCGATCCACATCGGCGTAGCTCAGCGTCTTGTCCATGCAGCTGAAGGCCGGACGCTCGGCATAATTGGCGCAGCTGGCCTCGAAGACCTCCAGAATCGAGGGGTACTCCTCGAGACCGGACAACGGCTCACCGCTGAGAATCAGGGAATCGGCGGCCTCTGCCGAGCCTGACTGGTGCGGATCATGGGCTGCCGCAGGGGCGGCAGGATTGGCATCACGCATGGCACTTGGCTCCATGGCATCGTTCGTCTGGTGCATTCCCCGAGAGGCGGTGGAGACCGCTGGCGGCTGCTTGACGACAGCCCTCGCGAGTGATCGCAACACTTGTTGTTATCGGGACGTGGTGTCCGCAGCTGGACGGACACGCAGGAAATGACGGGGGATGCCGAGATGGCACTCCACCCCACCCTCTCATGCTGTCAGGCTACCTTAACCAGCCGTCTCGAGATTGTAAAACGATCGATTGAAACCATCGTTCACATTGCGGAAATCGACTGCTGTCGGCCATGACGGCATGCATCACATGGGGCCCTGACGACGCTGACATGTCGTTATGCTCTCAAGGCCTTTGAATCGCGACGCGCTACCTCTTACTCTGAAGCCCATCCACACAGAACGCCAGTGGCAGCCGCATGCCCGGCGTCTGTTTCTCGTCACTCATGTCACTGTTCATCGATCAGAGAGATTTCCCCATGGCAAAGATCTACCAGGACAACTCACAGGCCATCGGCAATACACCGCTGGTCAAGATCAACCGCCTCAGCCGCCACCCGCGCCTGTACGCCAAGGTGGAAGCCCGCAACCCGGCCTTCTCCGTCAAATGCCGGATCGGTGCCAGCATGGTGTGGGATGCGGAAGCGCGCGGTGAGCTCAAGCCGGGCATGGAGATCGTCGAGCCGACCTCCGGCAATACCGGTATCGCGCTGGCCTTCGTCGGTGCGGCGCGTGGCTACCCCGTCACCCTGACCATGCCGTCCTCCATGAGCATGGAGCGCCGCAAGGTGCTGAAGTCACTGGGTGCCAATCTGGTGCTGACCGACCCCGCCAAGGGCATGCAGGGCGCCATCGACAAGGCCTGCGAACTCAAGAAGGCCGAGCCGGAGCGCTACTTCCTGCCGCAGCAGTTCTCCAATCCGGCCAACCCGCGCATCCATGAGGAAACCACCGGCCCTGAGCTCTGGGATGCGCTGGACGGCGACATGGACGTGCTGGTCGCGGGGGTCGGCACCGGCGGTACCATCAGCGGTATCGCACGCTACTTCAAGACGGTGCGTGGCCAGACGCTGGAAGCCGTGGCGGTAGAGCCGGCGGAATCGGCCATCATTGCCCAGCGCCTCAAGGGCGAGCCCATCACCCCGGCACCGCACAAGATCCAGGGGATCGGTGCCAACTTCATCCCCGATAACCTGGATCTGACGCTGATCGACCGCGTCGAGTCGGTGGTCAGCGAAGACGCCATGGCCATGGCGCGTCGCATCATGCAGGAAGAGGGCATCATGTGCGGCATCTCCTGTGGTGCGGCGATGACCGCGGCACTGCGCCTCGCCGAAGACCCGGCCTACGCCGACAAGTCCATCGTCGTCATCCTGCCGGACAGTGGCGAACGCTACCTGTCCTCGCCGATGTTCGCCGGCATGTTCGACGATGTCGAAGGCTGAATCTGATGCCTGCCGCTGACCGCAAACGTCAGTGAAGACCGGGAAGCCAGACACACGAAGGGCCGCGATTGCGGCCCTTCGTGTGTCTGGCGATCGAACGACTTTTCTAGCGCTCAGGCATCAGCAACTCAGGTCCGAGGCCAGCCAGTCCGGCTTGCGACGCGCGGTGGCGGTGCGATCGACCGCCCCGCTCTCAGTCTGCTCCTGCCCCTGCTCTTCCTGACTCAGCGGCAACTCACCGCCAAGACTGGCGACCAGCTCACCTTCCCGAAACACGACCAGCTGCCCGGGCAGCAGCCGCTGCCATTGCTCGTTGTCGGTCAGCGGGTCGGTGGCGATCACCGACACCACATCCGCATCGGTGGTGTGTTGCTGGAAGTCGACGCTCATCTCGAAATCGGTGAGGCTCGCCTGCCCGAAGGGCGCTCGGCGCGTGATGTGCGCAAGCTTGGTGGAGCAGTAGGCGTAGAGATGCACGCCATCGGAGAGCAGCAGATTGAAGACCCCCAGCGCGCGCAGACGCTCGCATTGGGCATGCAGGTGACGCCACAGGTCCTCACAGCGAGAGGGCGGTTCCGGGAAGGCACGGCGGATCTCGCCGAGCAGGAAACAGGCGGCGTGCTCGCTGTCCGTGCTGCCCACGGGGCGATAGTACGGCAAGGGAAGCGTCTGCCAGTCCGCCAGCTGCCCATTGTGGGCATAGCACCACTGGCGCCCCCACAGCTCCCGCGTGAACGGGTGGGTATTGGCCAACGTCACCTGGCCGACATTGGCCTGGCGGATGTGACTGATCACCATCTGTGACTTGATGGGATAGTCGAGAATCATCCGCGCGATGGGCGAATCCACTGAAGGGTGCGGGTCACGGAATTCGCGATAGCCACCCTCTTCATAGAAGGCGATACCCCAGCCATCGCGGTGCGGGCCGGTGCCACCCCCGCGTTGCAGAAAGCCCGCGAAGCTGAAGCAGATATCGGTCGGAACATTGGCACTCATGCCAAGCAGCTCACACATGGGGTTCCTCCCGTCGGGTCGGTTTGCGTGTCATGCGGCGCACCAGCAGGATCAGCATCAGCAGGCCGAATGCGCCGGCCACGGCATAGGCGATCATGCGGCTCCGGACAGAGCCGGCTTCCTGGCGCGCGAAGTCGGAAGCGCCCTCGAACCACTGGCCGATCAACGCCGGTACCTTGTCGATGGGCAGACGGCCCTTCATCAACAGGGCGTTGAGGTCTTCCGGCGCATCTTCCCCGGCCTGATCCAGCCCCTCGATCTCACCGAAGCGCTCCCCTTCGATGGGTGTGCGATCCAGATTGGCCGCCCGACGCGCCGCGTCCGCATTGAGGGTATAGGGCGCGAGGTCCAGCACCGGCGGAGCTCCGTCGAGCGCGAGACGCGCGCTGATCTGCACATCCGCCTGGACATCCGAGTCCAGGGGCGGCAGGTCGATGCGCCATTGCCGCTCGCCATCCTCCGCCACGCTCAGGGCCTCCCCATGCAGCGTCGCGACCAGACGCGTGTTGGCGGTATTGAGCAGCGGATGACGCGCACTGACTTCCAGCGCGTCAGGCGACTTGCCGGTACGCGGGTCAGCGCCGACGGGCTCGACCAGCAGCGGGTCCACCACGCTGGTACGCTGACTGAGCTGGCGCGCGAAGGAGGCATTGTCGCGATAGCCCATCACGGTCAGGGTCAGGCGGGCGCCACCGAGCTGGTCGGGGGCCGGCATGTCGACATGGAAGTCGGCGCCGTCACGCTCAAGGCCTCGCTGCTGCGCGGTGGTGACATCCTCCGCCGCGCCTTCTCCCTCCTGCACATCCTGCTCCGGCACCAGACGTGCATTGCCATCCAGCGTCGCCAGGAAGTCCTCATCATTGACGGCGCGCGCGCCATCGACCAGCGATGCGGTCAGCGAGTAGTCGAAACCACGATAGAGCGTGGCAGGCAGGGGCCGTGATACCAATGCCAGTTCCGAGACGATCGTGATGCGGCTATCGGCCCCCACCTCACCCTCGAGCTGCCACTTGCCGGTCTGGGGATCCGTCACGGTGATCAGGTCATAACGCGGCTGGTGCTCCCAGCGCACCCCTTCCGGCAGTGACGCCTGGTCGGCGAGACGGTAACGCTGGCCCTGCGGCGAAATCAGCACCGGCGAGCGATCATCGGGGCCGTGGAAGACCAGGGCGGTGAATTCCTGCACGCTGTCATCGATCACGAAGCGCTTGTCGTTCAGCGGTACCTGCTCACCGGGCACGATGCGATCCAGCGCCGCGAGGAAGGCACGCAACAGGTCTTCCGGGCTCTCGGCGACCGTCGCCAGGCCGCCGGTACCGTCCGCGATCTGCTGAAGCAGATCCACATCGGCATTGCGCGACAGCGCCACCGTATGCACCGTGATGTCGTGGGCGGCAAGCTGCGGCGTCAGCTCATCCGTGATGCGCTGACGCGAGGCGCTGTCCGCGGCGGCCTTGCGGGTGCTCGGCTCACGCAGGTCGACCATGCCATCGGAGAGCAGGATGATCTGACGCGGTGCATCACCACCCACGCCGGCATCATTTCCCTGAGCAGCGGCGCGCAGGCCCGCCTCCAGATCCGTGTACTGCTCGTAGTCGTCGAGACGGCTCTCGAGTCCGCGGGCAGACCGCTTCCAGCCGGCATCCACCGCCCCCAGCGCCAGCAGTGACTGCACCTGCTCACCGAAGCCCCATACCCCGGCATGCGAGCGCTCCGGCAACAGCGTCACCAGCAGATCCAGCGCACTGGCGCGCAGATTGGCCGGGTCGTTGTGCTTCATGCTGCCCGAGACATCGATGGCCATGCGCAGATCCGGTGTCTTGCCCGGCGCTGCCGCCTCGCTGGGCGACACTTCGCTGGGCGACACCTCTGCGCCTTCCTGTCTCCCGCTCGCTGAAGCCGCGACCTTGGGGGCAGAGGCTGACTCTTCGGCCCATGCCGCGGTGGCCCCCAGCCCTGAGAAAGCGCTCAGCAGCGAGATGGTCAGACCGGCCAGCCCCCGGCGCCACGCGCGGGGATCTGACGGGCGCCGGCGGGCGCGCCGAACGACGGGACGAGCGAGAGACGACGAGGCATTCACATCACGAGCCATTGCAGATCCTTGTTCCACCCATGGGCAAGCCCGGGCAGCGTTGATCAGAGAGAAGGTTCCTGACGATCCCGCGCGGCGCGCGAGCGTGTGGCGCCACCGGCGGACGTGTCACGACGCTCGGCACGCAGGCCCTCCCCGTGCAGGTCGTCGTTCTCTTCTTCGTCGGCACTTGACGCGCGACGCTGACGCGAGCGGGCCATTTCACGCCGACGCTGCTCACGGCCACGTCCCAGCCACCAGATGCCGAGACCGGCCGCGACGCCCGCTCCGATGCCCAGTACCAGCATGGCAAAGGCCGAGGCCATGCCGCTGCCATCCTTCTGGATCAGGCTCACCGCGAAGGCCACGATGGCTGGCGCCGTACCACCATAGGAATCTTCCGGCACGCTGGCCGTCACGTGAAAACCGGTCGGCACCGCGATCATGCCGGCCACCGCTCCCACCACGATCCAGCGTATGAAGCGCGGCAAGGCGCGAACCGCCAGATAACCGGTCACCAAGACCACTGCCGCCAGGCCAAGATAGATCAGCCACATCTGCGGCAGAGAATCCGAAATCAACATGCCCTTCACTCCTGTCAGAACTTCCTGGCGAGACCTGTGTCAGGTCTTCGATATAAGGCCAGCCATCACATCCTCCCCACTCAGGGGGCCGCTCACCGCATGACGTCAGACACGGCTCATCGCCAACCAGGGACGCGACATGCCGCTCGCGGCAAGGGCTTGCGAACGCTGTGGGACAGGCTCAATGTTACACTCCAAGCCCGCCCGACACACTCGGGCACACGACATTCAAGAGGTAGCCATGTCCGACAGCCCCGTCCAGCGTCATTATCGTGCCGAAGACCCCCACTGGCACTGGCTTGAAGCGCGCGACACACCAGAGGTAAAGGCCTTTCTCGAGGCCGCCAATGCCGAGAGCGATACCTGGTTCACGCCACTCGAGTCACTGACTGACGCCCTCTACACCGGACATCTGGCCCGTCGCGAACTCGCCGTTTCCAGTCTGCCGGAAGCCCTCGACCATCACGTCTACTGGAGCGAGACCGCCGCTGACGCGGAGTATCCCGTCTGGTGGCGCCATCCGCTGGAGGCGGACCCCACGGATCGCTCGCGCCATGAATGTCTGCTGGACCTGCAGGCCCTGTCGCGCCATCACGATTTCGTCGAACTGGGCGACATGGCCATTTCGCCCGATGAGCAACGACTGGCATGGACTCTGGACACCAGCGGCGACGAGGTGTTCAGCCTGCGGCTTGCAACACTGAGCGCGGTTGACCGCGACGCGCGCACGCCAGTGCGTGGCGAGGCCCGGCCTGGCGAGGCCCAGCCTGGCCGGGCCCGGCCTGCAGGGCAGGACGATGAATGTCTGCTGGAGGATATCGGGCCGGACCTGGTGTGGGCCGAGGACGGTCAGCACCTGCTGTTCACGCGCTATGACAGCACCCAGCGCCCCTTCGAGATCTGGTGTCTGGACATCGAGAGCCGTGCCGAGACGCTGCTCTACCGTGAGGAAGACAGCGAATTCTGGGTCGGCATGGGCAAGACCCGTTCACGGGACTGGCTGGTACTGGAAACCGCGTCCAAGGACACCAGTGAATCCTGGCTGCTGCCGGCCGCGGCACCACTGGGCGAGATGACGCTGGTGCGCGCACGCGAGACAGGCGTCGAATATGGCATCGATCACCGCCCCGGCCACTTCTATGTGCTGCACAACAAGGAGGCGCCGCATTTCCAGCTGGATATCGCCGCCGAGCATGCCCCCGGCGACTGGCAGCCGCTGATCACCACTCGCGACGACGTGACGCTGGAAGGCGTGGAGGCGTTTTCCTGGGGCCTGATGGTCGATGAACGCGATCACCGTCAGGCCCAGGCCTGGCTGCGCGTGATCGAATTCGAGGGCACGGCGCCTACGCAAACGATCTGCCGCGACGAACGCCTGGCGATGCCGGAGCAACCCCTGAGCCAGGGGCTGGGCGACTGCCCGCACTTCGACGCTCGCCGCCTGCGCATCCGTGAGGAAAGCTTCACCACGCCGCCGAGCTGGATCGAGCTGGATCTTGACACGGGTGAGCGCACCTTGCTCAAGCGCCAGACCGTGCATGGCGATCTCGCGCCAGAGCAGTTGATCAGCCGTCGTCTGTGGGCCACCTCCGACGATGGCGAGCAGGTGCCCGTCTCGGTGGTGATGCGCCGTGACCTGTGTGATGGCGAGGGTATCCCCCACGCCCCGCTGCCGGTACTGCTCTATGGCTATGGTGCCTACGGCGAGACACTGGACCCCTGGTTCTCCATCGCGCGGCTGGAGCTTCTCAGCCGTGGCGTCGCCTTTGCCGTCGCCCACGTGCGCGGCGGTGGGGATCGTGGCGAGCCCTGGTATCTGGCCGGCAAGCTGGAGCACAAGGAAAACAGCTTCAATGACTTCCTCGCCGCGCGGGATGCGCTGGTCGAGCAAGGCGTCGGGGCCGCGGAGCGCATTGCCGCCTACGGTGCCAGCGCCGGTGGCCTGCTGGTCGGAGCCAGCCTCAACAAGCGCCCCGAGGCCTTCTGCGCCGCGGTGCTCGATGTGCCCTTCGTGGACGTGCTGCGCACCATGGAAAATCCGGAGCTGCCGCTGACCACCGCGGAATACACCGAATGGGGCAACCCGCACGAGAGCGAGGCGCGGCGTCGCATCCGCGCCTATTCCCCGCTGGACAACCTGAGCGCCGCCCCCTACCCGCCGCTGTTCCTGCAGGGCAGCTGGCACGATACCCGCGTGCCCTACTGGGAACCGGCCAAGCTGTATGCCCGCCTGCGCCAGATGGACTGCACGCCGCATCCGGTGCTGCTGCGCACCGACATGAGTTCCGGTCATGGCGGTGCCTCGGGACGCTTCAAGGCCTGGCGTGACAACGCCCGGCAGGATGCCTTCCTGCTGTGGGCACTGGGCGTGTGCGAGAAAGCAGGCAGCGAAACGACCGCCCGCAGCAACGGCTGACGCTCGCACGGCGCTCTGCGACTCGCCTACGACAAGGCCCCCGCCGGGTAACCGGCGGGGGCCTTGAGGTTTTCGTCAGTTCAAAGGGTCATGACTGACCTGACGAAGGATGCAACATGACTGACTCAGCGCGGATCGAGTCTGGCCAGCTTGGTCGCGACACGCTCGCCGTAGTCGGCATCCGCCTGGCGGAAGTGCGCGATCATCTTGTACTGCACGACGTGGCTGACACCCACCATGGTGCCGGCGATGACGTCCGTGATGCGCGACTTCTGACCTTCATCGAACAGGCGGTAGAGATTGCCGGCCTGGCTGTAGTTATCCTCATCGCTGTTGTCGTGATAGCCCATCCAGGCGTTCTGCTCCAGCGGCATCGGCGGCTCGGCAACAGTGGCGTCCGGCACCGGGGCGCCGTGATCGGCACGCTCGTTGGGGTAGAAGTTGGTGCGCGAGTACTGGCCACCTTCCTTCGTCTCTCCCGGCACACCCTGACCGACCTGGCCGCCCAGCGGACCGCCACCGTGACCGGTGACCGGGCACATGCCCGCCATCACGCCATCACGCTGGTAGTGGTTGACCGGGCAGACCGGACGGTTGACCGGCAGCTGCTCGGCGTTGGCACCGACGCGATAGCGGTGTGCATCGGCGTAGGCCCACAGACGTGCCTGCAGCACGCGGTCCGGGGAGGCGCCGATACCCGGCACGAAGTTGGACGGTGAGAAGACGGACTGCTCGACTTCCGCGAAGTAGTTCTCCGGGTTGCGATTGAGTTCCATCTTGCCGACTTCCATCAGCGGGAAGTCACCGTGCGGCCACACCTTGGTCAGATCGAAGGGGTTGATGTGGTAGTCGCGCGCCTGCTGCTCAGTCATCACCTGGAGGTTGACGGTCCAGCTCGGACGCTCGCCACGCTCGAGGCGGGTGAACATGTCGTGCTGGTGGAAGTCCGGTGCGACCTGTGCCGCTTCGTCATCGGTCAGTGTCTCGTGGCCCTGGTCGGTCTTGAAGTGCCACTTGACCCAGACACGCTCGCCCTTGTCGTTCCACAGGCTCAGCGTATGCGAGCTGTAGCCGTTCATGGTGGTCAACGACTTCGGGATACCGCGGTCGGACATCAGGATGGTGACCTGATGCAGCGCCTGCGGATGGTTGGCCCAGAACTCCCAGCGGTTCTGCCAGTCGACCATGTTGGTGCGCGGGTCTTTCTTCTGGGTGTGGATGAAGTCAGGGAACTTGGATGGCTCGCGGATGAAGAACACCGGCGTGTTGTTGCCGACCATGTCCCAGTTGCCTTCCTCGGTGTAGAACTTCAGGGAGAAGCCGCGCACGTCACGAGTGTTGTCGCCGCTGTCCTGACCACCGGCCACGGTGGAGAAACGTGCCAGCATCGGGGTCTGCTTGCCGACGCCCTGCAGGAAGCGGGCAATGGTCAGGTCAGACAGGTCACGGGTCAGGGTGAAGGTGCCGTAGGCGGCAACGCCGCGGGCGTGGACGACACGCTCCGG
This sequence comes from Cobetia sp. 5-11-6-3, assembly GCF_013374055.1. Lineage (NCBI taxonomy): Bacteria > Pseudomonadati > Pseudomonadota > Gammaproteobacteria > Oceanospirillales > Halomonadaceae > Cobetia > Cobetia sp. 5-11-6-3. The sequence continues at coordinate 425,654 of NZ_BLWJ01000002.1, read as the reverse complement.
AATGCGCTCACGGTTGAAGTGCGCCAGCTTCTCGAAAAGACGCCAGTTGTCGAAGGTCAGTGAGCCATTCGGGCCCGCTGTCTGGCTGATGTCATCGTGAGGCACCGGGGCGCCGTTACCAGTGGTATAGCGTGGAGTCTGGGACATGTTGACGTTCTCCTGTCAGGTAGAAAAAAGCGCTATCAAACTCGACTGGCAAGGCCAGATGCTGCTGATGTCACATTTTCATGCGCTGCTTGATGTGAAAGCCTGCAGCCCATTGTCGAATCGGGTCGGGGCCGATGCCTGCCCGGCATGTGCTGGCTTGTGGCCCCTTGATGCCTGCTTACCTTACGCACCTGGTGCTTCTAGCGATAATCAATTACCAGCATGCCTTCGATAATCAGCCCCTATCACCGAGCCTATCAGCCACTCTCAGCGGCGTGAACCGCAGGACGGCACTCAACCCAACGGCATCACCAACCTTGTTTACACCTTTCACCGCCACCCCATCTTCACGCCCACAAATGACCGCATCATGACCATGAAAAAGCCCCCTGACCTTCAAAGGTCAGGGGGCTTGGTGGCTCACATCATGCCTTTTGGGGCGTCAGCGCCTCATGCTGGCATCTGATTGGCACGCGCATCACGCGACCACACACGGTGAGCCAACAGGGCATCACGCAGTGGCAGGCTAGCGGCGAGCACATCATCCACCAGGATGACGCCCTCCTCGACCGGCACGCGCGCGGCGGCCAGCAATTCCTTGCCTTCACTGATCGCCACGATGGGCTTGAGGTGCTTGTAAGCCTCCTGCACGTAGTAGAGGCCGAGCCCTGATGCGGCCAGTGCCTTGACGCTGCCCTCGCCACCGGCCACGACCACGCCATCCACCGCCACGGACGGCAGACCATTGAGCATCGCGTCCGGCGCCAGCATGCTGCCATCGCTGGCCTTGATCGGTGCCATGCTCGGCGCGATCAGCAGCCCTTCGGCGCCTTCATCGCTGAGCTGCTTCTGGATGGAGCGCACATCTTCCATCGTCACGCCATCGGCCGCCAGAATCGCCACCTTGCGGGTCGCGATGCTGTCGGGCATGCGCGCCATCAGGCTCAGCGCCGGGTCGCTCTCGATCTGACTGGTGCCCAGCTCCCCTTTCGGCGCCGGCTGGGTGGTGGGCGCCTCGATACCGTGGTTCTCACCGACACGACGCGCCAGCTCCAGATCGATGTTGGGCAGGATCTCGGTGATCACCCGCTCTCGGATCCACGGGCGTTCGACCTTGGAGAGCTCGAAGGTGTAGGCCGCGATGATGTGCTCCTTCTCCACCTCGGTCTGGCTGTTCCAGAACAGGGTGGCCTGGGAGTAGTGATCCCCGAAGGAGGCACTGCGCGCACGCACCTTGTGCGCCTCGAAGCGCTCATGATGTGGCTCGTAGCCGCCATGTTCATCCGCAGGCGGCGTCTCGGAGGGCCAGCCACCATCGATGGAGTTCGGCTCGTAGGACGCCTGCCCGGTGTTGATGGTCTGACGATGCTGGGCATCGCGCTGGTTGTTGTGGAACGGACACACCGGCTGATTGATGGGGATCTCGTGGAAGTTCGGTCCACCAAGACGCAGCATCTGGGTATCCAGATAGGAGAACAGACGCCCCTGCAGCAGCGGGTCATTGGAGAAGTCGATACCCGGCACGATGTTGGCCGGATTGAAGGCCACCTGCTCGGTCTCGGCGAAGTAGTTGTCCGGATTGCGATCCAGCACCATCTTGCCGATCGGCACCACCGGCACCAGCGATTCGGGGATCAGCTTGGTCGGGTCGAGGATGTCGAAATCGAAGCTGTGTTCATCCTTCTCTTCCACCACCTGGATGCCCAGTTCCCACTCCAGCGGCGCACCGTTCTTGATGTCATCCCACATCATGCGGCGATTGAAGTCCGGGTCACGTCCCCACAGCTTCTGGGCTTCATCCCAGATCAGCGAGCAGGTACCCGCCACCGGCTTCCAGTGGAACTTGACGAAGCGCGACACGCCTTCACGGTCGATCAGACGGAAGGTATGCACGCCGAAGCCTTCCATGTTGCGGTAATGGCGCGGGAAGGCACGATCCGACATGGTCCACAGCACGGTGTGGGTGGTTTCCGGCATCAGCGACACGAAATCCCAGAAGGTGTCGTGGGCCGACTGCCCCTGGGGAATCTCGTTGTGCGGCTCCGGTTTCACCGCGTGCACGAAGTCCGGAAACTTCATGGCATCCTGGATGAAGAACACCGGGATGTCGTTGCCGACCAGATCCCAGTTGCCTTCATCGGTATAGAACTTGGTCGCGAAGCCGCGCACGTCACGGACGGTGTCATTGGAGCCGCGCGAGCCCTGTACGGTGGAGAAACGCACGAACACCGGTGTCTTCTTGGACGGATCACGGAACACGCCGGCCTTGGAGTACCTGGCGGCATTGTCGTACGCCTGAAAATACCCGTGCGCGGCCGCGCCACGCGCGTGGACGATACGCTCCGGAATACGCTCGTTGTCGAAGTGGTTCATCTTCTCGCGGAAGATGAAATCTTCCATCAGGGTCGGACCGCGTTCCCCCGCCTTCAGCGAGTTGTGGTTGTCCGCGATGCGCAATCCCTGGTTGGTACGCAGGTCATGCCCCTCGGCATCCGCGCGATAGGTCTCCAGCGCCTCGTCCTTGGCCTTGCCATCCCCGGCATTGGGCTGGGTGTCATGTGGCCCGTTGCGATTGGGATGGGTATAGGGGTTCTCCGCGTCTGCCGAGCGGTTCTGGCCCTCGTGGTACGGGCACTTGGCGCTGTCGGCATTTGACTGGGGGGAGGATGCTGAATCGTGCTCATTGCTCGCCATGCTCAAACGCTCCTGTTTTCGCTAGATCTGCAACGCGCCATCCGGGATGGCGTCGAAGTTGATTCGGCCTTGCGATGTCCTGTCAGGCTGCCTTGCCACGGTCACGAGGACCGTCTGGATGTCAGGGGCAACCGATGACAGGCGACTTCCATGCGGCGGGTGTCTCGAATGAATCCCTTAGGACACCCACGTGGGACTTGATGCACCTGCGACCTGAACTGCTGTGGAACGCCTGACGATGTTCGCCGGCGCCGCGTCGTCAGGCCTTGGACTTGACCTTCGAGACGATCCACAGCAATACCACCGCCCCCACGATCGAGACGACCAGCGAGCCGATGATGCCGGTGGAGGCCAGCCCCAGCAGCTTGAAGATGACGCTGCCCAGCAGGCCACCGACCACACCGACGACGATGTTGCCGAGAATGCCGAAGCTGCCGCCACGCATGATGTTGCCTGCGATCCAGCCAGCCAGACCACCGATGATCAATCCAAGAATGATACCCATCTGCTGTCTCCTTTCTTGCGGATGAAGTGGCGCTGTGCGCCCGATGAACATGTCTTGGAGACGATCTCGCGAAATTAAAAGGGTCAGATTTCCCGATTGTCAGAACGAGGAGCCGGGCTGGCGAAGAAATGCCTCCTCCTGTGGCGTGGAAACACGGCCGAGAATCGCGTTGCGGTGCGGGTAACGGCCGAATCTACGCACGATGTCCGCATGCCGTCGCTCGAAGCGCAGCGTGTCCTCGAGCCCTGGGCGTGCAAACAGCGCTTCAGCGTGTTCATGGACACGCAACGACTCGCTGTGCATCCACGGCATGATGACGAAGGGTTGCCAGGCCAGCGGGAGGCGTTCGAGATCCCCCAGCGCCACGGCCTGCTGGGAGAGCGCGAGTGCCAGGCTGTCGCCACTGAAGGCACGCGGGGTATCGCGATGGATATTGCGCGCGAACTGGTCCAGCACCAGGATTTCCGCCAGCCGACCACCGGGAGTGGTGCGCCACTCCCACAGTTCACAGACCAGTGCCTGCTCGAGCAGCTCCGCGAACCGTTCACGCAGCTGAGCATCGAGGGCCTCGCTCTTGCGAAACCAGTCCTTGGGCGTCAGTCGAGTGAACCAATGTTCGAGCACCGACCGTGCCTGGGGATGGCTATCCGCGATCAGCCTGTCGGCATCCGATGGCACGGGGGTGGACGATGGAGGTGTCGGGTTGGAGGGGCGTGAGGGACTCATGAAAGGTGTCCTGATCCGGGAGTGGCATGAAGTGACAGCAAGTCGCAAAGGGAAGAGGTAAACAGAGAAAGAGAGCGAGAAAGAGAGAGAGCGGCCACAAGGCAAAGAGAATCCGCAACACAGCAACACCGCAACACCGCAAGGGGGCTCTGACGGCCGGACGTCGCGCTGCCGGTTCACGGGACTGCATGGCGATCATGGTTCTGACACCTGATCGTCATCTTGAGCATGGAAAGTAGCCTCTCCCGTGAGCCCTGTCAGCCACCGCGGCACCTTTGCCGCCGCTGCCATCCTGATGCCAGACCGTAACAAGGAAGCCCTTCATGTCCCGCCGTCTGTCTGATCTGCTACCTTCCCGCTCCTCGCGCACGACACCTGCCTCGCCCACCTCGCAGGACGACGCGAACGCGAGCCCCGGTGACTCGCATGCCGCACGCGCCGGCGCACCTTCGCGAATGGACCGCCGACGCCTGCTGAGCCGAGGCCTTCAGGGTGCCGGCGTGGGCCTGCTGGCAAGCTCAGGCCTGCTGGGCGCCCCGGCCATCGTGATGGCCGAGGGCCGTCGCCCGAGCATGCCCTCTGGCGTGATGAGCGGCGACGTGACCGCCAGCCGCGCCATGCTGTGGAGTCAGACCGACAAGCCGGCCCGCATGCTGATCGAGCTGGCCGACAACATCGAGATGCGTGGCGCCTTCCAGATGCGCGGCCCCGTGGCCTTGCCGGCCGACGGCCTGACCAGCAAGCTGGATCTGACCCGCATCAACACCCGCGCCAACGCCAGCGGCGAAGTCTTCTACCGGGTACGCTATGCGGCACTGGATGACCACCGCGCCATCAGTGAGGCGACCACCGGGCGTCTGGTATTGCCGCCCGGCGTTCAGACACCGCGCGCGCTGCGCTTCGTGTGGTCCGGTGACACCGTCGGCCAGGGCTGGGGGATCAACCCGGATTTCGGTGGCCTGCGCCTCTACGAGACGATGCGCCAGGTCAAGCCGGACTTCTTCCTGCATTCCGGCGACACCATCTACGCCGATGGCCCGCTCGAGGAGAGCGTCACTCAGCACGATGGCAGCCTGTGGCGCAACATCGTCACACCGGCCAAGTCCAAGGTCGCCGAGACCCTGGACGAGTATCGTGGTCAGTACGCCTACAACCTGATGGATGAGAACCTGCGTCGCTTCAATGCCGAGGTGCCGATGTTCGCCCAGTGGGATGACCACGAGACCACCAACAACTGGTATCCGGGCGAGATTCTCGAGGATGACCGCTACACCGAGAAGAATCTCGACGTGCTGTCCGCCAATGCGCGTCGTGCCTTCCTCGAGAACATGCCGCTGCGGACCGGTCCAGCCGCGCCGGAACGCATCCACCGCAACTTCAGCTTCGGCCCGGGGCTCGAGATGTTCATGCTCGACATGCGCAGCTTCCGCGGCCCCAATTCCGCCAATCGCCAGTCCGGGCGTGGCCCCGAGACCGACTTCCTGGGGCGCGATCAGCTGGCATGGCTCAAGCAGTCGCTCAAGGCCAGCACCGCCACCTGGAAGATCATCGCCTCCGACATGCCCATCGGCCTGCTGGTGCGTGACGGCGACAATTTCGAGAACGGTGCCAATGGCGATGGTGAGGCGCTGGGACGCGAACAGGAAGTCGCGGAGCTGCTGAAGTTCGTGCGCGATCACGACATCCAGAACCTGGTGTGGCTGACGGCGGATGTCCATTACACCGCCGCGCACCACTACTCGCCCGAGCGCGCCGTCTTCAAGGAGTTCACGCCGTTCTGGGAATTCGTCAGCGGGCCGATCCATGCCGGCACCTACGGCCCTGGCGAGCTGGACAATACCTTCGGGCCAAGACTGGAATTCGTGAAGGCACCGCCTGAGGGACGAGCCAACATGTCGCCCAGCGAGGGCTTCCAGTTCTTCGGCCAGGTGGATCTCGATCCCGAAAGCGAAGCACTGACCGTCACGCTCAAGGATATCCACGGCGCCTCGCTCTATCAGAAGGTGCTGACGCCTGAGTCGCGAATGGGCTGATCTTGCCGCGACACACGCGGTTCACGCCCTACCCCGAATGCCCCGTGCACGACAGGATCCCGAGGGCGGATTCTCGAGTGCACGGGGCATTCGCCTGTCTGGGCCGCCTGTCGGGTGCCGCCTTCCCCAGAGCCACTCGAGAAGACCCTGCGCCGGAAGAGGACATCCGGTCACGCTGCTATGTCTGCACGCTTCAGACAATTGGGAAAAAATGTCAGACAAATTGTCAATGGAGAGGTGGGCGCATTTCTCTGACACTGATCGGCACGCTGGTTGTCGATCACTGACCGCCCGCCTCGAGGTACCGCGCGCCAACGGTGAGGCAGGCCAATCGGGTGATGGCAACTGAGCAGGCAGGCCTCCGAGCCCTGTTGTTCAACAAGGATAACGCCATGAATGCCCTCACCCTGAGCTCCTTCGTGTTCTTCACGGGGCTGGTCGCCGTGATCACCTGGTGGCTGACCCGTCGTGACGACCATCGCCATTCCACCGGCTACTTTCTCGCCGGCCGCAGTCTGACCTTCCCGATCATCGCAGGCTCCCTGCTGATGACCAATCTCTCCACCGAGCAGATGGTGGGCCTGAACGGGGCCGCCTTCACCGATGGCCTCTCCGTGATGGCCTGGGAGGTGGTGGCCGTGGTCTCGCTGGTCGCGATGGCCATGTTCTTTCTGCCACGCTTCCTCAAGAGCGGCATCACTACCCTGCCGGAGCTGCTGGCACTGCGTTTCGATCGCACCACCCAGCTGCTGGCCAACCTGATCTTCATGCTGGCCTACGCCATCATCCTGCTGCCCAGCATCCTCTATTCCGGCGCCCTCGGCCTGATGGGCGTGCTGGATTTGCACGCCCTGACCGGCATCGATTCCCAGATGGTGCTGTTGACCGGTACCGTGATCGCCGTCGGCATCGCAGGGGCCATCTATGCCCTCTTCGGCGGTCTGCGCTCCATCGCCATCTCCGACACCCTGAACGGTATCGGGCTGCTGATCGGCGGCATGATCATCGTCTACTACGGGCTGGATCGGATCAGTGATGGCAACGGTATTCTCGCCGGGTGGGAGACACTCAAGGAGACCCACCCGGAGAAGCTCAATTCGCTGGGCGGTGATGACCAGTCAGTGCCGGTCTCGACCCTGTTCACCGGGGTGCTGCTGCTCAACATGTTCTACTGGTGTACCAACCAGCAGATCATCCAGCGTACCTTCGCCGCCAAGACATTGGCCGAAGGCCAGAAGGGGGTGCTGCTGACCGGCGCGCTCAAGCTGCTGGGCCCGCTGTACCTGGTACTGCCGGGCATCATCGCCTTCCAGCTCTACGCCGGTGATGGCATCAAGGCTGACGCCGCCTACGGTCGCCTGGTCTTCGACGTATTGCCTGCCCCGCTGACCGGCTTCTTCGCCGCGGCGATGGTCGGCGCGATCCTGTCGTCCTTCAACTCGGCGCTCAACTCCACCGCCACGCTGTTCAGTCTCGATGTCTACAAGGCACGCCTCAAGCCGGATGCCAGCGATGAAGAGGTGGTCAAGGCGTCCAAATGGGCGGGCTGGATCATGGCAGCCGCCGCGATGACCATCGCGCCGCTGCTGGCGACTCAGGAAAGCCTGTTCGTCTATATCCAGAAGGTGAACTCCATCTACTACATCCCGCTGCTGGCGGTGATCGTGGTCGGACTTCTCTCCAGGCGCGTGCCGGCCATCGCCGCCAATCTGGCGCTGGTGCTGGGCTGTGCGGTCATCGGCCTGTTCTACTTCGTGCCGGTGCTTTCCGAGCTGGTCGACAAGGTGCACAACTTCCACTTCATCGCCATCGTGCTGGTGCTGTTGATCGCCCTGATGCTGGTGATCGGCAAGCTGGCACCGCGTGCCGAGCCCTGGATCCAGCAGGATGTCGGTGCCATCGACATGACGCCCTGGGCCGGCACGCGCATCGCCAGCATCATTCTTCTCATACTGGTGATGATCATCTATCTGACCTTCGCCGGCTGAGCACTGCATGACCTGACGGTGTCCCCCTGGCCGCCTGCGCCCCGTTCTCCTCGCCGAGACGGGGCGCTTGCGTTGCGCGGCAGGCCTCGCGTCACGGGTCTTACAAGGCGGGGCTCACAAGGCGGGTCTCACAAGGCGGCCTTACAAGGCGGGCCTGGCACACGTTTCCCCTGCCCGCCATCACGCCGACAGGGGCGAGCCAAGCCCCGAAACCAACGTATGTTCTACAAATGGCGGATAGCAGGAACTCGGGAGATACCTACACTGTCGCCAGACTTGCCGCGAATGTTACCGGTGAGTCTCGTCACGGACGATGACACAGCTCGCTGTGTGCATTGCATCGATACTGCTGGACTGATCGCCGAATCGCCGCGCGGACCGAGTGCCCGTGAGCCAGACGTCGCGCCAGCCAGCATCAAGGAACCCTCCTCCCATGCACGCCCTTACCCTTGTTTCTTTCGTGTTCTTTACCGGCCTGGTCGCCGCCTTGACCTGGTGGTGGACACATCGCGATGACACCTCGCATTCCACCGGCTATTTTCTCGCCGGACGCAGTCTGACCTTCCCGCTGATCGCGGGCTCGCTGCTGATGACCAACCTGTCCACCGAACAGATGGTCGGTCTGAATGGCGCCGCCTTCACCGATGGTCTGTCGGTGATGGCCTGGGAGGTCATGGCGGTGCTGGCGATGGTGGTGATGGCGCTGTTCTTCCTGCCACGCTTCCTCAAGAGCGGCATCACCACCCTGCCGGAACTGCTGGCGCTGCGTTACGGGCGCAGCACCGAGCTGATCACCAACCTCATCTTCCTGTTCGCCTATGCGGTGATCCTGCTGCCGATCATCCTGTACTCCGGTGCCATCGGCCTGCAGGGCATGCTGGACCTGCCCTCGCTGACCGGTATCAGCTCGCCCAATGCGCTGCTGTGGATGACCATCTGGGTGGTCGGCATCATCGGTGCCATCTATGCGCTGTTCGGTGGCATGCGCTCCATCGCCATCTCCGACACCCTGAACGGCGTAGGACTGTTGATCGGCGGCATGCTGATCGTCTGGTTCGGTCTCGATGCCGTGAGCGACGGCCAGGGCGTGATGGCTGGCTGGGACACGCTGACCGCCGCCAATCCCGAGAAATTCAATTCCATGGGCAGTGAAGACCAGTCGGTGCCCTTCTCGACCCTGTTCACCGGCGTGATGATCATCAACTTCTTCTACTGGTGTACCAATCAGCAGATCATCCAGCGCACCTTCGCCGCCAAGACCCTCGCCGAGGGCCAGAAAGGCGTGCTGATGACCGGCGCGCTCAAGCTGCTGGGCCCGCTGTATCTGGTGATTCCCGGCATCATCGCCTATCACCTCTACGCCTCTTCCGGCGTCAAGGCCGACAGCGCCTACGGCCAGCTGGTGTTCGACGTGCTGCCCGCACCGCTGACCGGCTTCTTCGCCGCCGCGATGGTCGGGGCGATCCTGTCGTCCTTCAACTCGGCGCTGAACGCCACCACCACGCTGTTCTCCACCGGCATCTACAAGGCGCACCTGCGCCGTGATGCCAGCGACGAGGAAGTGGTCAAGGTCTCCAAGGGCTTCGGCTGGGTGCTTGCGATCGCTTCCATGACCCTCGCGCCGCTGCTGGCCGGTCAGGAGAGCCTGTTCGGTTACCTGCAGAAGATGAATGCCATCTACTTCATCCCGATCTTCGCCGTGGTGCTGATGGGGCTGCTGACGCGTCGCGTGCCGACCATCGCCGCCAACCTGGCACTGCTGATCGGTTGCAGCGTGATCGGGGTGGTCTACTTCGTGCCGGCCTTCTCCGGCGTGCTCGACGTGATCCACGAGTTCCACTTCGTCGGTCTGGTGTTCGTGCTGCTGATCGCGATGATGCTGATCATCGGCAAGCTGGCACCGCGCAACGAGCCGTGGATCCAGCAGGATGTCGGCGCCATCGACATGACCCCCTGGAAAGGTGCCAAGGTCTGTGCGCTGCTGCTGGTCGTGCTGGTGATCGCCATCTATCTGGCCTTCATCTGACCCGCGCCGTTTGCTGACTCGCCCCTGCGAGCAGCACATCCGCCATGACACGAATGCCCCGCCCTGTCTCCCCGGACAGCCGGGGCATTCGTGCATTTGTGCATTTGCTGCACCGCTTTCAGGCATGCTGGACGAGTCGCTCATCACCGAGGTCTCCCATGTCCCGCTGTCGCCTGCGTAGCCGTCGTCCGCGCCTCAAGGTGCTGTCACTGTCGATCTCCCTGCTCGCCTCACTGATGTCGGTGCCTGTCAGCCAGGCCGCCGAGCGCTGGCAGCGCGCCGATGTGCTGACGGACAGCTTTCTGGAGGTGGCGCTCAAGCGTGAATACCAGCCCGGCAGCAGCGCCTCGCTCACCCGCTGGCAGTTGCCGATCACGGTCTGGCTCGATTCGCAGCTGGGTGACGCCCGCCTGCAACGCCAATTGAGCCAGGTCCAGTTTCGTCATCTCTCCGCCATCACCGGCCAGCCGCTGAGTTTCGTGTCCTCCGCCAGAGAGGCCAACCTGCGCATCGCCTTCATCGCCCGAGACCACATGACCCGCGAGGCCGCCGCCTACGTCGGCAAGCAGCAGGCCGCCACCCCGGGCATGCGCAAGGCACTGCGTGAAGGCGTATGCCTGACACTGTTCAAGACCGGGGCCGACCAGGCCATCGCCAGTGGGCTGATCCTGATTCCGGTCGACTACGCCCGCCAGAAGGCACGCCTGGTGGACTGCGTCGTCGAGGAAAGCGCCCAGCTGATGGGGCTGCCCAATGATTCGGATAAAGTCTTCCCCTCCGTCTTCAGTGACGTCACGGTGGATACCTGGCTGAGCCCGCTGGATTACGTGCTGCTCAAGATGCTCTATGCCCCGGAACTTTCCCCCGGCATGTCAGCCGATGAGGTCCGCGCCGCGCTGCCTGCGGTCATACAGCGACTTGCCGAGCAGGGCGAGCTGTCACACGCTGTCCGTCGGGTGCGCAAGGGTAGCCTGCGGGAATGGGCGGGAGAGTAGGCATGCAAGTCATCACGCGCTCCGCCCCGGACTCCTCGATGCCTGACGGAGGATTGGAACGCCTGAGCGGAGCACAGGCATAATCAGGACAGGCGCACCAGGCGCCGCAATCCGTCGGAGCTGCGTCATCATGTCATCCTCATCCTCCACTGCCGGTCGGGCCCGCCTGCCGCTGGCCGTCACGCTGTTGTCGCTGTGCCAGGCCTTGCTGGTCAGCGGCAACATCCTGTTGATCGCGGTCTCGCCGCTGATCGGTGCCCAGCTTGCCTCGAGCAGCTGGTCGACCGCGCCGGTCGCGACCCAATGGCTGGGCCTGATGTGCGCCACCATCCCTGCCTCGCTGATCACCGCACGCCTCGGACGACGCCGCGGCTTCGTGCTCGGCAATCTGTGCGGGCTGGCAGGCGCGGGGCTGGCCGTGCTGGCGCTGCACCTGCAGCATTTCGGGCTGTTCCTGTTCTCCACCTGGCTGGTGGGCATCGGGATCGGCTTCGGCCAGCTGTATCGCTTCGCCGCCATGGAAGCCGCGCCCCCGGAGCAGCGGGAGCGCGCCATCGGGCTGGTAATGGGTGGCGGCGTGCTGGCAGCCTTCTTCGGCCCCTGGCTTGCCCGCACCAGTCATGCACTGGCCGACACGCCCTTCCTGGGCAGCTTTCTCGGGCTGGGAGCGCTGTATCTGGTGGCGTTGCTACTGTTGGCCTTCATTCGGCTGCCCAGCGAAGGCAGCGCCCAGTCGGACGGCGATGATGAACCCGAACCCGCGCGCCCGTTGGGCGTGATCCTGCGCCAACCGACCTTCCTGCTGGCCGTGCTCAGCGCGATGGTCGGCTATGGGGTGATGAACCTGGCGATGACGGCCACGCCACTGGCCATGGCCCATGCCGGACACGGCTTCGATCACGTCGCCACCACCATCCAGTGGCATGTGGTCGCGATGTTCCTGCCCTCCTTCTTCACCGGACGCCTGACCGCACGTTTCGGCACCGGCACCATGATCATCACCGGCTGCGCCTTCCTGCTGGCGAGCCTTGGCACCGCGCAGCTGCTGGCCGCCGGCTATCTGACCGGCACCCAGGGCTTCTTCCTCGGCCTCATCCTGCTCGGCATCGGCTGGAACTTCACCTTCCTGCCCGCCACCACACTGCTGACCCGCTGTCATCGCCCCAACGAGAAGGCCCGCACCCAGGCCGCCAACGAGTTCCTCGTCTTCACCACCGGGGCAGTGACGGCGCTGCTGGCCGGCCCTCTGGTCAGTACGCTGGGCTGGGCGCTACTCAACCTGCTGCTGATCCCCGCCTGCCTGCTGCCCATCGCCCTTCTGGCGTGGCGTCAGCTTGCCTTGCGCGCCGATCGCCCGCAGATAGAGGGATGATGGCGAGCCGTGCGGCGCACACTGACAAGTCCCGGCCATCACCCAGCTCATCATCAGCTGCCAGGACGCCATCACGTCGCGCCGCCGCCTCGCCCCCACTGACAGGGAATGCCTGATGTTCAACACCATGACCCGCAACGCCCGCCAGCTTGCCCGCGAGGTGGGCCGCGAAGCCCATGACCTGCTGGAGCGCGGCCTCGATCGTCAGCTGCGTCTTGCCGTCACCGGTCTGTCCGGTGCCGGCAAGACGGCCTTTCTCGTCTCGCTGATCGAGCAGCTGCGCCACGCAGGACTCGGCGCGCGTCTGGAGCTGTTGCCTGCCGCTCGCGATGGCCGTCTGCTCGGGGCAGAGCGTGTCAGTCAGCCGGACCTTTCCATCCCGCGCTTTCCGCTGGAAGCCGGCTTGCGCTCGCTTTCCGGCCAGCATTCGCCCCATGGCCCCGAATGGCCGACGCCGACCCGCAGCATCAGCGAGCTGCGTCTCAAGATCGGCTTTCGCCCCACCTCACGCGCCGCGCGCATGCTCGACAGCCAGCGCGCCACCCTGACACTGGACCTGATCGACTATCCCGGCGAATGGCTGCTGGACCTGCCGATGCTGGAACAGGACTTCACCGCCTGGAGCAGCGAATGCGAGACGCAGCTGGCCGATGGGCGCGGCGACTGGGCGCATGACTGGATGGCGGCCATCGAGGGCCTGACACCGGACAGCGAAGTGGATGAAGACCGCCTCGCCGAGATCGCGAGCCTGTATACCGACTATCTGCACGCCGCACGCCGCAAGGGGGGCTTCGTCGACCTGACACCGGGCCGCTTCCTGCTGCCCGGCGAGCTGGACGAAGCGCCGGTGCTGCAGTTCTTCCCGCTGCCGGGGCTCGGCGACTGGACAGCCGACGCCTTGGCCGCCTTGCCGGAAACCAGCCTGTACCGCACCCTGGCGCGGCGCTTCGATCACTACCGCCGCCGCGTGGTACGTCCCTTCTATCACGACCACTTCCGGCGCTTTGACCGCCAGATCGTGCTGATCGACGTGCTAGGTGCGCTGAATGCCGGCCCGGCGCCGTTCCGCGATCTGAGCCGTGCGCTGGACAAGCTGTTCGACAGCTTCGCCTATGGCCGCCGTCACCTGCTGGCGCGCCTGATGGACCGTCGCATCGACCGCCTGGCCATCGCCGCCACCAAGGCCGACCACGTCACCCCCGAGCAGCATGGCGCGATGCGCGACCTGCTCGAGCAGCTGCTGGCGGGCCCGCTCAAACGCCTGCGCTATCGCGACGTGCCGCTCAAGGCCTTCACCATCGCCGCCATCCGCGCCAGCGAGGCGCGCGAGGTGGTCGAGAACGGTCAGCGTCATCCGGCGCTGGCGGGACACCTGCTCGGCGAGCACGAAGGGTCGAGCGACTCAGGCACGCAGGGTGCTGGCCGCGAGTCCGTGCTGCTGTTCCCGGGCGAGGTGCCCTCACGGTTGCCCGACCCGAATTTCTGGGCCGAAAGCCGCTTCGACTTCCCCCACTTCGCGCCGCCGCAGGTCGACGGCAAGGCACCACCTCACATTCGCATGGACGCCGTGCTCGACTGGCTGCTGGGAGACCACCTGAAATGACCACCGAATCCCGCCACCCGCGCCCGGGCAAACGCTTCACGAGTCCCGATCCTGCCGGCTCGGCGCAGGCCGATGCCACCTCGACGGCTTACGCCGAGCGCCCCACCGAGAGCGCGGCAGAGGCTCTGCGCGGCGCGCGCCACTTCTCGCCGGAGATGGAAAGCCAGCCACTGGCCGCGGCCGAACCAGCACCCGCCACACCGGGACTCGATGCAACGCTGAGCGCCAGGCCACGCCATCGTGGCCTCAAATGGCTGCTGCTCGGCACCCTGACACTCGGTGGTGTCGAGGCCGGCCATGCGCTGTATCAGGCGGCCATGGGCGGTGACCTGATCGCCGGGGCCTGGGGCCTGCTGGGGCTTGGTGCCATCGGGCTCGGCGCCCGCGCGCTGGGCAAGGAGCTCTTCCGACTGCGTCATCTGCGCAAGCACGTCGCGCTGCGTGCCGAGCTGGAAGAACATCAGCAGGATGATTTTGGCCAGGAGAGCTTTGGTCAAGGAGGCTTTGGTCACGGAGGCTTTGGCCAGCGCGGTGATGCGCCGCTCACGACTGGCGAGGACTCGAACAAGGCAGGCGGCAAGGCCGACAGCCAGCAGGAAGACCTGCTTGAGCAGCTGCGCCGTCAGATGAAGCTCGGCGATGATGATGCCGGCGTGCGCGCCTGGCGCGCTGCCTGCGAAGCGCATCACTCTCCGTCGGAGCGCCGCGAGCTGTTCGCCTTCCATGTGCTGGGGCCGCGGGACCGTGAGGCGCGGCGCCTGATCTCGCGCATGAGCGGCGAGACGGCGGTGATGGTGGCGGTCTCGCCATTGACCTGGGTCGACATGAGCCTGGTGGCCTGGCGCGGACTGCGCATGATGGAGCGCCTGTCGCGCCTCTACGGACTGGAGCTGGGCTACGCCAGCCGTCTGCGCCTGTTCAAGGAGGTGCTGGCGTCGATGGCCTTCGCCGGCGCCAGTGAACTGGCCGCCGAGGCCAGCATGGATCTGCTGTCGATGAATCTGGCCGGCCGCCTCTCCACCAAGGCCGGACAGGGGCTGGGCAGTGGCCTGATGAACGCACGCCTGGGCCTGCGTGCCATGCGCCTGCTGCGCCCCATCCCCTTCCATGCCGAGGAGGTACCGCGCATCGGCGAGCTGCGCGCGGAGCTATTCTCGCGCATGCGCAAGGCCGACAAGGGCGAGGACGACGCCAACGCCTGAGCGCATCGCAGGCTGATCCTTGTCACTCTCTTGAAAGCAGAACGCGCGCCCCGAGTCATCGGGGCGCGCGTTTTCGTGAGTCATCTCACCGCCAACAGCCTCAGCCTTCGCTGGCGATCCCCGCTTCCAGCCACTTCATCACGCGCAGCGCCTCGTCGGCGGGCGTCGGGTTGGCACTGCCGGAACGGATGCAGTCGCGCAGCCGCGCATACCAGGCCGGGTAGTCGCCATCGCGGCCCTGGTGGATACCGGCGACCAGCACCTGCTCCCCATCGCCGGCCTCCCTTGCCGTCTCCAGCACCGTGAGCATGCCCGGGCGCGGGTCGCGCCCCCATTGCTGCGCGAGCCGCTCGGCCTCGTCACGGGCCGGGAAGCTGCCGGCCTTGAGACATGCCTCCTGAGGATCGAGACCGAACGTCACGTAACTGCCGCGCGTGCCGTGGACAGCGAAACGTGCCGTCGGTGCGGCCGCCAAGGCACTGGCGTGCAGCTCGACCACCAGCGAGGGATAGATGGCATGTGAGGCATAGCTCAATACGGCATGGAAGAAATCATCGGTGACGGCTCCCTCGCGCTGGGTGCGACGTGTCAGCTGGATGCTGGCAGGCTCGCCGAACAGGCACAGCGCCTGATCCAGCAGGTGTGGCCCGAGGTCGTACCACAGGCCGCTGCCGGGCAGGGCCTGCTCACGCCAGCGGTCCGGCACGCTGGGGCGGAAGCGGTCGAAATGGGACTCCATGTGGGCGATGCGGCCCAGGGTACCGCCCTCGATCAGCTCGACCAGCGTCAGAAAATCGGCATCGAAGCGACGATTGTGGAACACCGCCAGCACCCGCTCTGCCTGCTCCGCCTCTCGGGCCAGCGCCTCACCCTCGGCCAGCGTGACGGTGAAGGGCTTGTCGACCACCACATGCTTGCCGGCCGCCAGCGCCGCACTCGCCAGGGGGTAGTGGGTCTCGTTGGGCGTGGCGATGATGACGAGATCGATGTCCTGACGCGCCAGCAGTGCCTCGGGAGTGGCTTCCACCTCGAGCTCGGGACGTTCGGCCTTGACCACCTCGGGACGCGAGGTCGAGAGCGCGACCAGCGCCAGGCCTTGCGTCGCCTCGATCAGTGGCGCATGGAAGGTACGTACCGCCATGCCATAACCGATCAGGCCGACGCGAATGGCGTTGCCTTGTGTCTGGGAGGGCGCGGCATCGGAATTCATCGTGGCGCTCATCGGACGTCCTTGTCTTTCATGCTGTCGTGGAGACCGAGAGCCGTGGGCTCTCGGGTGTTGTAGCGCCATCCTAGCAGGCTGCACGTCACGGCATAGCCCCGGCATGCGCCTTTAATACCGCAGTATTTATAAGCTAAGACTCATGTAGGTGTGTCGGCGCTCACATCAGTCATGCGCGGCTTGCGAGTGCCGGCCTCGCGTGCGTGTGATCGGCTCTGTCCACTCCCCCCATCACATCTCTCATGGCCTGACCTCCTGTCAGGCTCCCGACGGCAGGACCACTTGAAGTTCACTCCGGCCGACCGCAGGAAAGACGGTATCCCGCCGAGTCATCGCTTGAGGATCGCTCTCTCGAGATGATGGCTCGGCCTGCTGCATTCGTTCCCCCGAACAAGGAGTCGCCAACATGCGCAAGACGCTCATCATCGGTGCCAATGGCAAGATCGGTCGTCAACTCTGCGAGAAGGCCCAGGCCGCCGGCGAACCCATCGTCGCCATGATCCGCTCGACGGACCAGCAGGGCTGGTTCCATGAACGCGGCATTCCGACCGTCATGGGAGACCTGGAAGGCGAGATGCGCCAGGCGTTCTATGGCTGTGACCAGGCAGTGTTCGTCGCGGGGTCCGGCCCGCATACCGGCCCTGACAAGACATTGACCATCGACCTGCACGGTGCCATGCGCACTGCGGAACTGGCCGCGGAATTCGGCCTCTCGCGGGTGATCCAGGTCAGCTCGATCCGCTCCGAGACCCCGCTGGCAGGCCCGGCGGCCATGCGCCCCTACTTCGCGGCCAAGAAGGCGGCGGATCTCTGCCTGGCCGAGAGCGGACTGCGCCACGTCATCGTCAAACCGGGCCGCCTCACCGAGGAAGCCGGCAACGGCAAGCTGACCCAGGACGCGGAGAAGTCCGACGAGATGCAGGTCTCACGCGCCAACGTGGCGGAATTCCTGCTGGGCGTGATGCAGGCGCGCGAGATCGGAGGTCGCCATCGCAAGGCACCGGTCTTCACGCTGTTCGATGGTGATCAATCGGTCTCCAGCCTGCTGCAGGACGCTGCTGCCACGGTCTGAAGCCGCATCTGGCGCAAGCGACGCACCGCCACCGGCGGCGTCATCGCCACTCGTTCGGCCAGCTGCCGACGCCCGCACGTAGCCCGTGCGGGCGTCGGAGTCTCTGGCCGCTTTCCCCCCATGCGTCATGTCCGTATAGTGAGCCACTGACCCCGCCAACAGAACTTCCGAAATGCTGCAGAACAATTCGCTGCTGGCGCAGCTGAAAGATCAAATCCGCCAGGAAATTCCCCGTGTCACGGGGGTGATCAAAGGCACCGACAAGGGCTTCGGCTTCCTCGAGTGCGAGGATGGCGAGTCGTATTTCGTGCCGCCGCCCGCCATGAAGCAGGTGCTGCACGGTGATACCGTCGAAGCGACCGTCAAGGTCGAAGGCGAGAAGAAATCCGTACAGCCGGAAGTGCTGATCGAGACGGGTGTCGACCGCTTCGTCGCTCGTGTCGGCAAGCGTGACGGTCGCCTCAACGTGATGCCGGATCACCCGTCCATCAACACGCGCATGAAAGCGCGCGTGAAGCGCGGCATCAATGAGGAAAGCCTCAATGATGGCGACTGGGTCGTGGCTCGTCTGCTGCGTCACCCGATGCGCAAGGATGACCGCAGCTTCTTCGCCCAGATCGAGGAAGTCATCGCCGAGGTGGACAACCCGCGCGTGCCGTGGCGTGTCACCCTGGCGCGTCACGCGCTGGAACAGGCCTCTCCGGAGGGCGGCAACGACTGGCCGCTGCTGGAGGAAGGTCTGACCCGCGAAGACATGACTCACGTACCCTTCTTCACCATCGATGGTGAGAAGACCCGTGACATGGATGACGCCCTGCACATCGTCGAGCGCCCGGAAGGCGGCTGGACCCTGAGCATCGCCATCGCTGACCCGACCGCCTATGTGCCGGAAGGCAGCCGCGTGGACGAAGAGGCGCGCACGCGCTCCTTCACCGTCTACCTGCCGAGCCAGAACGTCACCATGCTGCCGGAAATCCTGGCCGATGACCTGTGCTCGCTGAAGGAAGGTGAAGACCGTCCGACGCTGATGTGCATCGTCGACATCGACACCGACGGCGTGATCGGTGAGCCGAAGTTCTTCGCGGCCACCATGCGCTCGCATCACCGCCTGACCTACGACAACGTCTCTGACTGGATCGAAGGCCAGGAAGGCAGCTGGAAGCCGGAAACCGAGGAACTGGCCGAAGGCCTGCGTCAGCTGGAAGCCTTCACTCAGGCGCGTATCGCCTGGCGTGCACGCAACTCCCAGATCTTCCGCGAGCGTCCGGACTTCGAATTCGAGCTGGATGAGGAAGGCAACGTGCTCAACGTGCGTGCCGACCATCGCCGCATCAGCAATCGCATGATCGAAGAATCCATGATCACCGCGAACCTGAGCTGCGCACGTCTGCTCTCCAAGCACATCGGTCACGGCATCTTCAACGTGCACCAGGGCTTTGCACCGGAGAAGTACGACGACACCATCGAATTCCTGGCCACCCAGGAGATCACCGCGACGCCGGAACAGCTGGGCAGCCTGGAAGGCTATCGCCTGCTGCGCCAGGAGCTGGACAGCCGCGAGGATACCTGGCTGGACGTGCGCATGCGTCGCTTCCAGGGCTACACCGTGATGTCTGCCCAGCCGGGCCCGC
The DNA here is from genome assembly GCF_013374055.1 of Cobetia sp. 5-11-6-3. Lineage (NCBI taxonomy): Bacteria > Pseudomonadati > Pseudomonadota > Gammaproteobacteria > Oceanospirillales > Halomonadaceae > Cobetia > Cobetia sp. 5-11-6-3. Next base: position 406,438 of record NZ_BLWJ01000002.1, on the reverse strand, counting down.
ATTTCGGTCTGGGTCTCGAGGCCTATGCCACCTGGACTTCCCCGATCCGCAAGTACGGCGACATGGTCAACCATCGCCTGATCAAGCGCGTGATTCTGGGTCAGGATGCTCCGGCCGAAGCCACCGAGCAGCTGACCGAACACCTCAGTGAACGTCGTCGTCTCAACCGCATGGCTGAGCGCGACGTCAAGGACTGGCTCTACGTGCGTTACCTGACCAAGGCCGCCGAAGAGCAGCAGGTCTTCACTGGCGAGATCATCGACATCCGCCGCGGTGGCATGCGTGTGCGCCTGGAAGAGAATGGCGCCAGCGTCTTCATTCCGGCACCGCTGATCCACACTGATCGCAAGAAGGTCGCGATCGATGACAAGGAAGGCCGTGTGCGCATCGAAGACGAGCTGCGTTACTCACTGGGCGACATCATCAAGGTCTCCTTGACCGAAGCCCGTGAAGAACGTCGTTCACTGGTGGGTCGTCCGGCCGAATAAGCCGCGACCTGCTCACCGCCGTCTGACAGGATGGCGGTACCCCACGCCCCGGAGCGCTCTGCGCCCGGGGCGTTTTCGTTGCTGCAACGTAACGTATTCATAGCGTGATCGTATCGTGATAAATTGTAATTTTATGAAACAGAAAATCACGTTACACTCATTTCATCGAGACACGAGGCATCCACACTCCTCGCGCCAACGTTGATTGAGTCAAGTACCGAGTCAGTCATTGCCATCTGTCCATGCTGCCACTTTCCGTGAGAGGACCTCCCATGAAATTCCATCGCTCGCCTGCTGCCTCACAGCGTCATGCTGCAGAACACGCCGCCATCGTGCGCCAGCCGGCCATGGTCCTGGCACGTGTTACCGATCAGCCGTCAGATGGCCACTCGCGTGACGCGGTCACGCCACAGCGACAGCGTGAGATCCAGCAGGAGGCGATGGAGCATGTGGCCATGCTGCTGGAGCGGGACCGCCGCCGGACACGCAATCGCCTGCTGCTCGCAGCCGGCATGCTGCTGAGCCTCGTGTTGCTCGCCAGTCAACGTCCCGCCGAGCCCGAAGCCGCCTTCTCCCAAGAGCTGGGCCAGACGATGTCCTTCCTGTCCGCTCAATCGTTCTCATGAGTCCTGAGGCATTCCCAGGCGTAGTCCGCGTCTGAGAAGGCCTCGGGAATCCATCCGCGTATCCCCCTGAATTCCTGTAGTGCACGCAACTTTCCCATCCGGCTGCCCGGGTGGGATTTTTTTTGCCATGGCATGGCCAGGTGTCCCGTCGCTTCTCCCTTTTCACTCTCTCCCTTTTTCACTCTCTCCCTTGATCACTTTCTTCCAGTATCACATCCTTCCCGCATCAGTCCCCTGAGTCCCCTACCCGCATCACTCCCCTGAATCACTCCCCCCGCATCACGTTCTGTCTGCACCGCGGCTCACCAACGCCGCAACCATGTTGTGCCCGCGAGCGCATTCGCTGCTGGGCCAGCATGACGCCTCCTCGGCTGGCATCGCACAAAATCCTCCGGCCGCTGTCACATGGGTCACGCCATCCGTGGCGTAGGGTTGGCGTGTCACTCTTGAGTGCAGGGGGTAGCCAGCGACCGGAAAGCAGAGCCAGTTGCGCAACATGACTTCCGCGTTCCCAAAAGCCTACTTGAAGCCCACCCCTCTCCCCCCCAGATCAATAGCAGACTCAGACTGGGCACAAGAATTGACCTTTCGGCGCTGTCTGCCAGAAAACACAACGGAATCAAATAGATGCTCCACGTTGCAGACATGACGATGTTTCATGCGCCGTCCAGCGGCGGCGTGAGAACCTATCTGGAAGCCAAGCGACGACGCCTACGAAGCCGACCAGGCATTCGTCACAGCCTGCTGGTTCCCGGAGAGTCCTCCAGTGTCAGCGATGACCTCTATCACGTCCCGGCACCCCCGATACCCTTCGGCAATGGCTACCGCTTCCCGCTGAGGCGTGGAGGCTGGGTCAGCACCCTGCTGGCACTGCAGCCGGACGTGATCGAGGCGGGTGACCCCTACGTCACCGCCTGGGCGGCATTGGATGCAGGCCGCAAGCTGGATGTCCCGGTGATCGGCTTCTATCACTCGGATCTGCCACGTCTGATCACCAACCGTCTCGGCGAGTGGTCGGGGGCCAATGTCGATCGCTATGTGCAGCGCCTCTATCGCCATTTCGATCGCGTGCTGGCACCCAGTGACGTGATGGCGAGGCGACTGGATCGACTCGGGGTACGCAATGTCCACATCCAGCCACTGGGCGTCGATCTGAACACCTTCCACCCCGATTGCCGGGATCAGGACCTGCGACGTGAACTTGGCCTGGCGGATCACGTGCGACTGCTGGCCTTCGCCGGCCGCGGTTCACGCGAGAAGAATCTTGACGAGCTGCTGGAAGTCGCCCGTCTGCTTGGCCCGAATTACCATCTGCTGTTGATCGGCTCCGGGATGCCTCGCCACCTGCCGGACAATGTCAGTGTCACCGGCCATTTCTGCAGCAGCGCGGAGGTGGCAAGACTGGTCGCCTCCGTCGATGTGCTGTTGCATGCCGGCACACAGGAGACCTTCGGTCTGGTCGTGCTGGAAGCCATGGCCTGCGGCACGCCAGTGGTGGCCGCTCGCGCCGGTGCGCTGGCGGAAAATGTTCCGCTGGGCTGTGGCCAGCTGTGTGATCCCCATGCACCGCATGCCATGGCGCGTGCCGTCCAGGACATCTTCGCCAATGACCCGGCGGCCCTGGGGCGCCAGGCGCGTCGTCATGTGGAGAAGCACCATGACTGGGACCGCGTGGTGGATGGACTGCTCGATCACTATCGCGCCGTCACCGGCACTCAGCTGCAACCGATACTGGAAGAGGTGACACATGGGTGAGTCTCCAGCCGCCAGAAAGCATTTTCTGCTGGTCCTCCATGACATCGCTCCCGAGACCTGGCAGGACTATCGCGACTTCGTCAATCAGATGGATGAGCTGTGTCAGGAGCGACTTGGCCATCCCTGCCCGATCACCTGGCTGGTGGTGCCGGACTTCCACCATCGCAACCCTCTCGAGAGTGCTCCCGAGTTCATTGCCCTGCTGGAGGCCCGCAGACAGCAGGGCGATGAGCTGGCGCTGCATGGTTTTCATCATTGCGATGATGCGCCGCCGCCCCGCACGCCACGTGATTACGTGATGCGCCGCGTACTGACCTGGGAAGGCGAGTTCTACCCCCTCGATGAGAGCGAAGCCAGACGGCGTCTTCAGGAAGGCGCTGCCCTGTTCAAGCGGCTCGGCTGGCCGCTGTCGGGCTTCGTGGCACCGGCCTGGTTGATGAGTGACGGCACACGGCGCGCCCTGCAGGCATTGGACTTCCAATACACCAGCGACCCTCAGCACCTCTATCGCCTGCCGGACTTCACCCCCATCGATGCTCCGGGACTGGTGTGGAGCGCGCGCTCCGCGCCGCGGCGCGCCATGTCCCGCTGGGTCACGGAACGCAAGATGGCGCGTGAGCGTGACGCCGATGTCCTGCGCCTCGGACTGCATCCGGTCGACATGCGCCACACGGGCTCGCGAGACTACTGGGCACGACTTGTCACACGGTTGCTGGATGATGGCTACCTGCCGATGACCAAGATCGATTGGCTGACACACAAGGGGCTGCTCACCGCCGATCGACGGAATGCCGACAGTGCTGCCTGAGTTCCCGCAGCATGCCCTGGGCACCATGCCCTTCCACCCATCGCCTGAACACGAGAATCCACCATGAATCGCGCCCTGTGGATGCTGGGAGCCGGCCTGGTGCTGGTCATCGCCGTGCCGCTGGTGCTGGGCGGCAGTGGGCTGGGGAGCCAGCTGCGCCAGTTCCCCCTCGAGACCTTCGCGCTGATGCTGGGCATGATCGTGATGTGCTGGAACCTGAATGCTGGACGCCTGCGCCTGCTGCTGGCCGGGCGTGGCGGCCACCTCGGACAGCGGCGTGCACTGGGCATGGTGATGGCCACCGAGTTCGCCATCAGCGCCACGCCGGGTGGCAGTGGCGGCCCGCTCACCCTGATGGGGCTGCTGGCACGTCAGGGGGTACGCCCGGCACACGCCTCGGCGGTGTTTGCCGTCGACCAGATGACCGACATGCTGTTCTTTCTCTCGGCGCTCGTCAGCATCGGGCTCTACGCACTGTCGCATACCATCGATCTACGCCTGGGCTGGATGCTGGCCGTGCCGGCGCTGCTGCTGATCATCGGCTTCGGCCTGCTGGCGGCGCTCGGCAAGCATCATCGACGATTGATCAAGGCCAGTGGCCGCCTGCTGCGCTGGCTCAAGGTACGTCATCGTTCGCGCCTCAGACTGGCGCGTGCCTTGATCCATTTCCGCCATGCACTGATCGAGACGCTCGCCCTGCCTCGCCTGACGTTGAGCCTGATCTTTCTGCTGTGCTGCGCCCATTGGCTCTTGCGCTATTCCATCCTCTATCTGGCCGTCGCGGGACTTGGGCGCGACATCGACTGGAGCTGGACCTTCATCGTGCAGATGCTCTCGCTCGCCGCCGGGCAACTGACGCTGCTGCCCGGTGGTGCAGGCGGTGCCGAACTCTCGTCCACGGCACTGCTGGGGCCTGTCATCGGCGCTTCCACCGCCGCTGCCGCCGTCGTCATCTGGCGCGCCGTCACCTTCTATTTCTACCTGATCGCCGGTGCCCCGGTGTTCTTCGTGATGGCGGGACGCGGCATGCTGGCCCGCCTGCTCAATCGTCGCTCGCCCTCGGCCTGACCCCCCAGCGACCCGCCCCTGCCGGACAGCTCCTGCGCATCATCATTCATTTCCATTGCTCATCGCCATTTGGATAAGTGTTTGTTATGGTAATGATTCGATGTTGAACGTCCATACAATAACCACATCCAAGGTGATCCCACATGTCCGGCTCCCCTCATTTCCTGACTCACCGCTCACTCACGCGTCTTGGCGTGATGGGCGCATTGCTTGTGACCACGGCCTCCACTGCCCTCGCCGATGACGCGACGCTGCGCAGCATCGACCCCGGCCATGGCACCGACAAGGTCGTCGTGGCTCACCGTGGTGCCTCGGGCTACCTGCCCGAGCACACGCTGGCCGCCAAGTCGATGGCCTATGCCCAGGGTGCCGACTTCCTTGAGCAGGACGTGGTGATGAGCAAGGATGATCAGCTGGTGGTGCTGCATGATCGCTTTCTGGATCGCGTGACCAATGTCGCCGATGTCTTCCCGGACCGCGCTCGTGAGGATGGCCGCTACTATGCCATCGACTTCACCCTGGATGAGCTGCGCAAGCTGGCCTTCAGCGAGGGCTTCACCGTCAAGGATGGCGAGCGTGTCACGGATTACCCCGAGCGCTTCCCGCTGGGCAAGTCACACTTCGGTCTGCATACGCTGAGCGAGGAGATCGAGATGATTCAGGGCCTGAATCACTCCACGGGCCGTGATGTCGGCCTGTATGTCGAGATCAAGGCCCCCTGGTTCCATCAGTCCGAGGGCAAGGAAATCTCCAGAGCCGTCCTCGAGACGCTCAAGCAGTACGGCTATGTGGACCATGACGACAATGCCATCGTGCAGGTCTTTGATCCCAATGGACTCGAACGCATCCACGACACGCTGCAGCCCGAGCTGGGCATGGACCTGCGACTGGTGCAGCTGATGGGCGAGACCAGCTGGGACATGACCTTCCAGCCGGGCTCGGATGGCAAGCTCGAGCCCTACAGCTATGACTGGATGTACCAGGATGGGGCCATGCAGCGGATTGCCGGCTATGCCGATGGCATCGGCCCGTGGAAGCCGATGGTGATCGAGGACAGCTCGACCCGGGACGACATCAAGGTCACGCCGCTGGTCAAGGAAGCGCATGCGGCAGGCCTGATCGTGATGCCCTATACCTTCCGGCTTGATGAGGGTCGCATCCCTGACTGGGCCAGCGATTATGATGACATGCTGCGCGTGTTCTTCGTCGACGCCGATGTCGATGGCGTCTTCACGGACTACCCGGACCGCGCGGTACAGTGGCTCAAGCACAACGGCGAAGCCCTGTAGAACTCACGGCAGGACGGCTTGCAGAAAAGCGAGCGGTGACACATGAAAAAGCCGGACTCCTCAGGGAGTCCGGCTTTTTTCGTCCTGCGCAATGTCAGAAACGGATGTCAGTGTCTGATGTCAGTGTCTGATGTCAGTGCTCGTGTCAGTGTCGTCCAGACTGGGAGGATCAGCGCTGAAACATGGCGTCTTCACGTCTCATTGCCCCGCTGCCTCGGCCGCCAGGCCCTTGAGCAGCCCACCGATCTTGTCCAGCGGCAGCTTGCAGTCATCCAGATCATGACGATTGGCCAGATACTGCGGATCATTCCACTCGATCACGCTGCCCCCTTCCACGGCACGGATCAGCATCTTCTGCGGGAGATCCAGCGCAGCCGAACCATTGCACTGCATCAACAGGGTACCGACCTTGGGGTTGCCGAAGATGACGGTATGCGTGGCAGGAAGCTCCATCCCCACCTTCTCGGCACCCGCCTCATGCTCGATGACGCTGAACAGCGTCAGCCCCTTGGCCTCGAGCGCCTTCTCCAGACGCGCCTGGACGGTGGCGACATCCTCACGACTGGTCACGGACTCGATGCCCTTGGCAGGCACCTGCATGCTCGCCGAGGCTTCAGGAGCGGACGCTGCCGCGGCGCCGGAATCTGCACTGGCCATCAGCGGAATGCCGGTAACCAACGGCAGAGACAGCAGCGCCAGCAGGCGGGCGGAACGCGTGACAGCGGGGAAGGTCTTGAGCATGGAACATCCTCATCAGTGAGTCGTGTTTCGCCGTGGGGCATCTGCACGTGTCGCTTGGTCAGGTGCCAATGAACCTCATCAGATTAGCAATTGCTTGATCCAAACGCACCTGCCGTCTGGGGTGGCGAAGGCGATGTGATGCGCATTTGCATGAGCTATCGCTCCCGACAATGACTCCCTCACCGAGTGACAGACATGAAAAAAGGGCAGACCCGGTGGGTCTGCCCTTTCGGTGACATGCAATCAGCGTTGCCGCCGAGCGCTGTCAGGAGATCACAGGCTTACCAGCCAGTGACTTCCTTGATGGCATCGCCGATCTCTGCGAGTGAACGCACAGTCTTGACGCCAGCTTCTTCCAGAGCCGCGAACTTCTCGTCGGCAGTACCCTTGCCGCCGGAGATGATGGCGCCTGCATGGCCCATGCGCTTGCCCGGAGGCGCAGTCACACCAGCGATGTAGGAGACGACCGGCTTGGTGACGTTCGCCTTGATGTAGGCAGCCGCTTCTTCTTCAGCGGAACCGCCGATCTCGCCGATCATGACGATGGCTTCGGTCTTCGGGTCCTTCTCGAACAGCTCGAGGATGTCGATGAAGTTGGAACCCGGGATCGGGTCGCCACCGATACCGACACAGCTGGACTGACCGAAACCGTGGTCAGTGGTCTGCTTGACGGCTTCATAGGTCAGGGTGCCTGAACGAGACACGATACCAACCTTGCCCGGCTGGTGGATGTGACCCGGCATGATGCCGATCTTGCACTCACCCGGAGTGATGACACCCGGGCAGTTCGGACCGATCAGACGCGCGCCCAGCTCGTCGCACTTGACCTTGACTTCCAGCATGTCGAGAGTCGGCACGCCTTCGGTGATGCAGACGATCAGCTTGATGCCTGCATTGGCCGCTTCAAGGATGGAATCCTTGCAGAACGGTGCCGGCACGTAGATGACGGACGCTTCAGCGCCAGTCTCGGCAACAGCTTCCGCGACGGTGTTGAACACCGGCAGGCCCAGGTGAGTCTGACCACCCTTGCCCGGCGTCACGCCACCGACCATCTTGGTGCCGTAGGCGATGGCTTGTTCAGAGTGGAAGGTACCCTGGCCGCCAGTGAAGCCCTGGCAGATCACCTTGGTGTTCTTGTCGATCAAAATGCTCATTACTTGCCCTCCGCAGCTTTGACAACCTGCTGCGCCGCGTCAGTCAGGCTGGTAGCAGCGATGATGTTCAGACCGCTTTCGGCCAGCTTCTTGGCGCCGAGTTCAGCGTTGTTGCCTTCCAGACGCACCACGACCGGCACGTTGACACCGACCTGCTCGACGGCACCGATGATGCCTTCGGCGATCATGTCACAACGCACGATGCCGCCGAAGATGTTCACCAGAACAGCCTTGACGTTGTCGTCGGACAGGATGATCTTGAACGCTTCTGCAACGCGTTCCTTGGTAGCACCGCCACCCACGTCGAGGAAGTTGGCCGGCTTGCCGCCAGACAGGTTGACGATGTCCATGGTGCCCATCGCCAGGCCTGCGCCGTTGACCATGCAGCCGATGTTGCCGTCGAGGGCAACGTAGTTCAGTTCGAACTTGGCAGCATGCGCTTCACGCTCGTCTTCCTGAGACGGATCGTGCATCGCCTGCAGGTCCGGGTGACGGTAGACGGCGTTGGCATCGATGTTGATCTTGCCGTCGAGGCAGTGGAGGTTGCCTTCGTCGGTGATGACCAGCGGGTTGATTTCCAGCAGCGCGAAATCCTTGTCGGCGAACATCTTCGCCAGACCCAGGAAGATCTTGGTGAACTGCTTGATCTGGGTCGGGTTCAGACCCAGCTTGAAGGCCAGTTCACGCGCCTGGTACGGCTGAGCGCCGACCAGCGGATCGATCTCGGCTTTCAGGATCTTTTCCGGTGTCTCTTCGGCAACCTTCTCGATTTCCACGCCGCCTTCGGTGGAAGCCATGAAGACGATGCGACGAGTGGTACGGTCGACGACGGCACCCAGGTACAGTTCTTCGGCGATGTCGGTGCAGTTCTCGACGAGAATCTTGGTGACCGGCTGACCATTCGCGTCAGTCTGGTAGGTCACCAGGTTCTTGCCCAGCCACTGGGAAGCGAAGTCGGAAGCGGCTTGTGCGCTCTCGACCAGCTTGACGCCGCCGGCCTTGCCGCGGCCACCTGCGTGGACCTGTGCCTTGACGACCCACTTGTCGCCGCCAATCTTCTTGCACGCTTCAGCAGCGTCTTCCGGGGTGTCAACGGCGAAGCCCTTGGACACCGGCAGGCCATAGTCGGCAAACAGTTGTTTTGCCTGATACTCGTGAAGGTTCATCGTGTCATGCCATTGGTTGCATTAGACTCGAACGGCAGTCGCGAGATGCGGCTGCCACCGTTCGCCCCGGCCTGGCCGGGGCGACGCGCCTCTTGTTCGGAAGGACGCTTACTTGCGCTTCTTGCGGTTTGCGATGTGAATCGCATGCCCGTCAACGGCCAGCGCGGCTTCGTGTACGGCTTCCGACAGTGTCGGGTGAGCCGTGCAGATCAGCGCGAGGTCTTCGGCGCTGGCGCCGAACTCGAGGGCCGTCACGCCTTGAGCGATCAGCTCACCGGCATGCTGGCCGATGATGTGAACACCCAGGACGCGATCAGTCTCAGCGTCGGCAATGATCTTGGCCAGACCTTCAGTGGCATTGTTGGCCATGGCACGACCGCTTGCCGCGAACGGGAAGCTGCCGGTCTTGACTTCAATGCCTTCGGCCTTGGCCTGCTGCTCGGTCTTGCCGACCCAAGCAACTTCCGGGAAGGTGTAGATGATGCTCGGGATGGCGTCGTAGTTCATCTCGGCCTTGTGGCCGGCGATGATGTCGGCAACCATCACGCCCTCTTCGGAGGCCTTGTGGGCCAGCATCGGGCCACGTACCACGTCACCGATGGCGTAGACACCCGGCACGCTGGTCGCGCACTGGTCATCGACGTGGATGAAGCCGCGCTCGTCCAGATTGATGCCGACATCGCTGTCGAGCAGGCTCTGGGTGTACGGACGACGGCCGACCGCGACGATGACCTTGTCGAAGGTCTGTTCCTGCTCGCCGTTGGCGTCGGTGTACTTGACGACGACTTCGCTGTCCTTGATGTCGGAACCGGTCACACGGGCGCCGAGCTTGATGTCCAGACCCTGCTTCTTGAGCAGCTTCTGGGCTTCCTTGGCGACAGCGGCATCGACCATCGGCAGGAAGCTGTCAACCGCTTCCAGCACGGTGACTTCAGAACCGCAACGGCTCCACACGCTACCCAGCTCGAGACCGATGACACCGGCACCGATGACGCCCAGACGCTTCGGCGTCTCGGTGAATTCGAGCGCGCCGGTGGAATCGACGATCAGACCTTCGGTCAGCGGCGTCGGCGGAATCTCGACCGGCACGGAACCGGACGCGATGACGATGTTCTCGGCGTCGTAGGTCGCCTTCTCGCCGTCGTGACCAGTGACTTCGACCTGCTTGTTGGGCAGCACCTTGCCGGTACCTTCCAGGGCGGTCACGCCATTGGCCTTGAACAGACCGGAAATGCCGCCGGTCAGGTTCTTCACGATCTGCGCCTTGCGCTCGATCATCTTGGCCACGTCGATCTCGACGCCATCGGCCTTGATGCCCAGCTCGGCGAACTCGTCACGTGCCTCGACGAACTTGTGAGAGGTTTCCAGCAGCGCCTTGGACGGGATGCAGCCGACGTTCAGGCAGGTGCCGCCGTGGACGGTCTTGCCTTCCTTGTTGACCCACTTCTCGACGCAGGCAGTCTTCAGACCCAGCTGAGCCGCGCGGATGGCAGCCACATAGCCACCGGGGCCCGCGCCAATGACGATTACATCAAATTTATCGGCCATGTCTCTTCCTGTTGGTGCAGTTCGATTCGGATTGGCATCCCGATGGGCAACCTGTCACCCATCGGGGCCGCACACGCCCGGGGAAGCCCCGGGCGTGAGGCGTTGCAGTCTCAGACGTCGAGCAGGAAACGAGCCGGATCTTCCAGCAGGTCCTTGATGGCGACGAGGAACTGGACTGCATCCTTGCCGTCGATCATGCGGTGGTCGTAGGACAGCGCCAGATACATCATCGGACGGATGACGACCTGACCGTTCACGGCCATCGGGCGCTCCTGGATCTTGTGCATGCCCAGGATGGCGGTCTGCGGCGGATTCAGGATCGGCGTGGACATCAGGGAACCGAAGATGCCGCCGTTGGTGATGGTGAAGGTGCCGCCCTGCATCTCATCGATGCCCAGCTTGCCGGCGCGCGCGCGCTGACCGAAGTCGACGATGGTCTTTTCGACATCGGCAAGCTTCATGCTGTCGGTATCACGCAGGACCGGCACGACCAGACCACGATCGGACGACACGGCAACGCCGATGTCCTGGTAACCGTGGTAGACGATGTCGGTGCCGTCGATGGAGGCATTGACGTCCGGGAAGCGCTTGAGCGCTTCGGTGGCCGCCTTGACGAAGAAGCCCATGAAGCCGAGCTTGGTGTCGTGCACCTTCTGGAAGGTGTCCTTGTACTGCTTGCGCAGCTCCATCACCGCACTCATGTCCACTTCGTTGTACGTGGTGAGCATGGCGGCGGTCTGCTGGGCATTGACCAGGCGCTTGGCGATGGTCTGACGCATGCGGCTCATCGGCACGCGCTTCTCGGGACGCTCGCCCTCGAAGGCCGGAGCGGCCTTCGGTGCAGCGGCCTTCGGTGCGGCAGCAGGCTTGGCAGCGGACTTGGCTGCGGTGCCTTCCTTGACGGCCTTGGCCACGTCTTCCTTCAGCACGCGACCGCCCTTGCCGGTACCGACCAGCTTGCTGACGTCCAGATCGTGCTCGGCAACCATCTTGCGAGCGGCCGGCGCGAGAATCTTGTCACCGACCTTCTCGTCCTGACCTTCGTCGGACTTGCTGTCGCTTTCCTCAGCGGCCGGAGCAGCGGCACCGGAAGCACCAGCGCTGAACAGTGCCAGCACGGCTTCGGTCTCGCAGGTCTCGCCTTCCTGAACCTTGATCTCGCTCAGGGCGCCATCTGCCGGAGCCACGACTTCCAGCACGACCTTGTCAGTCTCGATTTCGACGATCAGCTCATCGCGCTCACAGGCGTCACCGACCTTCTTGTGCCAGGTGGCAACAGTGCCTTCCGCGACGGATTCCGGGAAGCTCGGCGCCTTGACTTCCAGCGTCTCGCCTTCGCCACCGGCGGCCGGCTTGCTCTCGGCCTTGGCGTCGTCCTTGCCTTCAGCGGGCGCCTGCTTCTTCTCGTCGGAAGATGCGGCGTCTGCGTCACCGATGGTACCCAGTACCTGCTCGGACTCGCAGGTCTCGCCTTCCTGGACCTTGATCTCGCCCAGGGTGCCGTTCTGCGGTGCCACCACTTCCAGCACCACCTTGTCAGTCTCGATCTCGACGATCAGCTCGTCGCGCTCGACGCTGTCACCGGGCTGCTTGTGCCAGGTCGCCACTGTGCCTTCGGCGACGGATTCCGGAAAAGACGGCGCTTTGATATCGATAGCCATTGGAGTTCCTTAACTCGATTCTCTCTCGGTGCCCTTGCGGGTCGCGGGCCTTTACTTGTTGAAGGCGTCGTCGACCAGCTGGCGCTGCTGTTCGTTATGAACGGACATGTAGCCCGCGGCAGGCGCCGCAGAGGCCGGGCGTCCGGCGAAGGCCAGGCTCATGCCGAGGCCCTGACGATGCTGATCAGCGACCTGACGCATGTGGTGCTGACTCTGATACCAGGCACCCTGGTTGAGCGGCTCTTCCTGGCACCACATCACCTGCTCGAGATTCTCGTAGTCGGCGATGGCGGCCTGGAGCTCTTCCTTCGGGAAGGGATAGAGCTGCTCGACACGGATGATGGCAACGTCTTCACGGCCCTGCTCGGCGCGATAGCCTGCCAGGTCGTAATAGACCTTGCCGGCACACAGCACGACGCGCTTGACCTTGGAAGCTTCAAGATTGCCCTTGTCGGCCAGCACCATCTCGAAGCGGCCATCGGCCAGCTCGTCGAGGGTGGAAGTCGCTTCCTTGTGACGCAGCAGTGACTTGGGCGACAACACGACCAGCGGCTTGCGCAGCGAGCGGATGACCTGACGACGCAGCAGATGATAGATCTGCGCCGGCGTGGTCGGCATGCACACCTGCATGTTGTGCTCGGCACACAGCTGGAGATAGCGCTCGAGGCGCGCGGAGCTGTGCTCCGGCCCCTGACCTTCGTAACCGTGCGGCAGCAGCATGGTCAGACCGCACAGGCGGCCCCACTTGCTCTCGCCGGAGGAGATGAACTGATCCATCACCACCTGGGCACCGTTGGCGAAGTCACCGAACTGGGCTTCCCACACCACCAATGCCGTCGGCATGGTCGTGGCGTAGCCGTATTCAAAGGCCAGCACCGCTTCCTCGGAGAGGTAGGAGTCATGGATGGTGAAGGTCGCCTGACCATCCTTGATGTGCTGCAGCGGCACGTAGGTATTGCCATCATTCTGGTTGTGCACCACCGCGTGACGGTGGGAGAAGGTGCCACGACCCACGTCCTGGCCAGTGATGCGTACCGGATGGTCGGCATCCACCAGGGTGGCGTAGGCCAGCGTCTCGGCGAAGCCCCAGTTCAGCGGCATGCCGCCGGCGGCCATCTTGCGACGGTCTTCGTAGATCTTGTTGACCTGACGCTGGACCGAGACGCCGTCCGGCACTTCGCACATCTTGTTGGCGAGCGCCTGCAGCTGCTTCATGTCCATCGAGGTATCGGCATCGCCGGTCCACTCGTGGCCCAGGTACGGCGTCCAATCGACGAACAGACCGGTATTCGGCTGCTTCACGAGGGCATTGGCGACGTGATTGCCGGCATCGAGATCCGCGCGGTACTGATCCACCAGCTGCCGGGTCTCTTCCTCGCTGAGCACGCCTTCCTCGACCAGACGCTGCGCATACTTCTCGCGAGCGGTCTTCTGGGACTTGATCTTGGCGTACATCAGCGGCTGGGTGCCGGACGGCTCGTCCGCCTCGTTGTGACCGCGCTTGCGGTAGCACACGAGGTCGATCACCACGTCACGCTTGAACTGCTGGCGATAGTCGATGGCGACCTGGGCGGCGTGCAGCACGGCGTCCGGGTCGTCACCATTGACGTGGATGATCGGCGCCTGAACCATCTTGGCGATGTCGGTGCAGTATTCGGTGGAACGCGCGTCATCGGCACGCGAGGTGGTGAAGCCCACCTGGTTGTTGATGACGACGTGAACGGTACCACCCGTCTTGTAGGCACGGGTCTGCGACATCTGGAAGGTTTCCATCACCACGCCCTGACCGGCGAATGCCGCGTCACCGTGGATGGAAATCGGCAGTACGCTGTCACCCTCGGCGTCTTCACGACGATCCTGACGGGCACGCACCGAGCCCTCGACCACCGGAGAGACGATCTCCAGGTGCGACGGGTTGAACGCCAGTGCCAGGTGGACTTCGCCGCCCGGTGTCATGACATTCGAGCTGAAGCCCTGGTGGTACTTCACGTCACCGGAGCCCTTGGCGATCTGCTTCTTGCCGTCGAATTCCTCGATCAGCTCGGACGGGCTCTTGCCCAGCAGATTGACCAGCAGGTTGAGGCGGCCACGGTGAGCCATGCCGATCACGACTTCCTTGGTACCGTACTTGCCGCTGCGCTGGATCAGCTCATCCATCATCGGAATGAAGGATTCGCCGCCTTCCAGGCCAAAGCGCTTGGTCCCCGGGTACTTGCTGGCGAGGTAGCTCTCGAGACCTTCGGCGGCGGTCAGACGTTCCAGCACGTGATGGCGGACATCGCGTGAGAAGTTCGGCTTGGAACGCACGGACTCGAAACGCTGCTGCAGCCAGCGCTTCTCTTCCGTATTGACGATGTGCATGAACTCGGCGCCGATGCTGCGGCAGTAGGTCTGCTCCAGCGCGGCGTGAATTTCCTTCAGCGGTGCAACGTCCTTGCCGAGGAACAGCGAGCCGGTCTGGAACTCGACGTCCATGTCAGCGGAGGACAGCTGGTGGAAGGAAAGCTCAAGATCAGGAATCGGTGCCGGCTTGCGCAGACCAAGGGGATCGATGTCCGCCTTCTGGTGGCCACGGAAGCGATAGGCGTTGATCAGCTGAAGAACACGAACCTGCTTCTTGTTCTCGCTGCTCTCGCCCGCCGAGACAGCCACCGAGCGGCGACTGTTGCGACCCATCTCGTAGAACTGCTCACGGATCGGGGTCAGCGGAACATCCTGGGAGGGGCTGCCGTCATGACGCGGCAGAGTATCAAAGTAGTTGCGCCACTCGTCGGGAACCTCGTTCGGGTCGACAAGATAACGCTCGTAGAGATCTTCTACGTAGTGGACATTCCCGCCGCTCATATGGGAAGTGCGCCACATCAACTCCATTGTGCCTTCTTGCATCTCTCGGTCACCCTGACTGATGGGGTGGGGTAGGCGCCGGACAAGCGCTGTCGGCGTCACTCGATTATGCCCTGTATGGCGAAACCATGGAGGCCTTCACCATCTGAGTCTTCTTTTATCGTCAAAAGCCGGTGCACAAGGCACCGGCTCCAGCAAGCTGTGCGCTGCGACAAGGTGTGACACCCTGCCGCAGCTGACGTGCAATCATAACAAGCTAGCGCTCGGCTTTTAAGTGGCGTTTGCCAGCAAAAGCTCACGAATCTTGCCGATGGCACGTGTCGGGTTCAGACCTTTCGGGCAAACCGCGACACAATTCATGATTCCGCGACAGCGGAATACGGAGAACGGGTCGTCCAGTTCGCTCAGACGCTCCTTGGTGGCCGTGTCACGCGAGTCGGCCAGGAAGCGATAGGCCTGCAGCAGACCACTCGGACCAACGAACTTGTCCGGGTTCCACCAGAAGGACGGGCAGGCCGTCGAGCAGCAGGCACACAGGATGCATTCATAGAGACCGTCAAGCTTGTCGCGGTCTTCCGGCGACTGCAGACGCTCGATGGCCGGGGCCGGCGTGTCGTTGAGCAGGTACGGCTGGATGCGCTCGTACTGCTTGTAGAACAGGCTCATGTCGACGACCAGGTCACGCACGACCGGCAGGCCCGGCAACGGACGCAGCACCAGCTTGTTGTCCTTGACGACTTCGGACAGCGCGGTGACACAGGTCAGGCCGTTCTTGCCGTTCATGTTCATGCCGTCGGAACCACAGACACCTTCGCGGCAGCTGCGACGATAGGCCAGCGAGCTGTCCTGTTCCTTGAGCATTTCCATCACGTTCAACACCATCAGGTCACGGCCCTGGGTGTCGACCTGAAACTCCTGCATGTACGGCGCAGTATCGGTTTCAGGGTTGTAGCGGTATATGGATACCTGAAGCATGGTTTCCCCTCCGGGCAAACGGGTCAGGTGCGTGCGATGCCCTGCACGCACCTGGATCACGGCGAACTCAAGCGAGCGTGAACTCGAGCGAGTGCGAACTGGTGCTTGTCAGACTCAGTAGGTACGAATCTTCGGCTCGAAACGCTCGACGGTCTTCGGCGCGAAGTTCACGTCACGCTTGCCGACACGCTTCTCGTTCGGGAAGAACAGAGAGTGCTTGAGCCAGTTCTCGTCATCACGATCCGGGAAGTCGTAACGGGAGTGGGCACCACGGCTTTCCTTGCGGGTCAGGGCCGCAATGGCGGTGGCTTCCGCCACTTCCATCAGGTTGTCCAGCTCAAGGGCTTCGATACGCGCGGTATTGAAGACCTGGGACTTGTCAGCCAGACCCGCCTTGGCGATACGCTCACGCAGCTCGGACAGCTGCTTGACGCCTTCTTCCATCTTGTCTTCCTGACGGAAGACGCCGAAGGAGTTCTGCATGATCTGCTGCAGTTCGCGCTTGAGTTCCGGCACGGACTCGCCGCTTTCGGACTCGTTCCAGCGATTCAAACGCACCAGGGCAGAATCGATGTCGCTCTGGGTCGGCTCGAGGTACTCGATGCCTTCGTTGAGCGCGCTCTCGATGTACTTGCCTGCCGCACGGCCGAAGACAACCAGATCCAGCAGCGAGTTGCCGCCCAGACGGTTGGCACCGTGAACGGAGACGCAGGCCACTTCACCCACGGCATAGAGGCCGTTGACGATGCGGTCGGTGCCGTCTTCGTTCTGCGCGATGGCCTGACCGTGCACGTTGGTGGCGATACCGCCCATCATGTAGTGACAGGTCGGCACGACCGGGATCGGCGCGTTGGTCGGATCGACGTGCGCGAAGGTCTTGGACAGCTCGGAGATACCCGGCAGGCGCTTGTTGAGCACTTCCTCACCGAGGTGATCCAGCTTCAGGAAGACGTGATCGCCATTCTCGCCACAACCACGACCTTCGAGGATCTCCATGACCATGGAGCGCGCGACGACGTCACGGCCCGCGAGGTCCTTGGCATTCGGCGCGTAACGCTCCATGAAGCGCTCGCCGTCCTTGTTGACCAGGTAGCCACCTTCACCACGGCAGCCTTCCGTGACCAGCACGCCCGCACCGTGGATACCGGTCGGGTGGAACTGCCACATTTCCATGTCCTGGACCGGCAGGCCGGCACGCAGTGCCATGCCGATACCGTCACCGGTGTTGATCAGGGCATTGGTGGTGGAGGCGTAGATACGGCCCGCACCACCGGTGGCCAGAACGGTGGCCTTGGACTTGACGACGACAGTCTCGCCAGTCTCGATGCACAGGGCAATCACGCCGACGATGTCGCCGTTGGCATTCTTGACCAGATCGATGGCGTACCACTCGTCGAGGAAGACGGTGCCGTTTTTCAGGTTGGCCTGATACAGCGTGTGCAGCAGCGCGTGGCCGGTACGGTCAGCCGCGGCGCACGTACGTGCTGCCTGGCCACCCTTGCCGAAGTCCTTGGACTGGCCACCGAACGGACGCTGATAGATGCGGCCATTGTCGAAGCGAGAGAACGGCAGACCCATGTGCTCCAGCTCGAAGACCGCCTTCGGGCCTTCGGTACACATGTATTCAGCCGCGTCCTGGTCAGCGATGTAATCGCCGCCCTTGACGGTGTCATACATGTGCCAGCGCCAATCGTCGTTCGGATCAGCAGAGGCGATGGCACAGGTGATACCGCCCTGGGCAGAGACAGTGTGCGAGCGGGTCGGGAAGACCTTGGACAGCACGGCAGTCTTCTTGCCGGACTGGGACAGTTCGAGACCGGCACGCAGGCCAGCGCCGCCGCCGCCGATGATGATCGCGTCGAATGTCAGGCTACGCATGGTGGACATGTATCAGGCTCCCCACAGGACTTGAACGCCCCAGACCAAGAAGATGAACAACGCAAGGATGACGAAGACCTGGAAACCGAAGCGCAACGCGGTCGGCTTCATGTAATCGGTCGCCACGGTCCACAGACCGATCCAGGCGTGTGCGGCAATCGCGATGAATGCCATCAGAGAGAAGATGCGCATTGCCGTGTTCTCGAACAGACCACTCCAGGTGGCGTAATCGAGGTTCGGGTGCAGCAGGAGATAGCCGACCATGAACACGGAATAGGCTGCCAGAACCACGGCAGACACACGCTGCAGCACCCAGTCAGACAGACCACTGCGACTGAAATTGGTGATGTTGTTTACCATACCCAGACTCCCGCCAGGACCACGAGAACGGCACTGATCACGACAGTGACCTGCGCCTTGCGATTCGCACTTTCAAGTTCGACACCAATGTCCATGTCCATCAGCAGGTGCTTGATACCTGCCACGAAATGGAAACCGAGGGCAGACAGCAGGCCCCAGGCCACGATCTTGGCAAGGAAATTGGTTGCCAGGGTGTCACGCACTGCCTCGAACCCTTCCGGGGAGGACAGCGAGGCATCGAGTGCCCACAACGCGAACACCAGGCCCACGAACAGAATCACGCCGGTAATACGGTGAGTGATTGAAGTAAGGGCAGGGAGAGGGAATTTGATCGTCGTCAGATCGAGATTTACGGGTCGTTTGCTATTCACGGCTCTTACACACTCTCTTGGCCCAACACGGACGCAAGCCCGCAGGGGCGGTGGTTTGAGGAAGGGTCTCGGGCGCAGGCCATCCACGGTACCGAGCCGAATTTCCCGCCAGTCGCGCGACGGAGGATTATAGGGGTTGGCCATTGGCATGACAAATGACACGACGTCGCATAGCCGCAACCACGAATTGCACAAAATGCGGCGATCAGGACGCAACCTGAAGGGCATGGAACGACAAACGTCGGGAAACTGACGCACAGCGCAGCATCGCACGTCTCTACGCCGAGTGGCGAATTGACAATCTTTGGCGGGCTTCTATAGTGGGCGGGATTGATGCAAGCCCGGCATGGCAAGCAAGTCAAAGAGTTACGCGAATAATGAGGAGGTCGGCATGACTGACAAGAAAGCGACACTGACGGTAGACGGTATCGACAAGACCATCGAATTTCCGGTCTATTCCGGCACGCTCGGCCAGGACGTCATCGATGTCCGCGGCCTGACCGCCGAAGGCATGTTCACCTACGACCCGGGCTTCGTCTCCACCGCCGCCTGCGAATCTTCCATCACCTTCATCGATGGCCAGAAAGGCGTCCTGCTGCATCGCGGCTACCCCATCGACCAGCTGGCCAAGAGCTCCAACTATATAGAGCTGTGCTACCTGCTGCTGTTCGGAGAGCTGCCGAACAAGGAAGAGTACGACAAGTTCGCGCAACTGATCGGCAACCACACCATGGTGCACGAGCAGATCGTCAACTTCTTCAAGGGCTTCCGTCGTGATGCCCACCCGATGGCGATCCTGTGTGGCGTCGTCGGTGGCCTGGCCGCCTTCTACCACGACAATCTGAACATCAACAACGAGAAGGAACGCTACGTCAGTGCGGTGCGCCTGATCGCCAAGATGCCGACCCTTGCGGCCATGTGCCACAAGTACAACATCGGCCAGCCGTTCATGTACCCGCGCAATGACCTCTCCTACGGCGAGAATTTCCTGTACATGATGTTCGGCAATCCGTGTGAGGAGTACAAGATCAACCCGGTGTTCGCCAAGGCGATGGACACCATCTTCATGCTCCACGCCGACCACGAGCAGAATGCCTCGACCTCCACCGTGCGCCTGGCAGGCTCCACCGGCGCCAATCCGTTCGCCTGCATCAGCGCCGGCATCGCGGCACTCTGGGGCCCGGCACACGGCGGCGCCAACGAGGCCGTGCTCAACATGCTCGATGAGATCGGTGAGGATTCCGAGGAGAACATCCAGCGCTTCATCGACAAGGCCAAGGACAAGGATGACCCGTTCAAGCTGATGGGTTTCGGACACCGCGTCTATCGCAACTTCGATCCGCGCGCCAAGGTCATGAAGGAGACCTGTGACGAGGTGCTGGAGCAGCTGGGCATGGCCGACGATCCGCAGCTCAAGATCGCCAAGCGTCTGGAGCAGATCGCACTGGAAGACGAGTACTTCATCGAGCGCAAGCTGTACCCGAATGTCGACTTCTACTCCGGCATCATCCTCAAGGCGATCGGCATCCCGACCAACATGTTCACGGTCATCTTCGCCATGTCACGCACCATCGGCTGGATCTCCCACTGGAACGAGATGATCGCCGGTGGCCATCGTATCGGCCGCCCGCGCCAGCTCTACACCGGCCACCCGCAGCGCGACTACCCGGCCAAGTAAGCCACGTCGCACCCCGGCAGCCGACCGAAACCGCCTCTCAGGAGGCGGTTTTTTCGTTTCTGACGCCCCTGCCCTGCTCGCCTGCCTCACGCCCCTGTCACCCCTCCTGCACAAGCCATCAGTCATATACAGTCCCTCGCCCCACGCCAGACGTGCTAGCGTAATGTCACGCGGTACCGACACCGCCGTCATGCCCAGCAAGTCCGCCTTTCGCTGATAGATGGCCAGGAGCCCTTCGCATGTCAGAGACACACGCAACGCCACGCATTGCCGCCTTCATCGGACTCGGCGTCATGGGTCACCCCATGGCCGGCCACCTGACACGCGCAGGATGGGAAGTGCGCGTCTACAACCGGACCCGCTCGCGCGCCGAACAGTGGTGCGAGGAGTACGGCGGCACCCATCACGCCACGCCGCGAGAAGCCGCGGAAGGCGCCGAGATCGTGCTGATGTGCGTCGGCAATGATGATGACGTGCGCAGCGTCACCTACGGCGCCGATGGCGTACTGGCCGGACTGTCGGAGGGAGGGCTGCTGGTGGATCACACCACGGCCAGCGCTGATCTGGCGCGAGAGCTGTCCTTGGCGGCGCGCGAGCATTCGGTCGGCTTCGTGGACGCCCCCGTGTCTGGCGGCCAGCAGGGGGCCATCAATGGCGCGCTGACCATCATGTGCGGTGGTGACCCGCAAGATTACGATCGCGCAGCACCGGTACTGGCGCATTACGGGCGCATGGTGAAGCGTATCGGGGAGACCGGCGCCGGCCAGACCACCAAGATGGTCAACCAGATCTGCATTGCCGGACTGGTTCAGGCGCTCTCCGAGGGACTGCACTTCGCCGAGCAGGCGGGACTGGATCGCGAGGCGGTGATCGAGGTGATCTCCAAGGGCGCAGCGGGCTCGTGGCAGATGGAGAACCGACACGCCACCATGATCCGCGATGAGTACGAGCACGGCTTCGCCGTCGACTGGATGCGCAAGGACCTCGACATCTGTCTGGCGGAGGCACGCCGCATCGAGGCAAGCCTGCCGGTGACGGCGCTGGTCGATCAGTTCTATGCCGACGTCCAGAGCATGGGGGGCGGCCGCTGGGACACCTCCTCGCTGCTCAAGCGCCTGGCCAGATGAGGCGAGCCCTCCCCTCTCGAAGCGGCCTCGCCCGCGTCATCGCGCAGCGAATCAGGCACTGATCGAATGACGTCCTGCTAGCCGTGCAAGCCGCCCGATGAAAAGCGCCGATTCCAGCGTCAGCGAGACGTTGGAATCGGCGCTTTCTTGATGCCGCATTGCAACAACCCTGCCACCGTCACGCTGCGCTGCCTTTTTCCACACTATCTGTGGATAACCTCGTTGATAACCCTTAGACAAGCGCTTCCAACCTGCATGACAGCGGGCTTACCAACAGATTGCACAATTTTTAACCAGCTTATAAGCCATTGATATAAAAGAAAATTTTGGCATGCAGGAGCAAGCGCAGACCGGATGGCCGCACTTCGAGGGGGAGTATGAGGAAAGTTCACGTCCTGGCCGCGCAGTGGACAACACAACAGCGATGTCAAGGGCGACTTGGGGATAACATGCGTTTCGGGCGACACACCGGCTGTGCATAAGCCGAAATCAGAGACAAAAAAAACACACCCCGCAAGGTGTGCTTTTTGTTGACTTCCCGAGGCCATCACAGGCGACTCGAGATGTCAGAAGAGTGGCGTCCCATAGGGGGTTCGAACCCCTGTTACCGCCGTGAAAGGGCGGTGTCCTGGACCACTAGACGAATGGGACGCAGTCGCTTGAGAAACTTGGTGGAGCCTAGCGGGATCGAACCGCTGACCTCAACACTGCCAGTGTTGCGCTCTCCCAGCTGAGCTAAGGCCCCGTCTCTCAAGAACGAGGCGTATATTACTGACCCGCCTCGTAGTCGTCAACTTCTTTTTCACACAATTTCGTCGCGCGCCTCATCAGGGCCACCAGGGCAGTCCGACAGCGCCTTGAGAAGGCTCAGCGCCCTGCTGCAGCGCATGCCCCCATGACACACGTTCGCCATGGGGGCCCTTCAGGCATCACTGACACCCTTACAGCTCGCGATATTCCTTCTCGAAGCGCTTGGCAGCCTTCTTGGAGACGCCGCCCAGCACTGCCACGGCATGACGCAGACGTGCACGGGTCATGTCGGAACCGAGAATGACCATCGCATCCATCACCGAGGTGGAGGTCGCCGAGCCAGTCACCGCCACGAACACCGGCGCCAGGAAGTCCTTCATCTTGAGTTCGAAGTGCTCGGACAGCAGCTTCACTTCCGCCAGCAGGTGCTCCTTGTCCCAGGTGCTCACGGCCTCGAGCTTCCAGGTCAGGAACTGCATCTGACGCACCAGGTCTTCGCCCTGAAGCTTGGCCTTGGCGAAGTCGTCCGGCGTGATGGCCGGCAGTCCGGAGAAGAAGTGCCCCGCCAGCGGAATCGCCTCGGACAGCGTCTCGATGCGCGGCTTCACTTCCGGCAGGATCTGCTTGACGTAGGACTCGTTGAAGGCCCATTGACGCAGCTCGCTCAGCAGCTCGTCCTCGGACAGGTCACGGATGTAGAGACCGTTCAGCCAGCTGAGCTTCTCGACATCAAACACCGGGCCGCCAAGGGAGACGCGCTGGATGTCGAAGTGCTCCTGCATCTCGCTCAACGTGAACTTCTCGCGCTCGTCCGGCATGGACCAGCCGAGACGCCCGAGATAGTTGATCACGGCCGCCGGCAGATAGCCCATGCGGCGGTAATACAGGATGGACGTCGGGTTCTTGCGCTTGGACAGCTTGGTCTTGTCCGGATTGCGCAGCAGCGGCATGTGGCAAAGCTCCGGCATCTGCCAGCCGAAGTACTCATACAGCAGCTGATGCTTGGGCGCCGAGTTGATCCACTCCTCACCGCGCATCACGTGGGTGATCTCCATCAGGTGATCATCCACCACGTTGGCCAGATGGTAGGTCGGCATGCCATCGGACTTGAGCAGGATCTGCGCATCGACCTGGGCCCAGTCGACCTCGATCTCGCCGCGCAGCATGTCCTTGACCACACAGGTACCGCTTTCCGGTACGTTCATGCGGATGACGAAGGGCGCACCCGCCGCTTCACGACGTGCCACTTCCTCGGCCGGCAGGGCGAGATCGGACGGCTTGAGCGCCATGTGAAGACCTTCGGCCTTGCGGGAGTCGCGCAGCTCATCCAGCTCCTCGCTGGTGCGGAAGCACTTGAAGGCGTGGCCGGCATCGATCAGTTGCTGGCAATGCGCGGCATAGATGTCGCCACGCTCGCTCTGGCGATACGGACCATGGGGGCCGCCGACATCCGGACCTTCCGACCATTCGATGCCCAGCCAGCGCAGCGAGTCGAGAATCATCTGCTCGGACTCACCGGTGGAGCGGGTCTGATCGGTATCCTCGATACGCAGAATGAACTCGCCACCGTGCTGACGAGCGAAGCACTGGTTGAACAGGGCGATATAGGCAGTGCCGACGTGGGGATCACCAGTCGGCGACGGTGCGATACGCGTACGAACGGTCATGTGGAGTCCAGTATTTCAGGGGGAGTGTCAAGAAGGGTGTCGAAAAGCGTCTCGAGATGACGGCCGGGCGCGAGGCGCGACAAGAGCTCGAACCAGCCTGGCAAGTGGTGCCCGGCCAACACGCTTCAATTCGGCAGCCTGTACTGGGGGCATATTATACGCAAGGTGAAGATGTGCGACAGTGCGTCACCGTGTGCCAACGCCTCCACGGCGGTAAGCTGACGCCCGATGATCGTCCGCCGTGACGCCTGGCGCCCGCGCCTTCTCACCACCCCCTCTGCCACCACCGGCAGGAGCCAGCATGTCCCGAACCACCGCCTCGTCTGATGTTGCCTCCCCCCTTGACGCTGACGCCTCGTCGCCTGAGTTCGTGCCACGCCGCTGGCTGGAGACCCTGGCCCGAGCTGGCGGCCACTGGCCGAACATCGCCATCGGCTGCGCCCTGCTCTCGACCCTGGTGCTGCTGGCACAGGCGTGGAGCATCGCGCGCCTCGCCCAGGGCGTGGCGATCGAGCGCGAGTCGCTCATGACACTGTGGCCGGCCATCGCGGTACTCGCCGCCAGCCTCTCGCTGCGAGGCGCGCTTGGCGGGCTGCGCAGCTACGCTGGCACCCGTGCCAGTCAGCAGATCCGTCGCCGCCTGCGAGAGCGTCTATTGCAGCGCTTCGCCGAACTCGGCCCACTGTGGGTGCATCGCCAGCACCGCGCCAGCCTCGCCAACCGTGTCTGGGACCAGGTCGAGTCGCTGCATGGCTATTACGCCGATTTTCGCCCCCAGACTCGCCTGGCCGGGCTCATCCCGTTGCTGCTGCTGGCAGTCGTCTTTCCGCTCAACTGGGCGGCGGGCCTGATTCTGGCGATCACCGCCCCGCTGGTACCCATCTTCATGATTCTGGTCGGGATCGCGGCGCGCAAGCGCTCCCGCGAGCAATTCCAGGAGATGGACCGCATGGGGCGCCACTTCATGGACCTGCTCACCGGCCTGAAGACGCTCAAGCTGTTCGGCAGCGCCAGACGCGGCGCCCAGGTCGAGGCCGTCAGTCACGCCTTTCGCAAGCGCACCATGCGCGTGCTGCGCCTCGCCTTCCTGTCCTCCACGGTGCTGGAATTCTTTACCGCCGTGTCCATCGCGCTGCTGGCGGTCTATCTCGGCTTTCACTTCCTCGGTCATCTGCAGTTCGGCACCTGGGACGAGGCACCGCTGACGCTGCAGACCGCCCTGTTCATTCTGGTGCTGGCGCCCGAGTTCTATCAGCCGCTGCGCGAGCTGGGCGTGCATTATCACGCCAAGGCCGAGGCCGAAGCGGCCGCGCTCGACCTGGCGCCGATCGTCGGTGCCACCCCCTTCTCCCGTCAGCAGACGCCTGACGACGTGAACACCACGCCGCCTCGCAGCGCGACCCGCCCCATCACCTTCAGCGCCCTGAGATTGCAGGACGTGAGCGTGCGCCATGCCGGCCAGCTCCCGGACACGCCCCCCGCGCTGGGCCCGCTGTCACTGCAGATCTCCGCCGGTGAACGAATCGCCATCACCGGCTCTTCGGGGGCAGGCAAGTCGACACTGCTCAACCTGCTGCTGGGCTTCGTCGAAGTCGCCGACGGCATGCTGTCTCTGAATGGACATCCCTTGACCCAGGGCCTCCTGGCCGGCACGGCCACCTGGGTGGGCCAGGAAACGGTGGTCCTGTCCGGCACGCTGGCCGACAACCTGCGACTGGCAAAGCCTCAGGCCAGCGACGACGAACTCGAGGCCGCGCTGGCCAAGGCCGACCTGTCCACATGGCACGCCAGCCTGCCCCACGGACTCGCGACACCGCTTGGCGAGGGCGGTCAGCCACTGTCCGGTGGGCAGGCACGCCGCCTGTCGCTGGCGCGCGCCTTCCTGCATGATGCGCCGCTGGTGCTGCTGGACGAACCCACCGCCAGTCTGGATGCCGAGAGCGAGGCACGTGTGATCCGGGCACTGCAACGCCTCGGCGAAGGCCGCACCCTGCTGCTGCTCACACATCGTCCCGAACTGCTGCCACTCTGCCAGCGCCTGATCCGTCTCGAAGGCGGCCGCCTGGTGGAAGATCGGCACCTGCAGGCCACCAGCCCGCGAGGTGATGCATGACACCCCCTGACGTCCCCCCGACCGCCCGGCCACCATCGCTTGGCGAACTGAGTCCCTACCTGGCGTTGATGCGCGAGCACCGGGGCTGGCTGGGTGTCGGCGCCCTGCTGGCGCTGATCACCCTGCTGGCAGCCACCGGGCTGCTGGCGCTGTCGGGATGGTTCCTCTCCGCCACCGCCGTGGCCGGCGTGAGCGTCGCGGCCACCCAGGCCTTCAACTTCTTCACTCCCGCGGCTGGCGTGCGCGGACTGGCACTGGCGCGCACCGCCGGACGCTATGGCGAGCGCGTCACCACCCACGAAGGCACGCTGCGCCTGCTGGCCAGCCTGCGTCGTCGTCTGTTCGACGCCATCGAACCCCTCTCCCCCGCCGCTCTGCAGCGTGCCGGGCAGGGCGAGCTGATGACGCGTCTGGGCGCGGATGTCGATGCTCTCGACAGCCTCTATGTGCGCGTGCTGATTCCGTCACTGGTGGCGGTGTGTGCCATCCTCGCAGCCGGTACGCTGATCGGCGTCTTCGCGCCGACATTGGCGCTGATCACCGTGCTGGGGCTGGCGCTGACCGGGGGGCTGGTGCCGTGGCTGGCATGGCATCTTGGCAGCCGCGATGCCATGCGCCATCAGGCCTCCGCCAGTCACCTGCGTGCCCGTCTGCTGGAGCGACTGCAGGGCCTGGGCGAGCTGGTCATCTACGGACGCTGGCAGGCAGAACTTGCCAGCCTGGCGGAGCAACAGGCCGAGCGTGATCGCATCGAGCGCTCCCAGGCGCGTCGTCAGGCGCTGGCCACCTGGCTGAGCCATACGCTGCTGGGGCTGACGCTGGCAGGGGTCGCCCTGCTCGGCGTCATGCAGATGGCGCCTCAGACGCAGACGGCTGTCGGTGACGTGACCGCCCATGCCGGCGAGCTGCTCGACGGCCGCCTGCTGGCGCTGTTTCTGCTGGCGATCCTCGGTGCCTTCGAAGCCCTCGCCCCCCTGCCGCTGGCCTGGCAGGGGCTGGGCCGCTGCCTGTCGGCGGCCGCGCGCCTCAACCAGGTACAGGCCGATACCCCGGCGCCACAGTTTCCGGAGGACTCCGCCGCCGCCACGCCTGTCGGGCATGAACTGGTGATCCATGACCTGAATGTCGCGCATGGCGACACTCAGGTGCTCGAGCAGCTGTCGCTGAGCCTGGCAGCGGGCGAGCATCTGGCCTTGCTTGGCCCCTCCGGCAGCGGCAAGAGCACCCTGCTGGAAGTGCTCAGCCGCTTCCATGCCCCGAATTCCGGCAGCATTCATCTGGGCGGTGTGGCGCTTGAGTCGCTCGACGAGGCCACACTGCGCGCAAGCTTCGCCGTCTGTCCGCAGGACACGCATCTGTTCTGCGCAAGCTACGCTGACAATCTGCGCCTGGCCGCGCCTGAGGCCAGTGATGAGACACTCATCCACATGCTGGAAAGCCTGGGGCTTGGCGAGTGGCTGGCCCGACAGCCGCAGGGGTTGGCTGGCTTCCCGGATGAGGGGGGCCGTTCGCTGTCCGGAGGCCAGCTGCGTCGCTTCGGTGTGGCACGGGCGCTGCTCTCGCCCGCCCCGATCGTGCTGCTCGACGAGCCCTGTGAAGGCCTGGATCGCGAGAGTGCCGAGCGGGTGATCAGCGCGATTCTCACGGCCTGCCGGGGACGCAGCCTGATCATGATCACCCATCAGCCGCTGGGGCTTGAGCGCTTTGCGCGTCTGGCACTGCTGGAAGAAGGGAGACTCAAGGAAGATGCCACGCCGACCACACTGCAGGCCGACTCGCGGCTGGCACGCCTGATGGCGCGCACCACGAATCAGGCCTGACATGAACGCTTTCGCGGGAGGGACGATGACGGAATCCACACTCAAGGATCAACCACTGGCCGCTGACACCTTTGCACGCCTCCCACAGGGCTTCACCGCTCTGGTGACGGGTGCCGGGGGCGGTATCGGACGCGCGATGCTCGAAGAGCTGCTCGCCCACGAACGCTGCGGCCGGGTGCTGGCGGTCAGCCGTGACGTCTCGCGTCTGCCGGCACATCCCGCACTTGCCTCACTGCAGGCTGACCTGACCACCGACGAGGGCATGGCGCGGCTGGCAGACTGGCTCCGCGAGCAACTGGATGACACGGGGCAGGAAGAGAACAAGGAGAAGCACGAGGAGAACGAGCCCAGGCCAGGCCAGCCACCGGCACTGATCCTCAACACCATGGGGCTGCTGCATGAGGAAGCCTTTGAGCAGCACGCGGCACTGTGGCCCGAGAAACGTCTCGAGGATCTCGACATGGCCGCGCTGACGCGCCTGCATCAGGTCAATGCCTTCGTCCCGGCCCTGTTGCTGGGGATGCTCGCGCCACGCCTACGCCGGCGCACGCCGCTGATCTTCGCCTCGCTCTCGGCGCGGGTCGGCTCGATCAGCGACAACCGCAGTGGCGGCTGGTATGCCTACCGTGCCAGCAAGGCCAGTCACAACATGCTGCTGAAGACCGCCGCCATCGAGATCGCGCGCCGCAATCCCGAGGCTGTGTTGGTCGCGCTGCATCCGGGCACCACCGATACCGGGCTTTCGGCCCCCTTTCAGGCGCGGGTCCCCGAGCACAAGCTGTTCACGCCAGGCTACGTGGCGCGTCGCCTGCTGCGGGTGGCGGGTGAGCTGTCGCCAGAGGACAGCGGCGGCTTCCGTGACTGGGCCGGCGAGCCGATCGACTGGTGACGGAAGCTGCGGGGGCGAGAGAGGCTGCGGGGGCGATCAGAGCTGCAGATGCTCCTGAAACCATTCGGTGATGAAGTCCAGATAGGCACGCGTCTTGTCGGGCAGGTACTTGCGCGAGCGGAACAGCACCACCATCGAGCCGTGCTCATTCCAGTAGGGCTGCAGCAACGGCACCAGCTCACCGCTTTCCACTGCTGCACGCGCAGAAAAGGTCGGCAGATAGGCGAGACCGAAACCGGCCTTGGCCGCCTCCACCACGCCGAGCAGATTGTTGATCACCAGCCGCGACTCCGGCTCCACATCGAAGGGCTGCCCGTTGAGCGTGAAGCGCCAGTGGGCACCCAGATCGTAATTGCCGTAGAAGATGGTATCGAAGGCGCGGATGTCCTGCGGCTGCACCGGCGGGGCATTGACGCGCGCCAGATAATCCGGTGCCGCATACAGGCCATAGACCACCTTGCACAGTGGCCGCGAGACCATCGAGGAATCCGGCAACGGCCCCATGCGAATCGCCAGATCCACCGACTCATCGATGGGCTCGAAGCGCTGATCCTCCAGCAGGATCTCGACGCTGACATCCGGATAACGGCGCATGAAGGCGGTGGTCGGGGCGGCCAGATACATGAAGCCGAACGACACCTGCGCCGAGACCTTGAGCTGGCCCATCGGCTGGGAGGTGACGGACTGTACCCGCGCCTCGGCGGATTCCAGCTCCTCGCGGATGCGCAGCCCGTGCTCGTAATAGATGCGCCCCGCCTCGGTGAGGTGCAGCTTGCGGGTCGAGCGATTGATCAGACTCACCCCCAGCTGCTCCTCCAGTGCCGCCACGCGCTTGGACGCCAGCGACTTGGAAATTCCCAGGCGTCTCGCGGCGGCCGTGAAGCTCGCCGCTCGTACCACCTCGACGAAGACCCGCAGGGCATCAAGCGTCGCCATCCCATACTCCAGAGTTGATTCAGCTCCAGACGCCCATTGACGAGCGTCCTGCGTGACCACGCGAACATGTTTCCATATTGGAAACCCTAGTTTTCGATTGTACGCGCTTATTCTCCAAAGCGCGTCGCCCTATACTGGGCACCTCGAACATGCGGGAGCAGACGCGTCGCGGCATCGACCGTCTGCTCCCGGACTAGACCGTGAAGCGTCTGGCCTGCGTGGCGCAGTCAGGCGATTCAGGTTCGCGCTCAGGTAGTTGCACTGCTCATCCCACCGGGTCCCGGTGACTGGTCTGCATGGCGACACCCGCACGCGCGGTTTCGCCGTCGGCCCATCCCGGGCCTCGGTGGCGATCTTCAGTGTAGTAATGCAAGCTATTTGCGCGCCTGGCCGTCTCACGACGCCAGGCGCTTTTTTTTGCCTTTGATCAGCGACTTACAACCATTTCTTCCACTTGAAGAACAAGTAGGTCGAGAGAGCCGATGCCCCCATCAGGCACAGCGCGAAGGGATAGCCCCAGTCCTTGTCCAGCTCCGGCATCCAGTGGAAGTTCATGCCGTAGATGCTGGCGATCAGGGTCGGCGGCATGAACACCACTGCCGCGACCGAGAAGATCTTGATG
Organism: Cobetia sp. 5-11-6-3; assembly: GCF_013374055.1. Lineage (NCBI taxonomy): Bacteria > Pseudomonadati > Pseudomonadota > Gammaproteobacteria > Oceanospirillales > Halomonadaceae > Cobetia > Cobetia sp. 5-11-6-3. Next base: position 376,104 of record NZ_BLWJ01000002.1, on the reverse strand, counting down.
ATGCGGCTCTGGTCGAGGTTGGTGAAACCGATCGAGGCATCCAGCAGGAAGTTGACCTTCTCGAAGATGAAGGTGGTGTGCGGATTGAGCGAATCCACATCGCGCAGCATGTCGCGAATTTCCTGACGCCGAGCCTTGTGATGCGGCTCGGCGGGCAGATGGCGCGTCAGCTGACGCAACAGCCGCTGACTGTCCAGCAGGGCCTGGCGCACCTTGTCGTTGTAGCGCTCCTGCAGCAGGATGCCATGCAGGGTGTCCTCCAGCGATTCAGGATGCACCGCCTGCTTGCCCAGTACCTCCAGCGCGCGATAGATGTCCTCGATCTCATCCGCCAGGTAATCGACCTTCATCGCCAGCAATGCCAGCAGCACGTCCCAGCCATCCTGGGGACTAAGGCGCTGGCGACGCAGATGATTGCGGAACAGCCGCAACAGCCCGATCTCCTCGTGACGCATGCTGATCAGCTGCCGCCCGTGCAGATGGAAGGCGACGTTGGCGGTCTGCGGTTCGCGCCCCCTGCGATGGGGAAACAGCGAGACGACATGGATGCCATCGCCGGCCAGATAGAATCGCGAGGACGACTCGATCTCCTCGAGCTCCTCGATCTTCGGCAGCTCCACGCTGAACTGCTCGCTCACCCAGCGCTGCTCGGCCTCATCGGGCTGGCAGAGGTCGATCCACAGCACATCGCCACGCACCAGTACCGGAGGTGCCAGCTCATCACTGGCCAGCCGCTCGGCATGCAGGGCGCTGGCCTGCTCATGGCTGTCGGCGAGCTGCGGCGCCTCGCCGTCGGACATGTCGGGCAGCACGATCTGCTCGCCACGCAGGCGCCCGTCTTCATGAAGGCGATAGAGGGTAATCATGCACGGTCCCGTGTGAATGACCTGAAGGAAGGGCCATTCTAGACGAGATACCGAGAGTGCGGGGCCTGACAGAGGCAGGAGAAAGGCGCGACAGACGCTGACAGCCGTGACACCGCCAAGAAAAAGGGCGACTCGAAGAGTCGCCCGAAGACCGTGACTAGCTTGATGAGGAGAAACCTGAACAGGGGCCTGACTCCGCTGTTCTGGCCATCGCGTTCCATGGCGGGAAGCGATGACCCAAGATTATGCCCTGACGGATCGCCCGTCAATACCAATGAGAATTATTTTCATTAACCATTGAGACAGCGTTTATCTCACCATCACGGCTGGCCTCCATCGATGAGCTGACGTATCATGCCGCCAGAATATCAAGGTCGTGACTGGCCTGATGAGACGCCCGCCTCGGACCTGACATCCACACTCTGGCGGGCACGAAGCACCGCTCGACTCGCAAGCCTTCCTCCCTGTCATTGGCAGAGGGAAAGCGAATGACTCGAGAAGCGCTTCCGGACGCCTCCCTCGTGCAAGCGAAGGAGGCGTCTTTTTTTGCGCATGAAAAAAGCGGCTCACCCGTGAGGGGAGCCGCTGGCAAGGACCGTAAAACGTCTGATGAGAAGCCTCCCGGAAAGGGGCCTGACTCCACTGACCGGGGCACCGCTGCCCATGGCGGGGAAGCGATGGCCCCAGATTAGGTCGCGAGCACGCGTCCGTCAACACTAATGAGAAATATTTTCATTAAGATTGAGTGACGGCGCGCTTCACCCCTCTCGCAGGTCATGCATCATCCGTTCTGCGGCTTCATCCTTGCTTGTGCCATTCAAACTTCTTGAACGGCTCGTCGATCGGCGTCTCGGCCAAGTGATTGGTGTAGTTGCTCATCACCTTCTGGGACAGGCCAAGAACCACTTCCAGCACGTTGCGCTTGGTGTAGCCGGCATCGAGGAAGGTCTGCACGGTGGCGTCATCGACGAAACCACGCTCACGCACCACGGCCAGCGTGAAGGTGCGCAGGGCTTCCAGGCGCTCGGTCGGCAGCGGCGTCTCGTTGCGCAGCGCCTCGGTGATGGCGTCATCCACCTTCATCGCCTTGGCGATACCGGTGTGTGCCGGCACGCAATAGTGACAGTTGTGCTCGACATTGATGGTCTGCCACACCACGGTGGTCTCTTCATCATTGAAGCTGCTGTCGAGGAACAGCTGGTGCAGTACCTGATAGCCTTCCAGCAGGCCCGGCGCCTCTGCCATCACGGCGTGCAGACCCGGCACCATGCCGAAGGCCTTGACGGACTTGTCGAGCAGCGGCTTGCTGTCCTGCGGGGCGGTATCGGCAGTGTGCAGCGTGAAATCGGTCATGATGACTCCTTCAATATGATGGACGAGATGAGCGCAATGGCAGGGCTGGGGAGGCGTCGTGAACGTCGTCGCTACCCACGATGATGAGCAATTGCTCAAAAAAAGACCTGCTCATGCGCTTCACTACGTTGTCGTGGGACACACTAGCTGGATTTGAGCGGTCATTCAAGTTAAAATTGAGTACTCACTCAATATATTGCTCCTCGGGATCAGCCTCCCCTCCACACTGTGTGGAGTCAGGCGACACTCGCGAGCCCCATCGTCAGGACAGCCATGCCACGCGCGACCTTGCACAACCGCCAGGACTCCCTCGACCGGGCGCTGAATCTCTTCTGGCAGAAGGGCTTTCATGCCACTTCGCTGAAGGACATCGAGCGCGCGCTCGACATGCGTCCCGGCAGCATCTACGCCACCTTCGGCAGCAAGGATGGCCTCTTCCAGGAAGCGCTGGAGTGCTACTCCGCGCGCAGCCTGCGCGAGATGGAAAGTCTGATGGCCAGCCACGACTCGCCCTTGACCGCCCTCGCCGCCTACATTCGCAAGCTCGGCGGACTACGTGACAGCGAAGTCCCGTCACGCGCCTGCATGCTGGCCAAGAGCCTGCTGGAACTCGGTGAGCGCGAACAGGCCGCCCGCGACAAGGTCGAGACACTGCTCGCCGGCATGGAAGCCCGCTTCCGCCAGGCCTTCGCGGACGCCCGCGACGCCGGTGAACTCGTCGACCCCGAGCGCCCCGCTCACCAGCCGGAACGCCTCGGTCGCCGCCTCCAGGCAGAAGTCATGGGCCTGCGCGCCTACGCCCAGCGTGAAGGCGAAAGCGACGCGGTCCGCCAGCTCGCCGAAGACATCGCCCAGGATATCGAGGCGCTGAAGGTCAACAACACGCATTGAGCCATGAGCGGAGCAATGGCTCGCGGCTCCCTCTGACTCGGCGCTTCGCCTCACATGCTGCTAGAATCACCGCCCGCTTGTCTCGACAGCGCCAGCACCTGATGCTCCGATCCCTGCTCCCACACCAGCCGATATGACTGCCATGCCAATGACACCGATTGACCGCACCTTCTCCGTCGCGCCGATGATGGAATGGACGACCCGTGACTACCGCGCCTTCGCGCGCGTGTTGAGCCGTCGTACGCTGCTGTACACGGAGATGGTGACCACCGGGGCATTGCTGTTCAATCCGGACCGCGAGCGCTTCCTCGGTCACGACGAGACGGAGCACCCGCTGGCGTTGCAGCTGGGCGGCAGCGACCCGCAGGCGCTGGCCGAGTGTGCGGCGATCGCCGAGAGCTGGGGCTATGACGAGGTGAACCTGAATGTCGGCTGCCCGAGCGATCGCGTGCAGAACAACATGATCGGTGCCTGTCTGATGGGCCATCCGGAGCTGGTGGCCAAATGCGTGGCGGCGATGCAGGCGCAGGTGAAGATTCCGGTGACGGTGAAGTGCCGCATCGGGATCGATGATCAGGATGAGGACGCCGATCTCGAGCGCTTCATCACCACCGTGGCCGATGCCGGCTGCGAGACCTTCAGCGTGCATGCGCGCAAGGCGTGGCTGCAGGGCCTGTCGCCGAAGGAGAACCGCGATGTGCCGCCGCTGAACTACGGCCGCGTGCACCGTCTCAAGCAGGCGCACCCGTCCTTGCATATCGGCATCAACGGCGGCCTCAAGCAGATGGATGAGCTGCACGCGCAGCTGGAGCATGTCGACAGCGTGATGGTCGGCCGTGAGGCGTACCACAACCCCTGGTTGCTGGCGACGGTGGACAGCGAGCTGTACGGCGAGGCCGAGAACCCGCACACCAGCCGCCACGATGCGCTGCGTGCCTTCCGCCCCTACATCGAGAAGCGTCTCGCCGAGGGCGTGCGCCTCAATCACATCAGCCGCCATCTGCTGGGGCTGTTCCAGGGACAGCCGGGCGGCCGCCAGTTCCGCCGCCATGTCTCCGAGAACGCCCACAAGCCGGGTGCGGGCATCGAGGTGATCGATGACGCCATGGCCCGCGTGCCGGAGCACAGGCCCGAGACACAGGTCGAACAGGCCTGATCCGGCAGCCTCTGCCCCTTTCCTCAGGAACGCAGCATTTCCAGAAGACCGTCCACTGACACCCGGCCCATGTGCCGGGTGTCGTCGTTCTGGCGTTCTCATGTTCTCAACATCCCCAACGATCCGTCGATCCGTCGATCCGTCGATCCGTCGATCCGTCGATCCGTCGATCCGTCGATCCGTCGATCCGTCGATCCGTCGATCCGTCGATCCAGCGACCGGCAGCCCCTATCGGGAAAGGCGCGATGACAGAACATTCACGGATGCCGAAACACGCAACCCTGCGTCGCTGTATAAGCTGATAACTCCTTTAATACCAATGACATGCATGACTTTCGTTTGATTGTCTGACAAGGGCGTCTCGCGCAGAATGACTGACCATGCGGACAACAACAGGTCACGTCATCGTCACGTCGTGCTGACGTGTTGACGGCCATACAACGGCTCCGTCACCGGCTTCCCCCACAGACCTGTGGACCGGTCCATGCAGTCCCCCATCACGGACTGCGCTGCTCATGCTGACACATCCTTCGAGGTTCCATGTCCACATCCTCCCCCTCCGGAGCCAACAGCCGTGAGCTGTTCGGGCACCCGGCCGGACTCTATCTGCTGTTCTCCACGGAACTGTGGGAACGCTTCTCCTACTACGCCATGCGCGCCCTGCTGGTGCTCTATCTCACCGATGCCGTCACCAGCGGCGGGCTGGGCTGGAATCAGGGCGATGCCCTGAAGCTGTATGGCATCTTCACGGGGCTGGTATACATCACGCCGATGTTCGGCGGCGCACTGGCGGACAACTGGCTGGGCGCACGCCGCGCGATTCTGATCGGGGGTCTGATCATGGCGGCCGGCCAGTTCGTGCTGGCCGTGCCACCGGACATGAGTGGTCTGGATGCCGAGATGCTGCTGTACGTCGGTCTCGGCCTGCTGATCGTCGGCAACGGCCTGTTCAAGCCCAACATCTCGACGATGGTCGGCGATCTCTATCCACAGGGCGATCACCGTCGTGATGGCGCCTTCACCATCTTCTACATGGGCATCAACCTCGGTGCGCTGCTGTCAGGTATCGTCGCGGGCTCCATGGCCGAAGGCTATGGCTGGAACGCCGGCTTCCTGGTGGCGGGTATCGGCATGCTGCTGGCGGTCGCCATCCAGCTGATCTTCGCGCCTCGCCATCTGGGCGAGCTCGGCGTGGAGCCCAGCGCCAGACGCGAGGCTCGCCTGAGCAAGAGGAGCACCAACAGGACACCGCTGAGCCGCGAGGAGCGCGATCGCATCAAGGTCATCCTGGTGCTGGGCCTGTTCACCATCCTGTTCTGGGCCGGTTTCGAGCAGGGCGGCGGCCTGATGGCACTGTACGCGCAGGACTACACCGACCGCATGCTGATGGGCTTTGAAGTCCCGGCGGCCTGGTTCCAGTCGCTCAACCCGCTGTTCATCATCCTGCTCTCGCCACTGCTGGCGGGACTGTGGACACGCATGAATGACCGCGAGCCCAGCTCACCGGTCAAGTTCGCCTTCGGCCTGATCGCCCTCGGCATCGGCTTCGTGTGCATGATCGGCGCGGTGCTGGAGCAGAAAGCCGCGGGCAGCGCCTCGATGATGTGGCTGGTCGGTGCCTTCTTCTTCCACACCCTGGGCGAGCTGTGCCTGTCGCCGGTGGGCCTGTCGATGGTCACCAAGCTGTCGCCGGTTCGCATGGGCGCGCTGATGATGGGCGCCTGGTTCGCCTTCGTGGCACTGGCCAACTACCTGGCCGGGATGATCGGCTCGCTGGTCGGCGAAGCCGGCGCCATGAGCGTGTTCGGTGGCATCGCCATCACGGGCGTGCTCGGCGGCCTGCTGTTGCTGGTGTTCGCCGGCAAGCTGGTCGACTGGATGCACGGCGCGGAAGCGCGTCATGACGGCCCGCTCGAGAGCCAGACCAGCCACGGCTGATCTCGCAGTCGTCGTCATCTTCACTGCCGACGACGACACGACAGGCTGCTGCAACAACGCAAACGCCCCGCTCATTGAGCGGGGCGTTTGCGTTGTCACTGCCAGCAACAGGGCCATAAAGTGGCCTGAAGTGAAACAAACCGCCTAGATGGAGTCCGGCACGAACAGCTGCTGGAAGTTGTCGACGGCGCTCTCGGCATCGTCGATCGCATGGAAGCGCGCCACGTGATAGAGCGCCTCGCCCTCGTTGGCCAGCGGCAGATTGGCCATGCCGATGATGATGCCATCCGCGGGCGACAGCACCTCGCTTTCGCTGTTGCCGAAGGGGTCGGCGACGATGCCCAGCACCTGATGCTTCTCGACGCGGTCTCCCAGGCCCACGCGGCTCTGGACGATGCCATCGATGGAGGCGCGCGCCCAGCTGGAGCCGTTGGACATCTCCACCGCGCGGGAGCTGGGCTTGCGGTCGCGGTCCTTGGCCAGCATGCCGATGGAGCGCATCACGCGCTTCACGCCGCTGACCCCCGGACGAATCGCCCACTCATCGAAGCGCAGCGCCTCGCCGGCCTCATAGGTGATGACCGGCACGCCACGGCCACTGGCATAGGCGCGCAGGCTGCCTTCACGCAGCTCGGCGTTCAGCAGTACCGGTGCACCGAAGGCATCCGCCATCTGGCGCGTGGCGTCGCTGCCGCTCATGGTGGCGCGAATCTGCGGCAGGTTGGTGCGGTGGATCGCGCCGGTGTGCAGGTCGATGATGTGGGTGGCCTGATCGGCAATCTGCTCACGGAACAGCGCCGCCACCCGCGAGCCCAGCGAACCGCTCTCGCTGCCCGGGAAGCAGCGGTTGAGGTCACGGCGATCCGGCAGGTAGCGCGTGTGCTGCACGAAGCCGAAGACGTTGACGATGGGCACCGCGATCAAGGTGCCGCGCAGCCGCGCGAGGCTGGAACTCTTGAGCAGGCGACGCACGATCTCGACACCGTTGATCTCGTCGCCATGGATGGCACCACACACCAGCAGCACCGGGCCGGGCTGACGGCCATGCACCACCTCGACGGGGATATGCAACGGCGCGTGGGTGTAGAGCTTGGCGACAGGCACATCGACCTGGGCCCGCGTTCCCGGCGCGATGCGGGTACCGCTGATTTCAAATGGAGCGCGTGACATCGCCACCTCAGAGATTGTTCGACCAACGAGCGACAGGCGTCGTGACAGCTCCTGCCAGATCAGGCTGCTCGCCCAGTGTCTCGAAAGAAAACACTGTGCGACATGCGCCTTTTAGCGCATTGGTGCGTCAAGGGAAAGACTTCATTGCAGCGTGTCGGGATGAAGACCGGACAGAATTGTTCAACAATGGCATGACGCCGACGGCGTGACGACACCTGACCACGACATGGCGAGCACGATATGACGGGAGCGACATGGCGAGAATGACACGCCCCGGCCTCGTCCTGACTGCCACTGACAAGAGCTGCCCGTGACCGATCTTCTCGACTCTCTGCTGACCCTGCCCGATTACTCCGCCCTGGCCTGGAGCGTGATCGTCTTCTCGACCTACCTGACCGGCATCTCCAAGGGCGGCTTCGCCGGCGGGTTCGGCTCGCTTTCCGTGCCGCTGATGGCGCTCGCCATCGGTCCGCTGGAAGCGGCTGGCATCCTGCTGCCGCTGTTGATCGTGATGGACTTTCTCAGCGCTCGCGCCTGGTGGGGCAAGCAGCTGTGGTCGGAGGTGCGCATCATCCTGCCCAGCGCCGCCATCGGCATCGCGGTGGGCGTGGTGCTGTTCGATGAGCTGAACGAGAACATGATTCGTGGCTTGCTGGGCGTCATCTCGCTGCTGTTCGCCGCCTACATGCTGTTCAAGCCCACCGCGAGGAATCCGCTGCCGCGCTGGCTGGCCATTCCTGCCGGTGCCACGGCCGGCTTCACCAGTTTCTTCGCCCACGCCGGCGCCCCGCCCTACAACCTGTACATGATTCCGCGTCAGCATCCCAAGGAGACCTTCATCGCCACCACGGTGATCATCTTCGCAGGCATGAATCTGATGAAGCTGGGCCCCTACGTGGCGCTGGGCGAGGTCAACCTCACCAGTCTGTCCACCTCGCTGCTGCTGGTGCCGGTGGCCTGGGCAGGTGTCAGGAGCGGCCTGTGGCTGCAATCCCGCGTCAACGAGAGGCTGTTCTTCCGCCTGATCATCCTCGCGATGGCACTGGTCGGCGTACAGCTGATCTACAAGGCCTGGGGCTGATGTCCGCGCGCCATCACGCCTGGCGACCTCTGCCGCCAGCCAGCATGACCTTCTGGGCCACGCTTTCAGACAGACATTCGAGAATGATCGGGGCAACGCCATGACACCGCAGATCCACTACTACCACGCACATCTCTACTACACCGATGAGCAGAGTCTGGCCGCCGCTCGCGAGCTGGCGGCCCAGGCCGAGCAGCACTTTCCCCTGCGCGTCGGTCGCTTCCATGAGCAGCCGGTAGGCCCGCACCCGCTGTGGAGCTGTCAGCTGTCCTTCGCTCCCGAAGACTTCGGGCGCATCATCCCGTGGCTGGCGCTCAATCGCGGCACGCTGGACATCTTCGTGCATGCCGGCACCGGTGATGATCTCTTCGATCACACCCAGGGCGTGATGTGGCTGGGCAGCTCCCACCCGCTGAATCTGCACGTCTTCGGCGATGAGTGAGGCTCGGACGTCGCCCGACACGCTATCATCGCCTTGCCGCCTTCGCCTTACCCACTGACTCAAGGATGACCCCATGACTCGACTGCGCCGCCTATCCCCTCGTGCCGCCCTGCTGGGCGTGATCGCCTCTGGCCTGCTGCTGGCCGGCTGTGACGACAATGAGGTCGGGGATGTCTCGCTGGGCCTGTTCACCACCAAGGACATCAAGATCGAGAGCCTGATCGACCCCAAGGTGCCGGGCGTGACCTGTCACCTGAGCAACATCGAGGCGAATCTCGATTTCTCCGATCCCTCCGACATGAGCATCGCCTGCCGCCAAACCGGCCCGATCACCCCGGCGATGCTCGCCGACATCGACACCTCCAAGAGTGGCGAGGAGGTCTATCGCAAGTCCAAGAGCGTGCTGCTCAAGAGCCTCAAGATCCGGCGCATTCTGGACCGTGACTCCCAGAGCCTGCTCTACATCGCCTACAGCACCAAGGAAACCAGCGGCAGCTTCAAGCATGCGCTGAGCAGCGTGCCGCTATGGGGCAGCGAGGCCTGGCAGGCTCCCGCGGCGCAGTGAGTCGACTCGGCACCTGAATCAAGCCCTGACTCATCAAGCCCTGACTCATCAAGCCCTGACTCATCAAGCGCTGATTCATCAAGTGCTGACTCATAAAGCGAAAGCTTCACCATCATCCCTTGAAGTTGTGGGGTGTCGCTCCAAGGTCTTGATCAACGGCTAGCCAGTCGGATTTTCATTCGCATGAGGCAAAGGAGTGACACACGATGTCGAGCCCGGAGCACAAGCAGAAGATCTGGAAGCTGATCAAGGATGTGAAGGTCGGCATGTTGGTGACGCAGGGTGACGGCATGCCACATGCCCGCCCGATGCATCTGGTACAGGATGACTACGACGGCACCCTGTGGTTCTTCACGCGAGCCAGTGCCGAGAAGGTGTTTGAAGCAAAGAAGGACAGCGAGGTCTGCCTGAGCTTTTCCGATCAGGATGATGGCGTCTATGTGTCGCTGAGCGGTCATGCCAATCTGCACCGCGATCAGGGCCTGATCGACAAGTTCTGGAATCCGTTCGTGGCCGCCTGGTTCCCGGAAGGCAAGGATGACCCCGATGTCACTCTGCTAGAGGTCAAGGTGCAATCCGGTGAGCACTGGAAGGCCAAGGAGAGCAAGGCGTATCAACTCTATGAGATTGCGCGCGCCAACCTCGACAAGGACCACACCCCGGACATGGGCGAGAACGAGAAATTCGGCACGGTATGAGCAGAAGCCCGAGCTCGTCATGGAGAGCTCGTTGAAGTGCCCGCGTGAGAGTTGACGCACACGGCCATGCCAGACACGACAACGCCAGCCCAAGGGCTGGCGTTGTCGTGTCTGGTCTCCTGCCGCCTGCCGAATCCTGCCGAATCCTGCAGACCTGTCGTCGGTGGAGAGAGTTCAAGTTCAGGACAGCGAACGCCTCAAGACTTCATGTCGAGCACGATGCGCCCCTCGATTTTGCCGTCGATCATGCGCCCGAAGATGTCATTGATATCCTCGAGCCTGCCGGTCTGCACGGTGGCCGCGACCTTGCCTTCCGCGGCGAAGTCCAGCGCCTCCTGCAGGTCCTGACGCGTGCCGACGATGGAGCCACGCACCGTGATGCCGTTGAGCACCGTGGAGAAGATCGGCAGCGGGAAGTCACCCGGCGGCAGGCCGTTGAGCACCAGGGTACCGCCACGGCGCAGCATGTTCTGGGCCTGATCGAAGGCCTTGGGCGATACCGCCGTCACCAGTGCGCCGTGCGCGCCGCCGATCTCGCGCTTGATGACGGCTGCCGGATCTTCCTTCATGGCATTCACGGTCACGGTGGCCCCCAGACGGCGGGCCAGATCCAGCTTGGCATCATCGACATCCACCGCCGCCACGTTCAGGCCCATGGCGCGGGCGTACTGCACCGCCATGTGACCCAACCCGCCGATCCCCGAGATCACCACCCACTGACCGGGGCGAGTGTCGGTCATCTTGAGCCCCTTGTAGACCGTGACCCCGGCGCACAGCACCGGCGCGATCTCCACGAAGCCCACGCTGTCCGGCAGACGCCCCACGTAGCCGGCATCCGCCAGCGTGTACTGGGCAAAGCCGCCATTCACCGAATAGCCGGTGTTCTGCTGGCTCTCGCACAGCGTCTCCCAACCGCCTAGGCAGTGCTCGCAATGGCCACAGGCCGAGTAGAGCCAGGGCACCCCGACCCGGTCGCCTTCCTTGACGTGGGTCACACCCTCGCCCACCGCCGCGATGGTGCCGACGCCCTCATGGCCGGGAATGAACGGCGGGTTGGGCTTCACCGGCCAGTCGCCATGCGCGGCGTGCAGGTCGGTGTGACAGACCCCGGAGGCGGCGACCTCGACCAGAATCTCGCCACGCCCCGGTCGCGGTACCGCGACTTCCTCGATCACCAGCGGTGCACCGAATTCACGTACCACGGCGGCTTTCATGCTGTTATCCATGATGGACTCCTCATTCATTGTCGAAAGACGAACCTTGGAAAGGCGAGCCAGAGATCAGGCGGAGAGTGCGATCCCGTCCGGTCGTGAGCGAGGGCCAGTGTTCGCGCACGCCCCGGACCTGCCTCTTCATTGAAACCAGACGCGGTGCTCCCTGCCCTGCGCCAGATCAAGCAAGTCGGATCTGGCGCGGGCATCGAGAGGAATTCCTCGAGGAGGCATCGCGGGAGGTGGATTCAGCGCCACTAGCCTCGGTGGCGCTGACGGTCAGGCCTAGAAGAAGCCGAGTGGATTGATGTCGTAGCTGACCAGCAGGTTCTTGGTCTGCTGGTAGTGTTCCAGTGCCATCTTGTGGGTCTCGCGACCGACACCGGATTTCTTGTAGCCACCGAAGGCGGCATGGGCGGGATACTGGTGGTAGCAGTTGGTCCACACGCGACCGGCCTGGATACCGCGCCCCATGCGGAAGGCGACATTCATGTCGCGACTCCAGACACCGGCGCCGAGACCGAATTCGGTGTCATTGGCGATGGCCAGCGCCTCTGCCTCGTCACGGAAGGTGGTGACGGCGACCACCGGCCCGAAGATCTCCTCCTGGAAGACACGCATCGCGTTGTGGCCCTTCAGCAGGGTCGGCTGGATGTAATAGCCGTTGGCCAGCTCGTTCTCCAGCTGCTCGCTGCTGCCGCCGGTGAGCACCTCGGCCCCCTCCTCACGGGCGATATCCATGTAGGACATGATCTTGTCGAACTGCTCGCGGGAGGCCTGGGCGCCGACCTGCACGTCGGTATCCAGCGGATTGCCGCGCTTGATGGTCTTCACGCGCTCCATCACCCGGGCCATGAAGTCGTCGTAGATGCTTTCCTGGATCAGAGCGCGTGACGGGCAGGTGCACACCTCGCCCTGATTGAAGAACGCCAGCACCAGCCCTTCGGCAGCCTTGTCGATGAACTCGGGCTCGGCATTCATGATGTCGGCGAAGTAGATGTTGGGGGACTTGCCGCCCAGCTCCACCGTGGAGGGAATGATGGTCTCCGCGGCGCACTTGAGGATGTGCGAGCCCACGGGGGTGGAACCGGTGAAGGCGATCTTGGCGATGCGCTTGCTGGTCGCCAGCGCCTGTCCCGCCTCGGCGCCGTAGCCGTTGACGATGTTGAGCACCCCTGCCGGCAGCAGGTCATTGATCAGTTCCGCCAGCACCAGGATCGAGGCCGGGGTCTGCTCCGCCGGCTTGAGCACCACGCAGTTGCCGGCCGCCAGCGCCGGGCCCAGCTTCCAGGCCGCCATCAGGATCGGGAAGTTCCACGGGATGATCTGCCCCACCACCCCCAGCGGCTCGTGGAAGTGATAGGAGACGGTATTGGCATCGATGTCCGCCGCGGTGCCCTCCTGGGAGCGCAGGCAACCGGCGAAGTAGCGGAAGTGATCCGCCGCCAGCGGGATATCGGCGTTCAGCGTCTCGCGCACCGCCTTGCCGTTGTCCCAGGTCTCGGCGACCGCCAGCATCTCGAGATTCTGCTCGATGCGATCCGCGATCCTGAGCAGGATGTTGGAGCGCTCCTGCACCGAGGTCTTGCCCCAGGCGGGGGCTGCCTTGTGGGCGGCGTCCAGCGCGAGATCGATATCTTCCGCACTCGATCGCGGGATACGGCAGAACACCTCGCCCGTCACCGGGCTGACATTGTCGAAATATTCCCCCTTCACCGGCTCGACGAAACGCCCGCCGATGTAATTGCCGTAGGTGTCCTTGAACGTGACCAGCGCGTCGGCGCTGCCCGGGGAGGCGTAGATCATGGCGAACTCCTGTGGGTCGGATTCACGAGTGGCGCTCGTGATCGACGACCTGTTGTTGTAAGTCACGTGGACAGGAGATGGCGCTCCTGTCCCTCGCCTGACCGTCAATGACTGCATCAATGACTGCATCAAGAACTGCTTGATCAGGCGACCCTCACAGTCTTGTTCACTTGTGGCATTCGCGACATGCGCCCATGGGCGGAAACCGTCTCATCCCTTGGGAGGAGAAAAGGGAGAGACCCGGCAGGCAAGAAAGATGGGACAGGAAGACAGAGGAAGAAAGGAAAGGCAGGCCATACCGCGAAGGCCGCAAGGCACGACACCACGCCATGACGTTATGCTCAGGGTAGCTATTGTCAGCAAGGTCATGATCAGGAAAGCCATGGCCTGGAACGTCATGACCAGAACATCGCCCGCCAACGACCGGCCAGGAGCCTTCATGTACCGTCTGCTGATCGCGGATGACCATCCGCTGTTCCGTGATGCCATCAGTCGTACCCTGAATCTGGCCGTCGCTGACGGCTCTACGCCAGAATACGAGCTGCTGCAGGCCGCCAGTCTCGAGGAAGCGCTCAGCGTGATCGCTCATCATGCTGACAGCCTCGACCTGCTGCTGCTGGATCTCGACCTGCCCGACAGCCACGGCCTGGAAGGCCTGGCGCGCCTGCGCGAGGAGGCAGACTGGCTGCCGGTGGCGATTCTCTCCGCCCACGAGGCGCGCGAGACGGTACTCGAGGCATTGGCGCTCGGTGCGGTGGGGTATCTGTCCAAGTCGAGTTCGGCGCAGACCCTGCGCGATGCCCTCGCACGCATGCTGGCCGGGGAGGTCTACGTGCCTGCCCAGTTGATGCGCGCTGCGCCGCGTCCAGCGCCGCTCTCAGCATCATCTGCATCATCGGCACCAGCATCATCGGTACCAGTGCCACCGCCAGCGCCCCAACTGGCGCCGAGCCTCAGCGATGCTGAATTCGCGCGGCGCTGGCAGACCCTCACCACCAAGCAGCGCGGCGTGCTGGAGCGCATGGTGCTGGGCGAGTCCAACAAGATGATCGCCTGGCAGCTGGGCGTGGCGGAGACCACCATCAAGTCGCATGTCTCCGCCATCCTGCACAAGCTGGGGGTCGCCAGCCGGGTGCAGGCGATCCTGCTGGCCAGCCACGCCCTGCCTGCCGTGTCAGGCCCGAGTGAGACCTCTGCCGCCCCACGACGCGAAACGCCCCGGTCCAACGCTCACGAATGAGGCGCGAACCGGGGCGTTGCCCATCAGGTGTCGGGACAGAGTGACTCGCCCTACATCAGCTCCCCGACCAGCACATAGCCATTGAGCAGGATGATGACCGCTGCCACCAGCATGCCGATGGCCGTCACCCAGTGACGATTGACCAGGTCCCCCATCAGGCGGCGATTGGCGGTGAACATCAGCAGCGGCACCAGCGCGAAGGGAATCCCGAAGCTGAGTACCACCTGGCTTGCGACCAGCACCTGCTGCTCCGGCAGCCCCATCAGGATGATGGCGATGGCCGGTGCCATGGTGATCACGCGGCGCAGCCACAGCGGAATGCGGAAGTTGACGAAGCCCTGCATCACCACCTGCCCGGACAGGGTGCCGACGATGGACGAGGACAGCCCCGCCAGCAGCAGCGTGAAGCCGAAGATCAGGCTCGCGGCATTCTGGCCCATCAGCGGCGACAGCAGCTTGTAGCTCTCGGTGATGGAAGCCACGCCGGTCTCACCATTGCCATGGAAGACCTTGGCGGCCAGCACCAGCATCGCCATGTTGATCAGCCCCGCCAGCGCCATGCCAATGATCACATCGAGACGGTAGTAACCCATCACGCGACGACGCTGACCGCTGTCACGCACCCGGATGCGGTTCTGGGACAGCGCGGAATGCAGGTAGATGACATGCGGCATCACGGTGGCACCCAGGATACCCGCCGCCAGGAAGATGGCATGGCTATCCGGGAAACCTGGTGTCAGCAGGCCGTAGATGATCGGCTCCACCGGCGGACGACTGAGGATGATCTCGAGCAGGAAGCCCGCCGACACCGCCAGAATCATCGCCCCGATGATCATCTCCATCATGCGGAAGCCGTAGCGCTGCATCACCAGCACCGCGTAGGTGATGGCACCGGTCAACAGCGCCCCTTCCAGCATGCTGAGCCCGAACAGCAGATTGAAGGCCAGCGCCGCGCCGAGAAACTCGGCCAGATCGGTGGCGATGGCCACGATCTCCGCCTGCACCCAGAAGGCCCAGACCACCGGACGCGGGAAGCGCTCACGGATGACTTCCGCCAGATTCTTGCCGGTGGCCAGCCCCAGCCGGGCGGACAGGGTCTGGATCAACATCGCCATCAGGTTGGCCCACAGCACCACCCACAGCAGGGTATAGCCATAGCGGGAGCCGGCCTCGATGTTGGTCGCGAAGTTGCCGGGGTCGATGTAGGCGACGGCGGCGATCATCGCCGGGCCGAGAAACGGCAGCGCGCGACGCAGGCGTCCCGCAAGGGACAGAGGGGATGCGGTGCGCACACCGCCGGCAGCAGAGGCTTCACCTTCACTGCCCAGCGACATGCTGGCGGCATGACGTACGGATTTATCGGACATGATATTCAGCATGGGGGGGAAACCTGCCAGATCAATGGCCCGCGAACAGAGAAAGGGTGTGCGGGATGTCATGACACGAGGATACATGCTAAATACGATCAATTCTCATTAAAATTTACCGCGATGCCTGATAGCCTCCTTCAATTCTGCACATTGCCCCAACGCCCCGATTCCCTTGTTTCCGAATGCCGAGAGCTCAGCAAAGAAAGCTCAGCGACAGGAACTCAGCGATGGTTGACCAACAGCTGGCGCAGGCGCAGCGGCTTGACCGGCTTGAGCAGGAACCCGAAGCCGAGCGCGCGTGCCCTGGCCTTCAGCGGCGCCGAGTGGTCCGCGCTGATCACCACCACTGGCAAGTCTGGCCAACGCTTGCGCAGCCGTTGTGCCTGCGCCAGACCATCGGGCTGCCCGTCACCCAGCTGATGATCAACGATCAACACCTCCGGCGGCGCGGCCAGCGCCTGCCGCAACAGCACCTCGGCGGTATCGGCGCAGTGGACACTCGCGCCCCAGCCCTCGAGCAATGACTGCATGCCGGCACACACCTCCCGATCATCCTCGATCACCCAGATAACGGTATCGAGCAGCGGCTGCGCGAGCGGTAACGCGCAAGGCTGACCGGGAGAAGGCGCGTCAGCCGACGGGCCCATCACATTGGCAGGCTGTCGAATCGGCACGCGCACCGCGAAGGCGGCACCGCGCCCCGAGGTGCTGGCCAACGACAGGGGGTGCTCCAGCAGGCCGGTGATGCGCTTGACGATCGCCAGCCCCAGCCCCAGGCCACGCTGCTCGTTGTCCTGGCGCGGCGCCAGGCGCCGGAATTCCTGGAAGACCACCTCGCGCTGATGCTCGGCGATGCCGGGGCCGTTGTCGGCCACCGTGATCTCCAGCCAGTCACCACGCCGGCGACACCCCAGCAGCACGCGTCCGCGCGTCGAGCCATCCGGGACATGGCGCAGCGCATTGCTCAGGAAATTGCGTATCACGCGCGCCAGTAGCTGCAGATCTGACTCGACGCTCAGGTGGCTGGCCACGTAGTGCAGCTCCAGCCCACGGGCAGCGCCCAGTTGACGATATTCCTCGGCGAGCACATCCAGCAGCTCACGCACCGGGAAGGTGGCGACATCGGCCGTCAGCACGCCGGCATCCAGCCGCGAGATGTCCACCAGCGTGCCCAGCAGGCTCTCGACATCGGCCAGCGAGCGCCCCAGCCGCGCCACCAGCTCGCCCGGCGAAGCGTCGCGCGGCGTGGGGTCATCAAGTGCCAGCCTCGCCAGCTGCTCTTCCAGAGCGCTTGCGAACAATCGGGCGGCATTCAGGGGTTGCAGCAGATCATGGCTGATGGCGGCGAGAAAGCGGGTCTTGGAGTGATTGGCCGCCTCGGCGGCGGCCTTGGCGGCGGTCAGGCGTCGATTGAGTGCCCCCAGTTCATCGAGGGTGCGGTGCAGGGCGTCGGTACGCTCGCGCACCTGATCCGCCAGCAGGACGGCGTGCTCGAAGGCGGCGTAGGGCGCGCTCGGTGAAGGGCTGCTGGATTCGACCCGTTCGATCAGGGCGGCGTTGATCTTCTCCAGCTGGCGATTGCGCGCCTTGAGGGCGGCGAGTTCAGCGCTCAGGCCGTCCTTTCGGGAATCTGTCAGCGGCGTATCAGGCGCCATCCTGCCCTCCCGTACCATCGGCCGTGAGACGGCGCTGGCCGATCACCACGCCGGTGAAGGTCTGGTTGATGTGCATGCCGTGATGCTGCTCACCGTAGGTATTGAAGCCGATCACCCGGTGATGCCTGAGCAGACGCGAGGCCTCTGCCTCCAGCCCCAGCGCCTCGATCTCCATGCGCCGCAGGAAGCAGTCACAGCCGATGGTCAGCGCGGGCGGCCCCAGGCGCGCCTCCACCTCGGCCAGCCGCTGCTCGAGCTGCGCGAGAATCGGCGTGGCCTGCATGGCGGTGAGCACGATGCCGGTCTCCACCGCGCAGTAGAAGCTCAGGCTGGCATCGGCATTCACGCGCTGGATGGAGCGCACGTAATGCGCCTCACCGATGCGCACCGCCAGCGGGCAGCGCGCGAAGACCGCCTCCTCCAGCGCCTCGGGCGCGACACCGGCCAGCCGCGCATACTCCTCGGCGGCGGGCTCGGCATTCAGCTCCAGCACGCGGCGTGAATCGCGGTCCACCGCCGTCACCACCAGCTTGTCGGCCAGCGGCGTAAGATGGTGAGTGCTGATGACCTCGAACGGCAGCCGCGTATTGATCACTACCACGACCGCCGCCTGATCATGGAAGACCCCGTCGGCGTAGACATAGGTATGCGCCAACCGGTTGTCGTCCCCGGCGGAGCCACCGAAGGCGGGAATGCTGCCCAGCGCCGCATCCAGCGTCGCCAGTACCTGCTCCTCACTGCTCGAGAGGCCATCGAGCAGCGTCAGCGCGAAGCTGTTGCCCATCACCGGCGCCACGGCCTGCTCGCGACAGCGCGCCAGCAGCTCATCACTCAGCGCCTGGGCACGCGGAAGGTCGAAACCGCTCAGATCATCGATCAACACCTGCGCCAGCGCGAAGTCGCTGCGCGCCAGGCCGATGGCGGTGATGGAGCCGCGCGCATAGCCCTCGGGCGTGATCTCGCCGGCGGTGGTGCAGCCACTCACCGCTACCTCACCGAAGGCATCGGCCAGCGCCTGACCCAGTGCCGGGAGGGGGTAATCTGCCGAGCAGAAGAACAGCACCCCGCCGAGCCGCTGGCGGCCACCGAGCGAGTCATCAAGCTTTCGGGCCAGCTCGGCCACCGCCGCCTGCGGGTCCTTGAGGTGACTGGCCGCTGTGGCCAGCGGTACGGCAATCATCTCGCTCTGTGGCTGCGGCCTTCCCTTCACGCGACTGCTGACATCCGTCATGTCCCCTCCTCCTGTCG
Organism: Cobetia sp. 5-11-6-3; assembly: GCF_013374055.1. Taxonomy (NCBI): domain Bacteria; kingdom Pseudomonadati; phylum Pseudomonadota; class Gammaproteobacteria; order Oceanospirillales; family Halomonadaceae; genus Cobetia; species Cobetia sp. 5-11-6-3. The sequence continues at coordinate 357,414 of NZ_BLWJ01000002.1, read as the reverse complement.
AGCGCAGCGGGGCCAGACCTGACGATCATCCATCGGCGTCCGGTCTAGAGCACCAGCCCGCTGGCTCTCACCACGCGTCGTTCAATGGCGCCTTCCAGCGTCTCGCGGCGGGTGCCCGCCAGCGTGACCCGCGACTTGGCCCGCGTGATGCCGGTGTAGACCAGCTCGCGAGTCAGAATCGGATTGGCACCCTCAGGCAACACGAATACCACATGGCGGAACTCGGAACCCTGCGACTTGTGGACCGTCATCGCGAAGACCGTCTCCACCGCCTCGAGGCGTGACGGCAATACCGCGCGCACGCCACGGTGGAAACGCTGGATCTCGGTGTCCTGCCCATCACGCTCGGCGTCTGACGACACCTCCTCCTCGACCGGGAAGAACACACGCAGGCGTCCCCCGGCGGCGGGGTCCGACAGGGTGATGCCGACATCGCCGTTGTAGAGCCCCAGCGCGCGATCATTGCGCGTCACCATCACCGGACGCCCGGCGTACCAGCCGCGTTCCTCGGCGATCAGCCCACGGCGCATCAGCACCCGCGCCACACGCTGGTTGAGGCCATCGACCCCATAGGGGCCACGGCGCAGCGCGCACAGCAGCTGAAACTCGAGCAGCAGATCGATCACCTCTCGTGCCGGGCGCCGCTCACGCACGGCCTCCAGCGCCGGGCGATAGCCATTGACCACCAGCGTCTCCAGATCGCGGTCCTCCGGGCCGCTGAGCTTCAGCCAGGCGATATCGCTGTAGCCTGTCTTCCAGGCGTCGCGCAGCGCCTGGCGGTCTCCGGCATTGCAGGCACGCGCCAGGGCACCGATACCGCTGTCGGCGGAGAAGCGGTAGCTCTTCTGCAGCACCACCACGTGATCGGCGAGTCGGCCGCGGTCTGCCGTGTCCTGCGTCTCCGAGACATCCGGCGTGGCGATGGCCTCATCCAGCGTTTCACCGGTCAGGCGGGCGAGGTCTGCACACACTGCCGGTGAGTAACGCGGCGGCAGCGCATGCTCGCAGAGATCGCCCAGCACGGCGCCGGCTTCCACCGAGGCCAGCTGGTCCTTGTCGCCGAGCAGAATCAGGCGGGCGTGGGCGGGCAGCGCGCCGAGCAGCGCCGCCATCAGGTCGAGATCGACCATCGAGGCTTCATCCACCACCAGCAGGTCCAGCGCCAGCGGATTGCCGGCGTGATGGCGGAAGTGGCGGGAATCCGGACGCGCACCCAGCAGGCGGTGCACGGTGCTTGCCTCACGCGGGATGGCGGCGCGCACCGCGTCTGGCACCTCGAGCTTCGCCACCGCGCCGCGGATCGACTCCGACAGCCGCGCCGCCGCCTTGCCGGTCGGGGCGACCAGTCGGATATCCAGCGCCCGCCGTTCATGCGGATGGCCTGTCTCATCGCTCCCGACACTGCCTACCACACCGCTCTCCACCTCCACACCGCCAGCTCCACCAGAGAGCGCCTGCGCCTGCAACAGTGCCAACAGGCGCGTGACGGTGGTGGTCTTGCCGGTACCGGGGCCGCCGGAAATCACCGTCAGGCGCTGACGCAGCGCCAGGGCACAAGCCAGCTTCTGCCAGTCCGGCGCGCCGTGCGGGTCCGGCTGATTGCTGGTGAACAGCTCACGCAGACGCTCGCCCAGCGCATCGCTGACCCGCGTCTCGCCCTCCTCGCTCGGCCCCATCCGCGCACGCAGCCCCGCCGCGACTTCACGCTCGGCCTGCCAGTAACGCCGCAGATAGAGGCGCTCGCCCACCAGCACCAGCGGGCGCAGCGGCAGATGACCCGCCGGGGAGTCGGCCTGCGCCAGCACGCTGACCAGCCGCGATTCCGCCAGCTGCTCGGCCCAGCGGCCGGCATCGAGATCCGCCAGGAAGGCTTCCGGCAGGGCCACGCTGACCTCGGCAAGATGCGCCTCGGACTGCTCCAGCGGTGGCAGCGACAGGGTCGCGCGTGGCTCGGCCAGCGCTCGCGACAGCGACAGGCACACATGCCCGCGCCCCAGCTGGTGGCTGGCAAGCGCAGCCGCCAGCAGCACGCTGGCCGGGGCCTCCGGTACATGACGCGCCATGAAGCGCACCAGATGGGCATCGACTCGCCTGAGCCAGCCCAGCTCCACCCACAGGCCGAGCGTGGCGAGCAGGGTCTCGGCAGTCGGGGCGTCAGGGGCAGCGCTGTGCTGCTGCGTTTCCAAAGGCGTGGCGTCAGACATCGAAGGCCCCCTGCTGGCCGCTTTGCGTGAGTGGCGTGGTGTCGGTGGTGTGAAGGAGCAGGCTATCCAATGCGGAACTGTCACCGCCCAGCCAGAGATCCAGCGCCTCGATCAGCGCCTGTGATGGCCGGCGCTGGAACACGCCGGGCGTCGCCACGCCGGGCGTCGCTGTCTCTTCAAGGGGCCTACCGGGCGTCGCCGTGGCTTCATCCACCGCAAGCGCGGGTGAATCACCGCCGGCATCCAGGCCGCGCAGGAAGACATACAGCACGCCACCCATGCAGCGTTCGTAATCGTAGTCCTCGCCGAGGCGCGCCTTGAGCAGACGATGCAGCGCGAGGGTGTAGAGCACGTACTGCAGGTCGTAGCGGTGCTCGACCATCGCGCGGGCCAGCGACTCACCGAGGTAGTCCTCGGGGCGCTCGCCCAGATAGTTGGACTTCCAGTCCAACACGTACCAGCGGCCGCCGGACTGGAAGGTCAGATCGATGAAGCCCTTGAGCATGCCGTGCATGCGGCGTGGCGCGAGCCTGGGCCGCGAGCGCGGCAACGGCTCCAGCGCGGTGACCACGGCGTCCAGCGGCAGACTGCGCGCGTGCACGGCCGGCAGCCAGAATTCCAGCTCCGGCTGCCAGGCCTCGAGTCGGTTGAGCAGGATCGGCTCGCCCTCGAAGCCCTGCAGCGGGCGGGTCAGTGCCTGCTCCAGCCAGTCGGTGAGACGTGGCTGCCAGCTGGCATCGAAGCCACCGAAATGCAGCCGCGAGCCCACCAGCCGCTCAAGCTCGCCGCGATAGTCATCCGCACCGAGGCGATCGAGATCCACCGCCTCCAGCAGCCCGTGCAAGAAGGTCCCCGGGCGCGGTCCGCGCGGGAAGTCATGCAGATGGATCTCGCCCACCGTCATCGGCAGGCCGCCAGCCAGCAGCGGGCCGGACTGGCCTGCCACCTCGCGGTCCGGGCGCGTCAGGCCCTGCTCGCCTTCTTCCAGCGCGATCTCGGTGGCGCCTTCCGGCACGCGATCATCCTCGGCATCGCCGGTGTCTTCCAGCGCCGCCGTCACCTGACGGGCATCCGTGAGCAAGGCGGTGTAGGAGGCGATCCACCAGTCATCCTCGATGCCGCCGGCGAAGTGACGCGCGCCATGGAAGTGCTGATCGCGCTCCGCCGGTGGCTGATAGTCATGACCGGGCAACTCCGGCAGACCGGACACGCGAGCGAGTCCGGCAGACTGCTGTTCACACCAGCGGCACAAGGCAGCCTCGATGGCGCTGGCCTCGATCTCCTCGTTGTCACTCATGCCGAGCAGATAACCGATGGCGGTGACGGGCAGGCTGAGCTGCTTGCTGAAGCCGCCCTTGCCGATGGGCGCCAGTCCCAGCCAGCAGGCGAACTTGGGACGCGTCAGCGCCACGTAGAGCAGGCGCACGTCTTCCATCAGCCGTGCATGATCGGCCGCCGCGATGGCCTCCTTGGAGGGCTTCTTGACCAGGATGCTGTCATCCAGCGCCATGTCCGACTCTGCCGCCGCAGGCAAATCGGTCTTTGCACCGGCTACCTGCTGTGCATCGGCCTCTGCCTGCTCTTCAGCCAGCCAGCGCTGCTTGAGGGTCAGCAGGCCGAAATTCCTGTCCGGCTCGGCGGCGCGGAAGCTGGCCATGAACGGCAGCAGCACGATGGGATACTCAAGCCCCTTGGACTTGTGGATGGTGACGACCCGCACCAGCCCCTCATCACTTTCCAGTCGCTGACTGAGGCTGTCGCTGTCCAGCGCTTCATGGCCGGATTCCAGTGCCTGATGCCACCAGCGCAGCAGCGCCTGTTCGCCATCGAGCCGCTGGGCGGCATTCTGGGCCAGCTCCCCCAGGTGCAGCACGTCGGTCAGGGCACGCTCACCCCCGGCGCGGGCCGCCAGCCGCTCACCGACCCGGAAGTCACGCATCACGCCGCGCAGCATCGGCAGCACGCCGCGCCGCTGCCAGTCACGGTGATAGCCATCGAAGCGCTCGACCTCACGCTCCCAGGCCAGCTCATCCACGCCGAGACGCTCGACCAGCGAGAGGTCATCCGCCAGCAGGCGTGTCGCCAGCGCGGCGCGCAGACGACGGTCATCCCGCGGATGGGCGACAGCCTCGAACAGCTGCAGCAGCTCGAAGGCCTCCGGCGTGTCGAACACTGAGCTCTTCTCGCTCAGATAGACGCTGCGGATACCGCCTTCGGCAAGCGCCCCACGCACCGCTGCGGCCTCGCGCCCGTTACGTACCAGCACCGCGATATCGCTGGCGGCCACGCCACGCGGCGGCGCATCTCCCGCGTCCATGAACACCAGCCCCGGCTCGCCCGCCGCCAGGCGTTGTTGGCCCTCGAGCAGTGTCTGGATCTGGGTGCGGCAGGCGCGACTCATGTCGCGGCGATGCGCATCGGCGCTCAGGCGCTCACCGTTGGCCCACCACAGATTCAGTGCACAGGCGGCCTCTTCGCGGCCATCCGGATGCCGCAGCACCAGCCGGGTGCGCGTGCCCTGGGCCTCGACTGGCTGGAAGGGAATGTCCTCACTGCCGAAGGGCGCAGGATGCTGGGCGAACAGCGCATTCACCGCCGCCACCATCGCGGCGCTGGAGCGGAAGTTGCGCGGCAGGGTGAAGCGCGAGGGGGTGACCTGGCGCGCCGCCAGATAGGTGTCGATATCGGCGCCGCGGAAGGCGTAGATGGCCTGCTTGGGGTCACCGATCATCAACAGCGTGCTGGGAGCCTCGTCAGCCTCGTCGCTGTCAGTAGCGTCAACGTGCTGCTCATCGAGCGAGCCATCGCCCGCCGTCTGTGGATAGATGCGCCGGAAGATGCGGTACTGGACCGGGTCGGTATCCTGGAATTCATCGATCATCGCCACCGGCAGTTCCTGACGGATCTGCCGCGCCAGACGCTGGCTGGCCTCGCCATTGAGCGAAGGGTCCAGCGCGTGGTCGAGATCATTGAGCAGGTCCGAGAATTCCCAGAGTCCCAGACGGCGCTTCTCGCAGATCAGGGCGCGGGCGACACTGTCACGCGCGTGCACGGCGACCTGATCCAGCAGCACGGCGTCCGGGGCGGGCACCTCGGCCAGCAGGTCCAGCGCCGCGAAGAAGGGATGGCGCGGCGTCTGGCAGTTCTTCTTGGTGCCCTTCTCGAGCTTGGCCTGACTCAGCCAGCAAAGCTTCTTGCTGTCGAGCATGTCGGCGGCGAAGTCGTGCTCGCCGCTGGCCAGCCAGGCGGCCGTCGCCGCCAGGCGAGGCTCCAGCTCGGCCTCCTTGTAGCTGTTGCCGTTGAGCGCCTTGCTGGCGAAGGCCTCGCCCATCACGTCGCGGATGGCCGGCTCATCGAAGCTTTCCTCGACGGCGCGCCGCGCGGCCTGTTGTTGCTGACGCCACTGCTCGGCATTGCCGAGCAGCTCGCTCAGGTCTTGCGGGGCCTCAAGACATTCACCGTCGCGATACAGCGGGCGTGGCGTGCCGTCACGCAACAGGCCGCGCAGTTCCTCTCCCAGTGCTTCCGGGCCGGCCCAGCGCCCACGGATCAAGGCCTGCCACTCGCGAGCCAACGGGTAGAACTCGCAGCGCCAGTAATCCTCGACGCAACGTGTCAGCAGCGACTGACCATCCTGCAGCAACTCGGCGCCGAAGCGTCCGCCGGCATCGAAGGCATGCCGACTGAGCATGCGCTGACAGAAGCCGTGGATGGTGAAGATGGCGGCGTCATCCATCAGGCGCGCGGCCTGATCGAGGCGCCGCGCCGCCGCGGCCTTGAGGCGCGATGCGTCCTCGGCAGGTGAGGATGTCAGCAGCGGCGCGAGCAATTCAGCCAGCACCGGATCAGGACTGGCACGCCCCAGCAGCGCCTCACGCGCCTGCTTGAGGCGCGCGCGAATGCGGTCACGCAGCTCTGCGGTGGCGGCTTCGGTGAAGGTCACCACCAGAATCTCCGGCGGCGTCAGCGGACGCGGATAGCTCACGCTGGCCGCCTGCCCGGGCAAGGGGCCGAGCACCAGCCGCACGTAGAGCGCGGCGAGGGTGAAGGTCTTGCCGGTGCCGGCACTCGCCTCGATCAGATGCTGACCGAGCAGGGGCAGCGTCGGAATATCGAGGGCTTGGCCCTGCTGGCTCGGATCCATCTCGTCACTCATTGCCGCTTCCTTGTCCTGAGCGATGCCACTCCTCACGCCACTCTCCACACCGCTCATTCCTTCCACTCTGGTATCGCTCATGACTGCCCCTTCCCGGTGGAGAGCTCCACCGCGCGCTCGCCGAGAATGCCCTGACGCACGCCGATCATGCTCTCGATCAACGGCTGATAGAGCTGCACGCTGTTGAGCACGCCGCCCGCACGGGCGAAGGCATCGAACTCCGGCCACAGCTCGCCCAGCGCGCCTTCCTGTCGCCTGAGTGCCTGGGGGCCCTTGAAGATGTCTTCCGTGAAGCGGGTTTCCATGGCGCGCGACAGGCTGTCGGCAAGCCAGGGCTTGTGGATGGCGGCCAGCGCCGTCTCAAGCGTTGGCGTGCCGTCAGCGGCCTGCGCCTTGAGTGCGCCGAACAAGGCACTGCGATCCTCCTCGCCCACTACCTCCCAGAGGGTGGTCGCCAGTTCCAGCGCGGCGGCCAGCGGCGCCTGCCAGCCCTGGGCATACGCCTTGACGAGATGGCGCAGCGCGGCTTCGGCCTGCTCGATACGCAGCGCGGGGAACAGCAGCCAGCGGTCCTCGAACACCGCCAGCCACTGATAGCCTTCACGGCGCGTGCCCTGATCACCCGCCACCTCCCCGAGGCTGGGGCGCGCGTTGGCCATCAGCCAGTCGAGATAGCCGGCCAGCAGACGATGCGGCTTGCCGAGCTTCTTGTAGCGGCCCTCCTTGCCGGGCTTGAGGGTGCCGAAGTGGGTCGCCTCCAACGTGGCCAGCAGGCGGCTCTCGCCCTCGGCGTCATCGCGCAGTTGCCGACGGCTGATCAGACGCGTGGTGAGCGTCACCCGCAAGGGCCTGCCGTCCTCATCCTGCATGATCAGCGGTACCTCGAGGGTGCGCGGCGGCAGCGAGGTGGCATCGCTGAGCTGATCACGCCAGCTGGCCAGCTGCTGATCGAGACGCTTGAGGCGCGGTTCGATCAAGGCATCGGCAAAGCCCAGCGCCGGCAGGCGCCCGGCCCGGCGCAGACGTTCGGCGGCCAGCGGCAAGGATTGTCCGGTGAGCGCGGCGTCCAGCAGCTCGCGGGTCAGGGTGAAGTTCTCCAGCCCGTCGGGGGCGAAGGGTTCGTTGTCCTCATCCGGCACCTCGGCATCGCGGAAGCGCACGCCGACGCGGTCCAGCCCCAGCTGCCAGGGACGACGCAGGAAGCGCGCCAGCGAGTCCGCGCCGAGACGCAGATGGGACTCCGGCGCCTGCTCCACCAGCTGCTTCAAGGCGGCCGCCCCCGCCGCGCTTGCCTGACTGGCTTCGCGTTGATTCGCCGGGGAGGCCTCTGAGGTTGGAGCCTGACCCGCCGCGCGATACAGGCTCGACCAGCTGGCGTCATAGCTGAACAGATCGCCAGCCGTCGCCTGGGAGGCATGGAAGTAGCGCCGAGAGAAGGGCTGCAATGGATGCTCGGTGATCAGACGCTCGCGCAGGGCAGCTTCGCGAGAGACACCCGGTGCCTCGGCATGCGTCTCGGGGGTCCAGCCCAGCTCGATGTAATCAAGCAGTTCCCCGACCAGTACCGAGGGCGGCCGTTCGCCGTTGTCGCGTTGGTCACGCCCGACCCACGAGATCGACAGGCGATCCCGCGCCGCCAGCAGCGCCTCCAGGAACAGGTAGCGATCATCGTCACGCCGTGAGCGGTCTCCCGGTTGAGGGCGGCTGGCCATCAGATCGAAATCTTGCGGCATGCGCACCCGCGGGTAGTCACCATCGTTCATGCCCAGCAGGTGCACTTCGCGGAAGGGAATCGCACGCATCGGCATCAGGGTGGCGAAGTTGACCCGACCGGCAAGGAAGCGCTGGGCGAGACCGCCGCTGTCAAGCTCGCCACGCAGCGCCTCGCGCACCACCTTGAGCGACAGACAGCCATCGAAACCGGCCTGCTGCCAGCCCTTGTCGAGGCGGGAAAGCGCCGCCTGCAGACGCGCCAGAATGTCGAATTCCTCGGCACTGTCCGGGCTGAGGCTCTCCTCCCACAATCGCTGCAGCGTAGTCGCCCAGTCCGCTGGCGTACGCGAGGTGTCCAGCCAGCGGCGCCAGCGATCCAGGCTCTCGATCAGCTCGCCGACCTTGCCTGCCAGTTCGGCCTCGAGACCGGCCACTTCATCGAAGGGCACCACGCCATCGAAGCTCAGGCCGTTCATGTCGACAAGGCCATCCATCAGGCCGTCCATCAGGTCGGCGCTCTGCTCACCTTGTACTGGGGAGCCGGCCGCCGGACCGCCGGCCGCCGGGGCGCCGGCCGCCGGGGAGCCGGTAGCGTAGCCCAGCAGCATGCGCTCGAGGCCGAAGCGCCAGCTGTTCTCGTCGAGGGGCATGAAACCAAGTTGCTCACGGTGCTCACCGGAGAGTCCCCAGCGCACGCCGCTGTCGGCCAGCCAGCGCCGCAGGCGCTCAAGTTCGCCCTCCTCGATGGCGAAGCGACGCCGGAAGGCGGCGACATCCAGTGCATCCAGCACCTCGCTGACGCCGAGGCGGCGCTCCGGCAGCTCCAGCAGCATCAAGACCAGTCCGAGCAGCGGATTGGCCTGACTGGCCACCCGGTCGGCGATGGTGAAGGGAATATGACGCGGATTGCCCGGCGGCAGCTGACCGAACACCGCCTCGATATAGGGGGCATATCGGTCGATGTCCGGCACCATCACCAGGATGTCGCGCGGCCGCAGCGGTTCGCCCTCCCCCTGCCGGGCCGCCTCGTGGGCACGTTCGAAGGCCGCCAGCAGGCGGTCATGCAGAATCTCGACTTCGCGCAGCGCCGAGTGGGCGCTGACCAGACTGATGGAATCATCTTGCGCCTCCAGCCTGCGAGGACTTCCCTCGGCCAGGGCGCGCTCGCCGGGATGCACCAGCTCGAGAATCTCATCCTGGATCTGATGCAGCAGCGGTGCCTGCTCGGGCGGCGTATCCTCGCTGATGCGCGGCACGAAGACGTCCAGTTCGAGATCGAAACCGCTGTCGCGCCCGGACAGCGCGCTCTCGAATTCATACAGATTGACGATGAAGTCACGCCCCTGGGCACCCAGCCCGGCCAGCAACGGATTGGCCTTGAGGTGCAGCTCCTCCTCCGCCAGCCCGGTCAGCGCCGGTGCCTCGGGGTGACGGGCACGCTGTCGCGCGACGCGCTCGCTGTCCATGCGCAGGCTGTCGGCTCTCATACTGCGCCGCACGGCTTCGCGGTCGGAGACGATATCGCCCCAGTAATGACGGCAGGGATTGGTGATCATCAGGTAGATGTCCATCACCCCGGACAGCGCATGCAGCGCATCCAGCGTCTGCCCCGGCAGTGCCGAGATGCCGAACACGAACAGGCGTGGCGGCAACGGGTGGCGGCGTGATGAGGGCAGTGATTCCAGCGCGCGCGCGGCCGCGACGAAGCGACCATGCAGAGCGGCACGGTGATGTTGCCGGCTGCTGGGCGGCGCATCCGCCAGTACCGCACGCCACAGGGCCGGCTGCCATTTCTGGCTGGCGGGCAGGTTGTCCGGCAGCAGATTGGCGGGCAGCTCGCCTGCGGCCTGCTGACGCGCGAAGGCATCGCGGAAGTTGTCATCCTCCAGCCCGCTCTCCCAGCTGCGCACCCACTCGGGACGGTAGTTGAGGTACTGGTCGAAGAGATCCGCCAGCTGGCAGGCCAGCTGCCACTGCTGACGCTCTGCCTCCGGCCCCTCGGGCAGTGCAGGCAGGGCACCCTCATCGACTGCCTCGATCAGCTGGCCACGCTCATCGCGACACAGGTAATCCCTGAGCGGCGCATAGCATTCCGCCTGGGATTCATCGGCCAGCAGGCCCGGCAAAAGGCGCAGCAGACGCCAGGCAAGCGGGCCCTTGTCGAAGGGTGACAGCTCCGGAATCTCGTCGCCCAGCACGCCACCCAGGACCCCGCGATAGGCACGCCACACGAAGCTTGAGGGCAGTGGAAAATCGACCGAGGCAGCGATGCCATCGGCCTCGGCCAATGACAACCTCAGCCACTGGGCCATGCCGTTGGACTGGACGAGAAAGGTTTCCGGCACCAGCGGAGGCTGGGGAGCGGCCTTGATCACCTTGAGCGCCAGATCGCGCAGATCCTCGAGGTGATTGGCGTGAAGAACGGTAAACATGCGGGCATCCTGCTGGCAAAGCCCCCGAGCCCTCATGGCCGAGGCGAGACGAGTCGAGAGCGAGGCGTGACGAGTGCCTCCATCCTAGCGTCGCCTCGGCGCTGGCCCAAACGAAAACGCGCACCACCCCGGAGGGTGATGCGCGTTTTCAGACAGATGAATGCCTGACTGGTCGGGAACAGGCGCCCTGGCGCCGAGTCAGTGCTCTGCTCAGCGCGTGATTTCCATCAGCTCGCGGCCGCGCGGACTGAGCGCCAGCCACAGACCCAGCACCACGCCCATCAGCGACAGCGCCGCCACGTACCAGGTGGGCGACAGCGGCGAGACGGTCATCATCAGCGAGACCAGAATCGGCGTGAAGCCACCGAAGATGGCATAGGCGACATTGTAAGAGAACGACAGCCCGGTGAAGCGTACTGCCGGCGGGAAGCCGCGGATCGCGATGCTCGGCACCGCGCCGACGATGCCGACGCTGAAGCCGGTCAGGCAGTAGAGCGGCACCAGCAGGCTGGGGTCCGAGTGCATGGTGGCCAGGAAGACCCAGTAGGTGATGCCCAGCAGAGCGCTCCACAGCACCAGGGTCACCCCGGCACCGATGCGATCGACCATGTAACCGGACACGATGCAGCCGATGCACACCGCCACGATCGCCAGACTGTTGGCGGAGAAGGCGGCGGCACGAGTCAGCCCCTCGAGCTCCGCGATCAGGCTCGGTGTCATCAGGATCACCACCACGATGGCGGCGGTCAGCACCCAGGTGACGGCCATCGCCACGGCAATCGCCGGACGCTGTTCACGCAGGATCATCTTCAAGGGCAGCTCGGCGGCCAGCGCCTTCTTCTGCTGCATCTCGGCGAAGACCGGGGTCTCGTGCAACCAGCGACGCAGGTAGACCGAGAACAGCCCGAACACGCCACCGATGATGAACGGAATCCGCCAGGCGAAATCACTCACCTCTTGCGGGGTATAGACACTGTTGATGGCACTGGCCATCAGCGAGCCGAGCAGGATGCCGCCCACCAGCCCCATCGACAGGGTGCCGCAGGCCAGACCATTGTGACGCGGTGCGACGTGTTCGCTGACGAACACCCAGGCCCCCGGCACCTCACCGCCGACTGCCGCACCCTGGAAGATGCGCAGGATGATCAGCAGCAGCGGCGCCCACATGCCGATGACGGCATAGGTCGGCAGCATGCCCATCAGCAGAGTCGGCAGCGACATCATGAAGATGGACAGCGTGAACATCTTCTTGCGACCCAGCGTATCGCCGAAGTGGGCCATGATGATGCCGCCCAGCGGGCGCGCCAGATAACCGGCGGCGAAGATACCGAAGGTCTGCACCTGACGTAGCCATTCGGGAATGTCGGGCGGGAAGAACAGCTGACCGACGACGGTGGCGAAGAACACGAAGATGACGAAGTCATAGAACTCGAGGGCGCCGCCGAGTGCGGAAAGGCCAAGTACCTTGATGTCACCACGCTTGAGCGAATTTTCGTTGGGCAAATCGTGGGCAGCGGTGGCTGAGCCCGCTGCGGGGACGGAATCGTTCATGGATCTCTGTGTTAGCGGGGGCTGGTGTCCAGCGATGGTCAAGAGTGATTCACGCGCCGCGCATCTTGTTGTCGTGTCGTCTTTCAGCACAAGCCTCGCAGACGCCACGGTCAGGCGTCCTAGCGAGCGCAATGGCGGAAAGCACCGGGGTTGCCCCGGGCGTGGCGATGGTGCGGAATCCTGCCAGCGTACGCTGCATCACTGTATTGCGAAAAATACAATATTGCTCGATGCAGTCATGCGTCTCATGTAACGCACCCAGAGTAGCAAACACGCCCGTGGCTGGGTAGCGCCCGCTCACGGATTACGGGCGGTTTCTGCAGCGAGGGACACGAAATGTCGCAAGCGCGCGAAGGGACATGAAAGCCCGGCCAGGCAGATCAGGCACGAAAGACGCAGACGAAACACCCCGGCGCCTGAACAGGCAGACCGGGGTGATGGGAAGTCGTCGGGAGACACACAGGTGCATTGGCGAGGTGAAGATGGCGCATCGACGTGAGCGATGCCCTTCTCGGGGCAGCTTCAGCTGCAGTAACCCCAGCCTTCTAGGCGATGACGGATATCCTCGACCCGCTGACGATTCTTGCCGAGGTCGGAATGTCCCATGCGTGACACGCTGCGTACATGACAGACGCCTTCCTGTTCATTGCAGACGATTTCCACGTCATCGACGAAGCCCAGCAGGGGCGTGTGGAATTCCGCATGCAGATAACCGTCATCCGTACTGATGATTTCCGCATGCCCCATGGATTCGATGATGCTGTGCATCTTCTCCATCGCGCTCAGGCAACAGTCCGTCGGCATCGGGAGCGGCGCTACGTAATGCTTGCTGTCGGAGGCCTGGGAGCTGACCCCGTTGGGGGTACTCGGGGCTGGTGCCAGCAGCCCATCATGCAGGCCGAGGTTATCGGGGCGAGGTGAGGCAAAAAGACCGTGGCGCATTGCGATTCCTTCCTGTCATCTCTGGGCATCGGCAACGGCTTCCCATGTTGCCGGCCTGATTGTTGTTCATTGGTCGTCCATCGATTCCTGCCTTTCTGAAGCCACCCTGACGCTGCCATCGCCGGGGCTTGTCGAATTTCGACACAGGCCTCGACTTTCAGCGTAGCGACTTTTGTCGATTTTGCCCGTGAACGGGATTGATCCAGATCAACTGCCTGAAAATGCGCTCCAGATGCACGACACATGATGCCCTCCCCTTCGCCCGACCAGACGCAATCCGTACACTGAGCACATCCAGACTCGGACGTCAGCTCGACCGGGTTCGTGATTCTTCTTCTGACACCGCAAGGAACGCATCGTGAGCTTCCGCTTTCTGCATACCTCGGACTGGCATCTCGGCCAGAGCTTCCATGGCCAGAGTCGCCATGTCGAACATGCCGCCTTTCTCGACTGGCTGCTGGCACGGCTCAAGTGTCTGACCCCGGACGCCCTGCTGATCGCCGGTGATCTGTTCGATGTAGTCAATCCGAGCCTCGCCGCCCAGGAGCTGCTCTACGACTTCATCGTGCGCGCCCACGAGCAGGACGCGGCGCTCGAGATCGTGATGATCGCCGGCAATCATGACTCCGGCTCACGCATCGAGCTGCCAGCCGCATTGCTCGCGCGTCTCAAGACGCATGCATTGGGTCGCGTGCGCTGGGTGGATGATTCCGCCGACGGCGGCGATGCCCACAGCCTCGACTGCCAGCATCTGCTGGTGCCCTTGCATGATCGTGATGGCAAGCGCCGCGCCCTGTGTCTGGCGGTGCCCTTTCTGCGCCCGGCCGAGGTCACCGGCCTGGGAGCTGGCGAGGATGAGTCGCAGGACGTGGACAAGCCTGAGCGCACCCGCAGCGAGGCCTATCGCGCGGGAGTGGCCCGTGTGCACGAGCAGCTGGTCAGCGCGGCGCGTGCCGCCCGCCAGCCCGGCGAGGCGCTGATCGCCATGGGCCACGCGCACATGCGAGACGGCGAGGTCTCCGAGAACAGCGAGCGTCCGATCCTGATGGGGGGCGAAGAGGCGCTCTCGACCAGCCTGTTCCCCGACGACATCGCCTATGTGGCGCTCGGCCACCTGCATCGTCCGCAACGCGTGGGCGGCCAGGAGCGTATCCGCTATTGCGGCACGCCGCTGGCGATGGACTTCTCCGAGGTCGATTACGGTCACCGCGTGCTGGAGATCACTCTCGAAGACGAGACACTCGTGGGCGTCGAGGAGCATCGCGTGCCCTGCCATGTCGCGCTCACGCGCATCGGGCCTGCACCGCTGACCGAGATCACCGCCCAGCTCACGGCGCTGGTCGCCGAGGCAGACCGTGAACTCGAGCCGGCACGCTGGCCGTGGCTTGAGGTGAGCGTGCAGCTGGAGGCGCCCGTGATCGACCTGCGCGCGCGCATCGAGGCACTGCTGGAAGACGCGCCGCTGCGGCTGATCAAGCTGGTCACCCGCTATCCGGCGCCCAGCGCCGAGAATCGCGCGCCCAAGGGCGTGAAGCTCGATGAACTGGGGCCGATGGGGCTGTTCGAGCGCCACTATCGCGCCACCTATGACAGCGAGCCGGCCCCGTCACTGATCGAGGATTTCGCCCAGCTGCTCGAGGAGGTCGAGATCGCGCGTGAGGCACGCCTGGCAGGGGAACCGAGCAAGACCACCAAGCCCAGTCGCCAGGACGACAAGACAGCCTCGGCAGACAAGGCCAAGGGAGGTCAGTCATGAAGATCCTCGCCCTGCGCCTCGACAACCTGGCCTCGCTGGCCGGCGCGCATGAAGTCGACTTCGAGAAGGCGCCGCTGTCCGATGCGGGCCTGTTCGCCATCACCGGCCCCACCGGCGCTGGCAAGAGCACGCTGCTCGATGCCCTGTGTCTGGCGCTCTACGGCACCACGCCACGCCTGCGCCAGACCCCGAGCGGCGGTCAGCTGGAGGATGTCGGCGAGCATCAGCTGACCCTCAAGGACCCGCGCAGCCTGCTCCGGCGCGGCTGCGGCGAAGGCAAGGCCGAGGTGGACTTCATCGGCCGCGATGGCCTGCGCTATCGCGCCGGCTGGACGGTCAGCCGCGCGCGCGGCAAGCCCGGCGGACGCCTGCAGAACGCCAAGCAACATCTCCAGCTGCTGCCCACGGCCGATGACACCCAGTCAGCTCAGACCCTCAATACCACCAGCAATGACGCCAAGGCGTTGATCATCGACAGACTGGGACTGAACTTCGAGCAGTTCACCCGCGCCGTACTGCTGGCCCAGAGCGAGTTCAGCGCCTTCCTGCGCGCCAACGACAACGAGCGCTCGGAGCTGCTGGAGAAACTGACCGATACCGGCCACTACTCCGATATCTCGATCGCCGCCCACGAGCGTGAGCGCAGCGCCCGCGAGGCCGTCAACGAGCTCGAACGCCAGCTGGATGGCCAGCTGCCGGCAAGCCCGGACGAGCGCCAGGCACTCGAGGATGA
This sequence comes from Cobetia sp. 5-11-6-3, assembly GCF_013374055.1. NCBI lineage: Bacteria > Pseudomonadati > Pseudomonadota > Gammaproteobacteria > Oceanospirillales > Halomonadaceae > Cobetia > Cobetia sp. 5-11-6-3. The sequence goes on along the minus strand of NZ_BLWJ01000002.1, from coordinate 341,927 downwards.
GGTCCGTCTACGCCAGACGGCCATGACCCGCCTCAGCGAACAGCATGATGCGCTGACGGCCTATCACCAGTGGACCACCACGGCGGGCGAGCTCGAACAGGCCCTGGGTCAGGCGCAGCTTGAACAGAAGGAGGCTCACGCCGCCAGTGCTGCGCTATCCCGTCAGCGCGAGCAACTCAGCGCCCTGGAAGCCCTCGCGCCGATTCGCCCTGCCCTGCTGCGCCTCAAGGCGATCGCGCCGCAGCATGCCCAGCTGACCACGCAACTCACCCGGGTACAGCAACAGCTCGGCACTCTGTCACCACGCACCGAGCAGGCCCGGGCCGACAAGCAGGCCGCCGATGAACGCATGCAGCGCTGCGAGACCTGGCGTGGCGAGCAACTGCCCAAGCTGGAAGAGGCCCGTCAGGTGGCCTCGCGTCTGGCGCAACAACGCGAGACACATGTCAGCCAGCAGAGTGAGCAGCAACGCCTGCGCGACACGCTCGGCCACCATCAGCAGGAGCTGGAGACACAGGATCGACAGCGCCAGCAGCTGGATCAGCAACTCCAGCAGCTGCAGGCGACGCTAGTCGACGAGTCCGGCCAGCCGCTGAGCGATGCCGAAGACCATCGGGACCAGCTGCAACGTCAGCGCGATGCATTGCTGCAGCTGAAACCTGTGCTCAGCGAGCAGATCAATGGCCTGGCCCGCCGTGATGAGGTCCAGCAGCGCCTTGTCGAGCTGGAGCAGCAGCTGCCTCGGCAGCAAGAGGCGTTGCGCGAGGTGGCTGCCCGGCAGGCCCAGGCATTGCAGGCCCGTGATCAGGCGCGCCACGAGGAAGACGCCGAGCGCCGCCAGCAGGAGCTGGAGCGTCTGGCACGCAGCGACAACGTGATGGCGCTGCGCCGTGGGCTGGTCCATGGCGAGGAATGTCCGGTATGTGGCAGCCATGAGCACCCCGCCGCCGCCCAGGCCGCGCCGGCCGAGGCGCTGATCGCTCAGCTGGAACAGCAGGCCCGCGAGCGCCTTGAACAGCGCCGACAGGCCACGGCCACCGCGCAGCACGCCATGGAGGCGGCCAGTCACGAGCACGCACGTCTCGAGCAGCAGCTCGGCTACCTGCAGCAGGAACAGGCGCAGCTGCACACGGAGCGGCAACATCTGCAGCAGCAGGCGCAGACCTGTCAGTCGAATCTGACCGACATTCTGGCTCGGCATTCGCTGTCAGAGCAGCCGCTGCTTGAGTCCCTGCCCCAGCTGCCTGCCGCACGAGCACTGGAACTGATCGAGCAGCGCCTTGGCGAACTGGACGCCCGTCAGAACGCGCTGGTGACGACGCTGCGTCAGCTGACGCCGCTGCGGGAGCAACGCCAGGCACTGGCGACACGCCACGCCACGCTGACGACGCAATGCCAGCACGGCGAAGCGCAGCTTCAGCAGTGTGAGGCACGCATCGCGGCGCTGGCGAGCGAGATCGAGCAGCTGAGCGGCACGCTTGCCCAGCAGCTGAGCGCAGACCCCAGGCGACAGCATGCCAGCGTGAGCGACTGGTCCGACTGGGTCGAATCGCTGACCACCCGCATGCGCAATGAGCAGGAAGATGCGCGTCAGGCGCTGCAAGAGCTGAGCGACCAGCAACAGCAGCTGACGCAGCAGCAGGCCAACCTGCAGCAACGCCAGACGGAGCTGCAAGAGGAGCAGCGCGCGCTCGACAGCGAACGCGCGCATTGGCAGGCCGCGAACCCTGGCCTGGATGACGCGCGTATCGAGGAGTTGCTGGCCGTCGAGGATCACGACCTGCAGGCACTGCGCCAGCAACTGCGTAGCGCCCACGAGCGAGTCGCACGCGCGGATGCCCTGTGTGAGGAGCGCAATGCGCGTCAGCTCAAACACTGGCAGGCCGCTCGGACCTCCGACTGGCAGGCAGCGCTCGAACAGCTGGCAGCGCCCGCCGAGGACACGACTGGAGACGATACGCAGGCAGACGGTGCATCAGGGGCTGAAGAGCTCGGCGTCATTCGCGGCCAGGCCGAGCAGGCATTGGCGGTGCATGCTGGTCTGCAGGCCCGCTTGCAGGAGGCCCCGGAAGAAGGAGCCGCTGGCACACTGACGGATGCGCCGCCAGGGCCCGAGGACGACACCCGCGAGCTTGGCGAGGCGCTGGCCAGTCTGATCACGGCACTCAAGGCACCGCTCAATGCCGTGCGCGAGGCCCATCAGACGGCACAGGCGGCGATACTCAATGATGATCAGCGCCGCAGTGGCAGCGCCGCGCTTGCCGAGCGTCTCGCAGCCGCGCGTGCCGAACATCAGCGCTGGGGGGCGCTGTCGGAGCTGATCGGCAGCGCCAGCGGCGCCAGGTTCCGCACCATCGCCCAAGCCTTCAATCTCGAGCGCCTGATCGAGCATGCCAATCTGCACCTGACCAATCTGGCACGTCGCTATCGTCTGGCCCGCGGCGCCAGCCCGCTGGGGCTGGTGGTGGTGGATACCGAGATGGGTGATGAACTGCGCAGCGTTCACTCGCTGTCCGGCGGCGAGACCTTCCTTGTCTCGCTGGCACTGGCGCTGGGCCTGGCGGGCATGGCCTCCGGCGAGCTGCGCATCGAATCGCTGTTCATCGATGAGGGCTTCGGCAGTCTCGACCCGGATTCGCTGGCGCTGGCGATGGAGGCATTGGATGGCCTGCAGGCCAGCGGCCGTCGCGTCGGGGTCATATCGCATGTGGCCGAGATGCATGAACGCATTCCGGTGCGTATCGCGGTGCGCCCCTCGGGCAACGGTCAGAGCCGTCTGGAGATCGAAGGCTAAGCGTCGCCAGGCCTCGCAAAGACAGATAACGCAGAGACAGGCAATGCGACGCTAGGCATCACGGAGCCGCTTGAGACGCCGGCTGGCGAGCTGATCCGCCAGTCGGGTCGGCTCGGGCAGCTTGGTCTTGCCCAGACAGTGCAGGGTCATCGAAAGCGCCGTCTCCAGATTCATGCGCTGGCCCGGCGAGACGTACACCGGCTTGACCTTCGCGCGTGAGCGCAGCACGGCGCCCAACTGGCTGCGCTGTTCGCGTTTGGGCAGCTCGGTATTCTCGATGATGCCGAGCTCGCCATCCGCCTCACGCACGCGATCCGTCAGCGCGACCCAGTCGCCGCGCGCATCGCCCGGTTCACCATGCTTGCCGCACAGACGCTTCTTGGCCACGCCGAAGGACGGCAGGTCACACCAAAGGCCAAGATGCGCCGCCACACCCAGGCGGCGCGGATGGGCGATGCCATGACCGTCCACCATCAGGCATTCGGGCGGCCGCTCGAGTGCCTCAATGGCGGCGATGGCAGCGGGCAGCTCCCGAAACGACAGCAGGCCCGGAATGTAGGGCATGCGGGTCGGCTGACGGATCAGCTGCTGCTCGAGGGGTTCCAGGGTCGCCAGATCCAGCGTCACCACCGCCGCACGTGTCACCTCGCCTGCATCCTCGAAGCCGATATCGACCCCCGTGATGGTCGCCGGCCAGGCCTCGGGACTTGCTCCCCAGGGCGGCGTCAGCGTCAGTCGCGTCGCCATTTCGCGTTGCTTGGCGACGGCGTCGGCAGGGTCGAGATTCCAATCGTGCAGTGCTGTCGTCCACTCACTCATGCACTTACTCATGCATTCCCTCACGGCGGTTGCGGGTCTCTCCCTCTCAGATGCTATCGATCGCCCTCACCTTCAAGTTGCTTGCCCAGTGAACGCAGCACCTCCGCCGCCTGGTTGCGGAAGCTGTCCAGCCCGTTGCCGACCTCCCCCATGCCGCGTTCCAGCTGACGCGAGAGCCGATTGGAAAGCGGTTGATCCGCGCGTGCCGCCAGCTGCTCCGGCGTCATGTCGAGCACCAGGCGGTAGCGGATGTCGCCGGGGGCCGTGGCGGCGAGCGGATCACTGACGGCTTCACGAGTGAAGCGCGTGAAGTCGATGCTGGCCGCCTTGTCACCGCCTTCCGGACGGATCAACAGACGATGGATCTGGCCACGCGTATCACTGAGCACATCCTCGACCCGACCCAGCACCTCGCCCTGCGGCGAGACCACCGGTGACAGCCGCAGGGCCTCCAGCGAGACCAGCGGGACGCGAATCTCCGGCGTGGCGCTGCTGGCGGGCATGCCGGACTCGGCGTGGGCCGCGCTGAGCGACAACCAGGGTGTCGCCAGCAGAGCGCATAGTATCAGCTGGCGGGCGGGCGCGGCCTTCAGGCCACGGCGCAGGGCATCGAGTGAAGAGATCATGTGGGCATCCTCGGGAAATGATGGACGGTGGACGCTCCACCGCTATGCCAGAACAGGATACCAGCCCCTGTGGCGCCTTTCGTCCAGGCACAAAAAAACCGGCACCTCGTGAGAGGTACCGGTCTTTTCAGAAGCCGTGGCCAGCACTGTGTTCAGCGCCGGCCAGACTCAGGCCTGATCAGGCGCGACGACGGTCGTCGTTGCCACCTTCACGGCGCTGCGGACGAGCGCCCGCACCGTCTTCTGCCAGTTCCAGCGGACGGCCAGCGACGCGAGCACGCGCCATCTTGGACACGATGCTGGTCGGCAGACCGCTCGGCAGCTCCACGACACTGTGCGTGTTGCGGATGTCGATGCGACCGATGCGCGAACCTTCGATGCCACCTTCGTTGGCGAGAGCGCCAACCAGCTGACCCGGCTTGACGCCGTCACGATGGCCGACGGCCACACGGTAGAGCTTCATGCCTTCACGTGCGACCGGCGCAGAGCTGCGACGCTCACCACGTTCCGGACGCTCGCCGCGCTCAGGACGCTCGTTGCGACGCGCACCCGGCTTCGGCAGGGACTGGATCGGCGTCTCTTCGGCGCGAGCCATCTTGACGAAGACCGCGGCCAGCTCGACCGGATCATGACCTTCCTCGATCAGGCTCTGCACCAGGGCGCGGTGGCCATTGGAGCTGCTGCCCAGGGCTTCGACGACGCGAGCACGGAAGGCCGCGTCACGGTGAGCACGGATCTCTTCTTCGCTCGGCAGCTGGCGTTCGGTGATGCGCTGGCCCAGGGCCTGCTCCATCCAGCGAACCTTACGCATCTCGCGACCGCTGACGAAGGTGATGGCGCGACCTTCACGACCGGCACGACCAGTACGGCCAGTACGGTGCACGAAGGATTCGCTGTCACCCGGCAGGTCGTAGTTGAAGACGTGGGTGATACGCGCCACGTCCAGACCACGAGCGGCGACGTCGGTCGCGACCAGCACGTCGACCTTGCCACGCTTCAGACGCGTCACGGTACGCTCACGCAGGGACTGGTCCAGATCACCGGACAGTGCCGCAGCGGAGATACCGCGAGCCATCAGCTGCTCGACGACGGTGGTACAGGCGGCACGAGTCCGCACGAAGACGATGGCGGCATCGACGGTCTCGACTTCCAGCAGGCGAGACAGCGCTTCCAGCTTGGCACCGCCTTCGACACGCACCATCATCTGCTCGATGGTGGAAGCGGTCTTGGATTCGGACTTGATGGCCACCTTGATCGGGTCAACCAGGTAGCGGTTGACGATACGCTCGATCTCGGTCGGAAGCGTCGCGGAGAAGAACACGCGCTGTGCTTCCTTCGGGGTATCGGCGACGACGCGCTTGACGTCATCGATGAAGCCCATGCGCAGCATCTCGTCGGCTTCGTCCAGCACCAGGGCGGACAGGCCGTCGAGCTTCAGGCTCTTGCGATCCAGGTGGTCGATGACACGACCCGGAGTACCGACGACGATCTGGGCGCCGCTCTTCAGGCTGCGCATCTGCTCGCGGTAGTCCTGACCACCACACAGGGTGGCAACTTCCAGGCCACGCATGAACTGGCCGTAACGAGTGAAGTTGACAGCGACCTGCTGAGCCAGCTCACGGGTCGGAGCCAGCACGAGAACCTGCGGCTCGCGGCGGTCGAGGTCCAGACGGGTCAGCAGCGGCAGAGCGAAGGCCGCAGTCTTGCCGGTACCGGTCTGGGCCTGACCGATCATGTCACGGCCATCGAGCAGGCTCGGGATGGTCTGGGCCTGGATGGGGGACGGTGTTTCGTAGCCCAGCTTCTCGAGAGAGGTCAGGACGGCAGGCAGCAGGGCAAGATCGCTGAAGCGATCGACGACGGAAGTCGTGGTCATGTATATCTCACACCTAAATGGCTACAAGTGAAGCTTGTAGCTGAAGAATGGGTCGGCTTGAACCGACACGAAGCGTAAGGGCTCCGTCTGGCGATGCCGTCAGGCACGAGGCGCTGGCATCATCAGAAAAAACGTACGAGTGCTTGGACGTCTTGGCATGGACGGGCCCGGGTTGCTCTGATGGCAGACGCATTTCCGCTATCAGGCACAACGCTGCGGCGACCGTACAGCAACCAGAGGCTCTCCACTTGAGAGTCTCGGGGCGCTCCATCATGCACACTGTGGACTGGGACGGGTCTTGCGTCGCGGCGGCCGGACATCGAAGGATCGAGGGGTCACGGAGGGCTCGGGGCAAGCTACGCCACTCGGTCCGGGAGGCGCGAAATTACCGTCTGAAGGCCTGTCAAGAAAGGCGATCACCGGCTTCGGCTACTCAGGATGGTGGGTCACTACATGCGAGGAGCTGGCATTCTAGCAGTCCCTCGCGCATTCTGCATCCTTTCTTTTGACCTTGGTCGCAGGCCAAGCGTCTATCGGCGCAGGCCACACTCGCCAATTCCCTCTGACAGGAGACGGCATGACTGACGTGCAAGACCCCACCACCCCCTCACCCGCCGAGCCCATCACCACGCTGTGGGTCGATGCTGACGCCTGCCCGCGCGCGGCGCGCGACATCCTGGTCCGCGCCGCGGAGCGGACCGCGACCCCCACCTGGTTCGTGGCCAATCATCAGGTGCCGCTGCCACGCTCGGTGCATGTCAAGGCGCTGTCCGTCCCTGCCGGTGCCGATGCGGCGGACCAGTTGATCGTCGAGCGCGCCCGGCCCGGCGACATGGTGATCACGTCCGACCTGCCGCTGGCGCTGGAGGCGATCGAGAAAGGCGCCCTGGTGATGACGAGCCGCGGCGAGACACTGGATGCCAACAACATCCGCGCCAAGGTTCAGATGCGCGATTTCATGGAGAGCATGCGTTCCAGCGGCGAACACACCGGCGGCCCCTCCGCCTATGGCCAGCGCGAGCAGCGCGACTTCGGCAATGCGCTGGATCGCTGGCTGGCCAAGGCCAGACGAACCAGGCCGTGAGGCCGAACGCCTCGTCCCGGCCGCCATGGCTTCAGTGGTGGCGGCGAATGCCCTGCCCTGTCAGGCGCTCACGATCATGCGGTGCCTCGAGATCCAGCGTCGGGCCGAGGGGCACGATACCGATCGGATTCACCGCCAGCTGACTGCCGTAGTAGTGGGTCTTGATCTGCGCGAGATCGCAGGTCTCGGCGACGCCCGGCCACTGGTACAGCTCGCGCAGGTAATTCGAGAGATTGGGATAGTCACTGATGCGGCGCTGATTGCACTTGAAGTGGCCGTGATAGACGACATCGAAGCGCAGCAGCGTGGTGAAGAGGCGGATGTCCGCTTCGGTCAACCACTCACCGACCAGATAGCGCGAGTCGGCCAGACGGCGTTCCAGTGAATCCAGGCAGGCGAACAGCGCGGTGAAGTGACGCTCATAGGCCTGCTGACTGGTGGCAAAACCGGTCTTGTAGACGCCATTGTTGACCTTGTCGTAGATCTCGGCATTGAGAGCGTCGATCTCGCCGCGCAGGTCCTCGGGAGAGAAATCCAGGTCATTGCCGGTCAGCGGATCGAAGGCGTCGTTGAAGATGCGCACCAGGTCAGCGGATTCGTTGTTGACGATGCGCCCCGCCTTGCGATCCCACAGCGCCGGTACGGTGACACGGCCGGTGTAGTGCGGGTCGGTCATGGTGTAGAGCTGATGGTGGTAGCGCACGCCGTTGATCGGATCGCCACTGGAGCCCTCTTCCTCGAGATAGCTCCAGCCATGTTCCAGCATGTAGGGGCTGGTGAAGGACATGCCCACGACCGACGTCAGTCCCTTGAGAGAGCGCATCACCAGCGCACGGTGGGCCCACGGACAGGCCAGCGAGACATAGAGATGATAGCGCCCGACTTCGGCGGGCACGGCAGACTGGCCGTCTGGGCCCTGCTCGGCCGCACCGGGGGGCACGACCCAGTCACGCAGGCTGGCACTCTCGCGCTTGAATTCCCCGCCATTGCTGTCGGTATCGTAACCACGGTTCTGCCAGGTGCCATCGACCAGTAAGCCCATGAGGAAATGTCCTGTCATGCAAGGTGAGGATAGCCATTCAAGGGATCGCAGAGGAGCCATGGTCCCCGCACGCAACGAATGACGCCTCTCCGACAGGTGGTAGCGCCCAGAGGCTTTTCCAATCCCCAGCCGCTTTCTCATGTGGCTCAGGAGTGCTTCACCCCCCTTGAACGCTGTGATGCAGCTGCTCGACCATCGCACGCACGCCAGGGCCGGCGCTGTCGGCATCAGGCAGGTAGAGATGAATGTCGATCTCACGCTCGCCGCCGTTGAGCAAGGGCAAGGGCACGAGTGCCCCCTGGGTCAGCGCCTGCGAGATTCGTGAACGCGGCAGCCAGGCAAAGCCCAGGCCACGCTCGGCGAGATCGACAGACGTCGCCAGATGACTCACCGTCCAGCGCTCCTCTGCCTTCAGCCAGCCGGCATCCATGCCTGTCGAGCGACTGCTGTCGCGCACCACCAGCTGTCGATGCTGTTCGAGGTCACGCAGATCCAGCGGCCGTCCCAGCGCATGCAGGGGATGCCTTGGCGCCGCTACCGCCACGAAGGTTTCCCGCACCAGCAGGCTACCAAGCTGCCCTTCCTGTGGCAGCGCGCTGACCAGCAGATCGACCTGGCCGGCATCCCAGAGCTCACTGCCACCCGTCAGGGTGGTTTCGTGCAGCTGTATCCGTACCTGGGGATAGGCCGCGGAGAACCCCTCCAGCGCACGGGCCAGCAGGTCCGAGGGAAACAACTGATCCACGGCCAGGCTTATCTCGCTCTCCATGCCTTGTGACAGCGCCTGGGCCACATCCTCCAGCGCGCTGGCACTCTCGATCAATTGGCGTGCGCGACGCAGGAGCATCTCGCCGGCCTCGGTCAGGCGCACGTTGCGCCCCACCGGCTCCAGCAACGGCACTCCCAGCAACGCCTCCAGGCGATGCACCGCATGATTGAGCGTGGAGGGGCTCTTGTGCACGGCCTCGGCGGCTCGGGCAAAACTGCCATGATCGACCACGGCGGCCAGCATCTGCCATTGGGCCAGAGTCACTCGAGACGACATCGGACATTCTCCACTGATTTCTTGTTGCCACGCGGGCGCACGAAAGGCGAGACAGGGCGACAAGAGCGACGCCACCCTGCTGTCCCTCTGGACAATCTTCGCCCCCTTCAGAGATCTCATGTTGCGACGCCAGAGCATCATGTGCCAACACGTTCGCCACTCTGCGTCACAATCCTCTGACAACAGGACGCTATCCTCGTGATGTACGCACTGACTTGCAGAATATTTCGACGAAGTTACAAAATTTAACAGCAAGCAGATATTACTGTGAGAACAGCGTTTCTTAAGCAAAAATGGCGGGATTTTCGACTGTCCTCATAAAACAGACACCGCTAGCACGACCCCTGATGATCAAAACAGGGTTGAATTCCTAATACTGGACATGTGTCCAGCCTATCGAATGCGCAAAAGCTTGGTTAAGGTTCGGATGCGAATCTGTCGTCTTCTGTTCTGTTCACTTCATCACATCATCGGTCAACTATGCTGCGAATCCTTCATTCGCTCCCACGCGTGCACAAGTATCTTCTTTTACCTGTTGCCACAATGGTCACCGTGCTGGGCGCTCACAAGCTTCTTGAAACTCTGGACTCTCAAGAGATCTCACCTGCCTCTCGCCACCTCGCCATCGACCTGGCCAATGCCAGCTCGGAGGTGACGAACGCATTGCCGGTTGCCATCGCGCACGCGCAACAGACGCCTGCTCCGCTGGCCACGGCCAGTCTTGATGCGGGGCATCAGGCACTGAGCGCAGCTGGCGAGGTGCCGCTCTCCGCGCTGACGCCGAGTGAGGTCATCGATGTCGACTTCGACATGCCGGTGATGTTGACCGACGCCAACTACCCTCCCGGTGAGGCTGAGCCCGGCCCGATCGTGGCACTGGCACCTTCTGCCGTGAAGACGGCCGAGGCGGTGATCGCCACCGCGACCGATGAGCAGGCCGGCGGGACCTCCTACGATGATCTGTCCGTCGATCCGGTCGAGCTGGGCGAGAGCCCGACGCTGCAGACCGAACTGGCAGCCAAGGAAGTCTATGTCCCAGAATGGCAGACCTACACCGTTCAGGCGGGCGACACCTTTGCCGTGATGGCGGAGCGTTCTCTGGGGCTCGGCTATCGCGAGACCACCCGCATCATCAAGTCGCTGCCGGACAAGCGTGTGCTGACCCACTGGCGCATCGGTGACAGCCTCGACTACAAGCTCGACGAGGACGGCAACCTGCTGGCGCTGCGCATCATGAAGGATGCGCGTCGCGGCTTCATGGTCAAGCGTGACCCACAGCAGGATTCCTTCAGCGTCGCCAAGATAGAGAAGGCCACTCAAGCGACCCAGCGTCTGTTCGCCGGTACCGTCAGCGGCAGCTTCTCGCTCTCGGCGGAGGCCACCGGTCTTGGCGTGGCGGATGTCACCCAGCTGACCCAGGTACTGGGCAAGAAGATCGATTTCCGTCGCGATACCCGCAAGGGCGACAAGTTCCAGGTGCTGGTCGAGTCCGACATGATCGATGGCACCAGCACCGACTCCCGCATTCTGGCCGCCCGCTACGAGGGTACCCGCAAGTCATTGACCGTGGTGCGCAATGCCGCCGATGGCCGCTACTACACTCCGGACGGCAAGGGGCTCGACCCGGCCTTCAATCGCTACCCGCTGGCTCACAAGGCGCGCATCAGCTCGCCCTTCAACCTGAGCCGTCGCCATCCGGTCACTGGTCGCATCAGCCCGCACAAGGGCACCGACTTTGCCGTTCGCGTCGGTACACCGGTCCTGTCCACGGCTGATGGCGTGGTCGAACTGGTCGGCAACCACCCGCTGGCGGGCCGCTACCTTGTGCTGCGCATGGACAACGGCTACAAGACCCGCTACCTGCACCTCTCCAGACCTCTGGTCAAGAAAGGCGAGCGCGTGAAGATGGGTGAGAAGATCGCCCTGTCCGGCAATACCGGCCGCTCTACCGGCCCGCACCTTCACTATGAGGTGATGGTCAACAATCGTCAGGTCGATGCCATGCGCGTCCAGCTGCCGAACAACAAGTCACTGTCCGGCAAGGCGCTGGCCGCCTTCAAGCGTGAGTCACAGAACATGCTGGCCAAGCTGGAAGCCGCCGACAACACCGGCGCCATCGCCAAGGCATCGACGCCGACGGGCTCTGACGAAAGCTGATTCGCGCCATGCCCTGAAACGCAAGAGGCCCTCACCGACGTGAGGGCCTCTTGCGTTTCAGGGCGTGGCATCTCCGGATACCCCGGTGATGTCGTTACTTCTTGATACCCTTGTTGGCGGCCTGCTCCAGCAGCTCTTCGGCTTCACTGGACGCCCCCTCCTCGCGCATCCTGGCCACATCCGCATACAGGCAGACGTAAGTGCCGCACGAGGCGCAGAAGACCTTGTCTTCCGGATTGTGCACCTGAGAGACGCGCATCCGCTTGCTACCACAGTCGGGGCACGGCTTGGGGATACGCAGTTCCTCGGATAGATCGGACATGTAACAGCCTCCTGTGCAGTCTCTGGAAGGCATGCATCCACGACGCAAGCCCGGGGAACGGGAAGTGCGCAGGATCCATGCGGTTGTGAAAGACATGGGGGCAGGCATCCTGCTTGCAACCCCATGGCGTGCTTGCCACCGAAGGTCGAGAAGAGCAGCCGTGAGGCGGCTGCCTGCCTCCTGCACACGACTCCCTTCCCGCTCGCGTCGTGTGCCAGGAACGCAAAGCCCCCGGCGTGGGCGGGGGCTTTGCAATGAGCTGGAGACCTCAGAATGCGCGAACTCTCAAGCCGCGCTGATGCGTTCACCGCTGACGATGGCATCCTGACGATTTCTCGCGGAGTGCTCCAGTGGGCGTCGTTGCGCATGGGAGCGGGCACCATCTCGCGTCAGACGAAACTCCTCCTGGAGTGCCATCTCACGTGCTGCCAATCGGAAGTCCCCCATGGAACACAGGACATGACCATTCGGGCATTTCAACAGGTGCTCATCGGGGAGATCACAGGCTGGCCAATGCAATGATTCATTGCACTCGGGGCAGCGAGGACCATTACTGGTCGGGATTGAAGTAGAAAACATGCGCGAACTCCTTTTCGGCGCAAGAGGTGACGTTGTCATGACCAGGCTCTCGATAAGGGGATCATGCAGACATGGCTCAGCATGCGTGCGCATGATGGAGACACGAGGCCGCAGACTCCATTGCACTTTATGTTAGAAATATCAGATTCCTTGCTGATGTCCCGGATAGCTCGAGGCATCTCCAGCATGTCTCATCCGCGATAGGGCATCAGACGCGCCTCATTCTGGCAGGACAATCTTACAAACGAATAACACTCCCACGGATGATGCAGATCAAGGCTGTCTCGAAACACGCTGATTGCCTTGTCGGATGACACACAAAAAAATCCCGGCCAATGGCCGGGAAAACACTCTCAGGCAGAACAGGACCTGAATCGGGAGCCAACGCTCACCGAGGGGGTCGACCAGGACGCTGGACAGTCGCCAGCGGTATCACGAATTCATGTCGCCTCTGACAAGGCACTTGCTCGGGGCTCCGGCAATGGACGATTGACCGAAAGGATGACGATTGCCGAAGCCTGACTCTCACATCTCACTGACCAGCATGCTGGACGACTGATGAATGCCGTATCACCTGCTGGCCGTCAGTGGGAAGAACATCTCAAGCCTGTGCATCAAGCTGCTTGATCACCTGGTTGGCCATCAAGGCAGGGTCGATGGTGGCACGCTTGCGAGCGCTGGCTTCAAGTCGGTCGCGCAGCATGAACCACACCCCGAGAAATTCGTCGCACTCGGCGCAGCTCACAATGTCGTCATCTGCCGGGCTTTCTCCCAGATTGACGCGATTGCTGCCACAACGTGAACACTCCATGGGAACCTTGCGCACTGCGTTCATCTCGATGCCCTCCGCTGGATCCTTGATGAAAACTTTCACGGCCTTCCTCGATAGACTCGACCGTGACCTGCCAGATCTCGAGCAAGGAAAGGACGAGGGCTTGAAAAGCACGCTGCGGATCTCCATTCCCTCTCTTGGCGAGGCGTTCATCGTTGGCCTCGCTGCGCTCTGACACCCTCAAAGTTAGACACTTGAAAACTGTTGTACAAGTTTTTCTGAGTATCAAAACGTATCTGTATAGCTAACGTACACCCTGAACCTCCCATCCTGAACTGCGATTACGCAGCGTTGATCCCCCTGCAAATGTCGACCTCACCACTGACGATCGTCACGCCCCTATCGTAACACTTCGCTACAAATTCAGTGATCGTGCAATGAAAACTGCAGGTTGAGTGCGGCATTCTCCTCCGCCAGCACGGATGACAGCGCGGTTGGCCATCGATATTCACTGATGGACACCTCCATGCCTTGCCCTCCTGTTCTGCCGGAAGACCGCCGTAGCCCCGCCAGACGCCGGCATCTCGCTGGCCGAAAAGTGCACCTGATTCGTGACGAGCGCATGAACTACCGTACAAGTTTTTCCACTCCCCCCTTGAAACTTGATCGCGTCATCTGAATCTTAGGAAGCATGGCTGCACGAGATGGCAGCCCGACATCGTCCATGTCCTGATTGGCCCATCACTGCAGCACGCCACGCAGTCGCCGCCGGATTACATCAGGGCAGACGGCAATGAAGAATCGACACGCAAGGAGTACGGCATGAGCAAGATGAACCGCAAACAGATTCTGGGTGCGATCACCGCGACCACTCTGCTGACCACCTCCGGCCTGGCCATGGCCAATCCGCAGGGGCTCTACTCCGCTGATGAACTGATGGATGCTGACGTCTATCTGCAGAACGACGACCAGCAAGTCGTGGGCGAAGTGGAAGATGTGCTGCTCGACGACAACATGCAGGTCGCCGCGCTGGTGGTCGAGAGTGATGAAGTGCTGGGCCTTGATGATCAGCAGTACGTGGTCGAGACCGGCAAGTTCACGCTGGAAACCCGTCAGGGTGACGACATCGACAATCTCGAATATCGCATCCATGTGAACATGGATGAGGCTCAGCTCAAGGAACAGCCGCAGTACACCACCGACTGGTGGCAGGACACTCGCAAGAGCGCGGCCGCTGCCTGGGATGAGACCAAGGACACTGCTGCCAGCGCCTGGCAGGACACTCGTCAGGCAACCGCCAATGCCCTGACCTCGGCAGGCAACGCGATCAGCGGTGCCGCCAATGACGCCCAGGATGAGATGGCAGACGAGACTCAGTGATCACCACTGACACCGAAGCGTCTCGCGCCATTCTCGTGACAGTGACATGAAGGATTCGTCGCCGCCCGCAAGGCAGTGACATCAGAGCAGTCCTTTACGACGTTCGAGCCGACGCCCCGTCGCCACCAGGCACGGGGCGTTCTGGTATCTGGCAGTGCGAAGGCGAGCCGGAACGACTGACGTGCTGATGCAAGCCCATGCGACCGAGTTCCCCGCCAGCGAAAGGCGACGAGCCACGGAGGAGAGCCGAAAGCGGAAAACCATCGATCTGGCGAAACGGGCAGGCACAAAAAAAGCCGCCGATGGCGACCTGGCAGGCGCTACAGAAAAGCGCCTCGGGATGGTGGGCCCAGCAGGACTTGAACCTGCGACCAATCGATTATGAGTCGAGTGCTCTAACCAACTGAGCTATGGGCCCGGACAGCGCCGCTATGATAGCGAAAGCCAAAGCGTCAGGAAAGCCCGAAAACTCAACAACATAGACCTCGCTGGACACGAGCCGCCGTCACCGCCTCCGATCAGCCCCATCCCGCCTGCCACCCTGTCACGAACCCTTGCGCCACTGGCGTGTCCAATGCCTCAATGCGCCGCACAGAGCTCACCCTTCGTAGCGCCCAGCCATCAGGAGTCACCATGTCATTTCCCTTTCTTCGCTGGACCTCTTCCTTCCACAAGCGCCTTCGCGCCCCTATCAAGGCCCTCGCCCTGGCCGTTGCCATGAGTGGTATCGGCATCAGCGTGCCCAGCCAGGCAGCCTGGCAGCTGATCCCGGATGCCAGTGGCGCCACCGCCACGCTGACCGAACAGAAGGCGCAGGGCAATGTCGAGCACGTCCACCACCTGCGTGGGTTGAGCGGCACCGTCGGTGATGACGGCAAGATGAGCATTCCGCTCAGCGTCGGTCAGACCGACCTGCTGGACAAGGTCGGCGAGCTGCCGCCGTGGCTGTCAGGCGTCAGCCAGATGCGTCTCGCCACCCTGACACTGAATCTGGACCCCGTGGCTCTGGCAGCGCTGGAGACAGGCAGGACGACACGCATGCAGGTGCCCTTCACGGCCACCGATGGCAACCGCACTCACCGCGATACCCTGCCCCTGAACGTGACCCGCGAGAGTGCCGACCGCCTGAGCTTCGCCAACGCCGAGCCCATGGCGCTGGACAGCGCGGAAGTCGCCAAGAACCAGGTCGGCAGTACCCTGCTTGGCCTGCTGGGCTATGGCAATCTGGTCGGCGATATTCCCATCACGCTGCAGGGCGAGATGCAGGACCGCTGATCCCCCGCCGGCGCCATCCTCCGTCGAGGCGCCCCTCTGCCAAGGACCACACTCTGACAAAGCCCGCCCTCTGACAAAGACCGCCCTCTGACAAAGACCGCCCTCTGACAAAGACCGCCCTTCGGGGCGGTCTTTGCATGTCTGAGCGCCACCGGAAGCCCCCGCCAGGCCACGTGCACGGCCCACTGACATCAGATAACAAAAATAATTCTCATTCATGGTTCAGAAATGCCAACCCTGTACGTCTTCCCTCAGGAGAGAACGACAAACAAGAAGCATTCGCAAAAACATCATTCAGGATGGAACATCGTCACTCATGAAAGACTCCGCCACGCGACACCCGCATCAATCCCCATTGCTTTCACTGCCACGGCACCCGCTGGCACTGGCGATTGCCCTGAGCCTACCCTTCACCGGGCAGGCCGTGGCGGCCGACCATCGGGATGCTCAGGACGAGCAGCTGGATACCATGACGGTCACCACCACGGCGGCTACCAAGACGCAGACCGGTTACCTGGAAACTCCCCAGGCTGTCTCCACCATCACCCGTGATGACATCGACAAGCGCGCCGCCGAGACGGTGCAGCGTGCCGCGGACTACACGCCGGGCGTGTTCACCAATCAGATCGGTGCTTCCAACCGCTATGACTATCTGGTCCTGCGCGGCTTCTCCGATGGCAGTGTCAGCAACACCTTCCTGGATGGTCTGAAGCTGATGGGTGACTCGGGCTCCTACAGCTCGATGACCATCGACCCCTACTTCCTCGACAGCATCGAAGTCGTCAAGGGGCCGTCCTCCGTCCTCTACGGCCGCTCCTCGCCGGGTGGTCTGGTCGCGATGCAGTCCAAGCGCCCCGAGTTCCAGGACTCCGGCCAGGTGCGCTTCACCGTCGGTGACGACAACGAGCGCAGCGCGGCCTTCGATCTCACCGGCCCGCTGGATGACGAGAAGCGCATCGCCTATCGCCTGACCGGCCTTGCCAGCGCCGAAGACACCCAGGTCGATTCCGTCAGCGAAGAGCGTTATGCCTTCTCGCCACAGATCACCATGGATGTCACCGACGACACCACCGTCACCCTGATGGGCTACTTCCAGAAGGACCCGGAAGGCGGCTACCACTCAGGCCTCCCCTACGAGGGCACGGTGGTGAGTCACGACGGCATCAAGCTCGGCAACGACTTCTACGAAGGCGACGAGGACTACGAGGAATTCGATCGCACCGAACGCATGCTCGGCTATGACTTCGAGCATCGCTTCAATGACGATGTCACCGCGCGCCAGAAATTCCGCTACCTGCGTTCCGACGTGGATCTCGAGCAGGTCTACGCCTATGGCTGGGCCTCGGATACCGAGCTGACCCGCTACTACTCCGGTGGCGAGGAAAGCCTGCGTGCCTGGACGGTCGACAACCAGCTGGAGACCCGCTTCTCCACCGGCGACATCGATCACACCCTGCTGTTCGGTGCCGATTATCAGACCCGCACCAACGACGTGGACTGGGAATACGGCACCGCCAGCTCGCTGGACGTCACCAGCAGCAGCGATGCCGATGTCTCCATCTATGCCACCGAGAACCAGAAGCGTGAACTGGATCAGACCGGTGTCTACCTGCAGGATCAGCTCAGCTGGGGCCGCTGGAACCTGGCCGCCGGCCTGCGCCAGGACTGGGTCAACATCAAGAATACCGATCGCGACTACAACACCAGCAGTGAGCTGAACGACAACGAGATGAGCGGCCGTATCGGCCTGATCTACGGCTTCGACAACGGCATCTCGCCCTACGTCAGCTACTCCACGTCCTTCTCGCCGAACTCCTACACCGACGAGGATGGCGACCTGCTCGACCCGACCACCGGCAAGCAGGTGGAAGTCGGCATGAAGTACCAGCCCAACGGCACGCGTGATCAGTACAGCGTCTCGCTGTTCCGCATCAATCAGGAAAACGTCGCCTCCAAGGACCCGGAAGACAGCTACTACACGTCCTACGGCGAGATCGAGTCCCAGGGCCTGGAGCTGGAAGCCCGCACCCAGCTGACCCGCGACTTCGCGCTGCAGGCCGGTTACAGCTACACCGACGTGACCTATGCCAAGGCGGAAGATGGCACCGAAGGCAACGATGCCAATCAGGTGCCGAAGCACCAGGTCAGCGTCTGGGGTGACTACGCCTTCAACGAGGGCCCTCTGACCGGCCTGAATGCCGGCCTCGGCGTGCGTTACTACGCCGACATGTGGGCGGATTCCGAGAACACCGAGAAAGTCCCGAACTACGCACTCGTCGATGCCCTGGTCGGCTACGACCTGAGCCAGGTCGGCTGGAGCGGCACCAGCGTGCAGCTCAACGTCAGCAACCTGTTCGACAAGGAATACATCGCGTCCTGCTACAGCACCAGCTTCTGCTACTACGGTGCCGAGCGCAGCGTGACCGCGACACTGACCTATGATTTCTGATTCCGACACGTCCGCCGTCCGTCGATTCTGAATCGACCCGCATGACCCGCCGGCGGCAAGGATGTCGCCGGCACCATCGCCCTGAACCACTCATCATCTGATACCTCTGGCGTGTGCCGCACATGACATCGAGATTGCCCGACACAGGGGCGCTCGGTGACGACTCACTCTCTGCCGATGCCCACGGCAGGCGTGACTGACCGCGCCAACCGCTTTGCCAACAACTTCACCAACAACAACGACCGCATCACGCGGCACTTGATGAATGTCCTGACTGGTCCTCGCACCTGTGCCACCTGCCCTGGCTGGCTGCGAGTCTCTTCCAAGTCTTTATCTGCGAACATTCGCATAAGGTTATGTAATGCACAGCCTTCATGATTCCGCCGCCACCTATGGCGCGGCTGCAGGATCCCCCGCGTCTGCCCCCCAGGCCGCTGCCGCCGCGAGCTCCCTGTCCCGCTCGCCCAGCGCCGCCCTGTTCTCACCTGCCAACATGGATGCCTGGCAGGCCGGCATGCAACGCATCAGCAGTCTGGTCGCCGAACAGCTCGAGAACGTTCAGCAACCCTTCAGCGGCATCACTCCGGAAGCCCTGCGCCCGGCCTTTGCCGAGCTGGATCTCGAGACGCCCCTCGAGAATCTGGAAGCGGGCCTGGAGGAGCTCCAGTCGCTCTACCTGAAGGATGCCGTCTATTTCCATCACCCGCGCTACATCGCACACCTCAACTGCCCGGTCGTGCTGCCGGGTGTCTGGGCGGAAAGCCTGCTCGGCGCGATCAATTCCTCACTCGACACCTGGGATCAGAGCGCCGGCGGCACCCTGATCGAGCAGCGCCTGATCGACTGGACCACCGAACGACTGGGCCTGGGTCCGACCGCGGACGGCATCTTTACCAGCGGCGGCACCCAATCCAACCTGATGGCGCTGCTGCTGGCGCGTGACGCGGTCTGCGAGAAGCTGCCCAACCACCCCGGCAACCAGACCCACGGCCTGCCGCCGGAAGCCGGGCGCCTGCGCGTCTTCGCCTCCGGCATCAGCCATTTCAGCCTGCAGAAGGCCTGTGCCCTGCTCGGCCTCGGCCACAACGCCGTCATCCCCGTCGCCGTGGATGAGCGTCGCCGCATGGACCCGATTGCCCTGCGTGAGGCGCTGGACAAGGCGCGTGCGGAAGGCCTGATTCCGATGGCCGTGGTCGGGACCGCCGGTACCACCGACTTCGGCAGCATCGACCCGCTGCAGGCCATCGGCCGTGAATGCCATGCACGTGGCATCTGGTTCCACATCGATGGCGCCTACGGCGGCGGTCTGATCACCTCGCGTCGTCACGGTCACTGGCTCAAGGGCGTCGAGATGGCGGACTCCGTCACCATCGATTACCACAAGACCTTCTTCCAGCCGGTCAGCTGCAGCGCCTGCGTGGTGCGTGATCGCACCCAGCTGCGCCACGTCACCTATCACGCCGACTACCTCAACCCGGAACTCCAGGCCCGCGAGGGCACGCCGGATCAGGTCAACAAGAGCCTGCAGACCACGCGGCGCTTCGATGCGCTCAAGCTGTGGCTGACGCTGCGCCTGATGGGCGCCGATGCCCTCGGCGACATGCTCGATTGCGTGATCGACCTCACTCGCGAGGGCCATCAGCTACTCGCGGCGGCACCGGACATCGATGTCGTCCAGGCCCCGGAGCTCAGCACCCTGGTGTTCCGCTTCCATGACGCCAACGAAGACACCCTCAGCGATGCACAGTGGGACGCCCTGAATCGCGAGATCCGCAAGCGCCTGTCGCGCAGCGGGGAAGCCATCGTCGCCGCCACCAAGGTCTCCGGCCGTCAGTATCTGAAGTTCACGCTGCTCAACCCGGACACCACCCACGACGATATCGCCGCGGTGGTCGAGCTGATCCGCCAGCATGGTCAGGCCCTGGTCAAGGCGCATCACCTCGCCGTCAGCACCACGGCCCAGGCAGGCCATGGCGCACCACTGGCCGACATTCCGGCCGCCAGCCGTCGCAGCCACACCACAGAAGCAAAGGAAAGCCGTCATGCATGACACCTCGACTCCTCACGTCACCGACACAGCTGAAACGCGCAATGAGGTGCTCGACTTCGTCGCCATCGGCATCGGCCCCTTCAACCTGAGCCTTGCCTGTCTGAGCGAGCCGCTGGAGGACGTGAACGGCGTCTTCCTGGAGCGCAAGGCCGAGTTCGACTGGCACCCGGGCATGCTGCTGGAAGACGCCAGCATGCAGACGCCCTTCATGGCGGACATGGTCTCGCTGGCCGACCCGACCAGCCACTTCAGCTTCCTCAATTACCTGAAGCTGCATGACAAGCTCTACAACTTCTACATCCGCGAAGACTTCTTCCTGCTGCGCCGCGAGTACAACCAGTACTGCCAGTGGGCGGCGCGCGAGCTGACCAGCCTGCGTTTCGATCACGAGGTCCAGGACATCCAGCATGTCGGCGACATCTATGTGGTGCGCGGCACTCGCCCCAGCACCGGCGAGGCCTTCACCTATCGCGCACGCAAGCTGGTGCTGGGCACCGGCACCCAGCCGTATCTGCCCGGCGCTGCCGATGCGGTACGCGGCGAGGTGCCGGTGGCGGGCAGCCGCGTGTGCCACAACGCCCACTACCTGGCGCGCAAGGACGAACTGACGTCCCAGCCGGCCATCACCATCATCGGCTCCGGCCAGAGCGCCGCCGAGATCTATCTCGACCTGCTGCGCGAGATCGACCAGCACGCCTACCAGCTCAACTGGATCACGCGCTCGCCGCGCTTCTTCCCGCTGGAATACGGCAAGCTGACGCTGGAGATGACGTCACCGGATTACATCG
Source organism: Cobetia sp. 5-11-6-3 (assembly GCF_013374055.1). Taxonomy (NCBI): domain Bacteria; kingdom Pseudomonadati; phylum Pseudomonadota; class Gammaproteobacteria; order Oceanospirillales; family Halomonadaceae; genus Cobetia; species Cobetia sp. 5-11-6-3. Next base: position 320,869 of record NZ_BLWJ01000002.1, on the reverse strand, counting down.
ACTACTTCCATGCCCTGCCGCGCGAACAGCGCAACACCCTGCTGGCGACCCAGAAGGGCCTCTACAAGGGCATCAATCTCGAACTGATCAACGAGATCTACGACACCCTCTACGCCAAGCAGCTGCAGGGCGTGGTGCCCACCACCCTGATGACCAATACCGAGCTGACCTCGCTGACTCGCGAGAGCGCCGATGGCGACTTCAGCCTGGGGCTCTATCAGCGCGAACAGCAGCAGGCATGGCGCCACGAGACCAGTGCCGTGGTACTGGCCACCGGGTATCACTACGTCGCCCCGCCCTTCCTGAAGAGCATCGAGTCACGCATCCGTCGTGACGCCGAAGGCCGCTACGCCGTCGGGCGCTTCTACGCCGTCGACGCGCAGAGCACCGCAGACGCCGAAGGCAATGAAGGTGACCAGTCGCCCTTTGCCGGCGAGATCTTCGTCCAGAACGCCGAGCTGCATACCCACTCGCTGGCCGCCCCGGACCTGGGCATGGCCTGCTATCGCAACAGCTGCATCCTGCGCGCCATCACCGGGCGTGAGGTCTATCCCATCGAGCGGCGCATCGCCTTCCAGAGCTTCGGCGCCCCGGGCGTTGAAAAGGGCAACGGCAACGGCTTCACGCCTCTTCCCGCCGCCCATCTGGCCTACGGCGAGACCGACCTGCATGCCAGTGCGGCCAGCGAAAAGACCGCCTCGTCCAGCACCGCCCCCACCGAGCCCTCACGCGCAGCGCAACACCGGGAGACCACCGCATGAACATGCCCGTCGACATCACCACCACCCGTGCCAACGCCCACAGCGCCGCGACCCCGGCCCAGCAGATCTTCGGCGAGACATCACTGGACACCTCCCCGGCACTCGACCTGCTGAGCCCGGTACCCGGCACACGTTTCACGCGCCGCTCGGTGGAACTCGAACAGGCCCAGGCGCGCCTGCGCAAGCCGCAGGATGACAGCACGCCGGAGCGAGCGGAATTCGCGCTGCGCCCGCTGGATCTCGCCGCCGACATGGCGCTGGTGGACGAGTGGACCAGTGGCGCGCGCGCCAGCTTCTGGGGCATGAGCGAAGACCTGCTCACCACCAAGCACGATTTCTATCAGGGCCTGGAAGACAGTCGCCACTCCCAGGGCTGGCTCGGCCTCTACAACGACCAGCCGGCGTTTCTGGTCGAGCTGTATGACCCGGCACACGACCCGCTCGGCAAGCATTACGCCGTGCAGCCCGGCGACTTCGGCATGCACTTCCTCATCGCGCCGCGCAGCGATGACCAGGCCCCCATCAGCGGCTTCTCGCGTGCGGTGATCGAATCGATCATGGCGATGATCTTCGCCGGCCAGTTCCGTGACGAGCACGCCGCAGATACCGGTGAGGCAGTCCGCCCGGTCACTCGCGTGGTGGTCGAACCCGACAGCCGCAATACCGCCATTCACCCGCTGAATGCCGCCGTCGGCTTCGTCGATCACGGCCCGCTGGATCTCGACGGCAAGCCCGCGCGTCTGTGCTTCTGCACCCCGCAGGACTTCCGCGCCGCCCTGGCGAGCCGCAGCCCGCGACTGGATACCGCCATCACCGCCAATCCGGCGGCGGCCGGCCAGCATCTCACCGGGCCGGACTGGCAGCAGGCCAATCGCCTGCTGGTGCGCAAGGCACTGGCCGAATTCAGCCATGAGCGCCTGATCCACCCGCAGTGTGCCGACGAGACCAACGCCCGCATCACGGATGGCTGGCATCATTACCGCCTGTCGCTGTCTGCCCCGGCGAGCGACAAGGCCCCCGTCAGTCGTCGTGCGGTGGAATATCGCTTCGTGGCGCGCCGCTTCCAGCTCGATCACTGGTTGATCGACGCGGCCTCTCTTCAGCGTCTGGATGCCAATGGCGAGGCCCTGCCGCTGGATGCCCGCGAGCTGATTCTGGAGCTCAACGACGTGCTGGAGATTCCGCCGCGCCTGCTGCCGGTCTATCTCGAGGAAGTCAGCGCCACGCTCGCTTCCAGCGCCTGGAAGATGCAGCGCGCCGTGCGCGAGAATCAATCCGCCCGCGTGCTGGCAGGTGCCTCCTTCCAGACCCTGGAATCGGCGATGAGTGAAGGTCACCCGTGCTTTGTCGCCAACAATGGCCGCATGGGCTTCGATGCGCTGGACTACCGCGCCTACGCGCCGGAGGCCGCACAGCCCTTCGCGCTGGTGTGGATCGCCGTGCATCGCGACAACGCGCATTACTCCGGCGTGGATGGTCTCGATCCGCGCCGTCTGCTGGAAGAGGAACTGGGTCACGCCGAACTGGCCCGCCTGGAGAATCAGCTGACGGCCAAGGGCCTCGATGCCGCCGATTACCTGATGATGCCGGTGCACCCGTGGCAGTGGAATCACAAGCTGGCGATCACCTTCGCCGCCGAGATCTCAAGCCAGCGCATCGTGTGCCTGGGCCTTGGCGAGGACCGCTACCAGGCCCAGCAGTCGATCCGCACGCTCTACAACCGCAACCAGCCGGGCCGCCGCTACGTGAAGGTCGCGCTGTCGATCCTCAACATGGGCTTCATGCGCGGTCTGTCGCCCTATTACATGCGCGCCACGCCGGCCATCAACCAGTGGCTGCAGGGGCTGATCGACTCCGACCCGTCCTTCGAGACATGGGGCTTCCGCCTGCTGCGTGAAGTCGCCGCCATCGGCTATCGCGATGACGTGCTGGAAGATGCCGACCCGGCGGCCGTCGGCTATCGCAAGATGCTGGCCAGCCTGTGGCGCGAGAGCCCGGAAGACGTCAAGGACGAGGGCGAGCGCCTGATGACCATGGCCGCGCTGCTGCACGTCGACAACGACGAGAAGGCACTGCTGCCTGCGCTGATCGAGCGCTCCGGCATCGGCGCCGAAGCGTGGATCGACAAGTGGCTGACGGCCTACATGACGCCGCTGCTGCACTGCTACTTCAAGCATGATCTGGTGTTCATGCCCCACGGCGAGAACCTGATCATGCGCCTGCGCGATGGCGTGCCGTGTGGTGCACTGATGAAGGACATCGCCGAAGAGGCCGCGCTGTTCGCCACCGACGAGACCCGCGCCCTGGAGCTGCCGGAAGGAGTCGAGCGTCTGGTGGTCGAGGTGCCGGAACCGATCCGCATCCTGTCGCTGCTCACCGATATCTTCGACTGCATCTTCCGCTTCGCGGTACCGCTGCTGGTGCGCGAGCAGGTGATGACGGAAGACGCCTTCTGGTCACGCGTCGCGGCCTGCATCCATGACTACCAGGATGCGCACCCGGAGATGGCCGACAAGTTCGCGCGTCACGACCTGTTCGCGCCACGCTTCACGCTGTCGTGCCTCAACCGACTGCAGCTGCGCAACAACCAGCAGATGGTCGACCTCACCGACCCCTCCGGTGCCTTGCAACTCAAGGGAGAGCTGGACAACCCCATCGCCGCCTTCGCCCGCCACTGACGGCGTCGCGCCTCCCGGATCATGTGGCTGAACGTGATCCGGGAGGCCGGCCCCCTCCGCGCAAGTCCCGCCTTGCGCGTCTGACCGCCTCCGAATGCTTCGCAGGCGGTCAGACGCGTGCCTGCCAGACAGACATTGATAATGATTCGCAACACCAATATGATTGAGCGCCCCATCACGCCAATCCTCATTGCGAGCCGTGGATGTCCTCTTTCTTCTGCGCATTCCAAGCACTGACAGAAGCCCGCTCAGATGAGGGCGCTGACCTGCAGACGCAACGGCCCCCCTGCGATCCGCCGGCACGGGCTGCCTGCCCGGTGGCTGACGCCCGGACGGACACCAGCGCGGTGGCCGAGGATGAGCTGGCGTCGCTGGACGCACTGTTTGCCCGCTATCACCAGGAGCTGATCGGATTCCTGACCCGTCAGCTGGCCTCGCATGATCTGGCGGAAGACATGTGCCATGACGTCTATCTGCGCCTCAGGATGACAGGGGAGCCGCCGCGCAATCCGCGCGCCTGGCTGTATCGGATCGCACGCAATCTGATCATCGATCATCACCGCCACCAGTCGCGCGCCCCGGTCTTCGAGGAAATGGAGGACGACGACGAGCGTCTCTCGGCGACACGCCTGGACCCCGAGCGCTGTCTCGCGCGGCGCCAGAAGCTTCAGGTGATCCAGCAGGCGCTCGCCGAGCAGCCCCACCATCTTCGTCAGTCACTTCTCTGGTATCGACTGGAAGGCGTGACCAAGCGTGAGATCGGCGAGCGTCTGGGGGTCTCGGAGCGCATGGCAGGCCGCTATGTCCAGCAGGCGCAACGCCATTGTGCGGATCGACTGACGGCCGCCGGCTGCTTTCGCGGTGAGCGGGCCGACAACAGGACGCGCGCTGGCGACATCCCCGGGTCTTCATCATGATTTCCACCTTCAAGCACCGCCTCGAATGCGGCTGACGGACGCCTCAATGTTCACTCTCGACCAACTGCGCTTCACCCTCGGTCAGCGCTATCTGCTGCAAGCCTCCGCGCTGGATTTCGCGCCGGGCAAGGTGCATGGCCTGATCGGTCACAACGGGTCCGGCAAGTCGACGCTGCTCAAGTTGCTGGCACGACAGATGCAGCCCACCAGCGGCCGACTGTCGCTGGATGCGCGTGCGCTCTCGGAATTCGGCAACCGTGAATTCGCACGCGCCGTGGCCTATCTCCCCCAGCACCTGCCGGCCGCCGAAGCGCTGACCGGACGAGAGCTGGTCGCCTTCGGGCGCTATCCGTGGCACGGCCTGCTGGGGCGTCCCGGCGCCGAGGATGAGGCCGCCATCGAGCGCGCCATCGCACTGACCCACACCGAGGCCTTCGCCGACCAGCAGGTCGATACGCTCTCCGGCGGCGAGCGTCAGCGCGTGTGGCTGGCGATGCTGCTGGCCCAGGGCAGCCGCTATCTGCTGCTGGATGAACCGCTGGCGGCGCTGGATATCGCCCACCAGATCGAGGTGATGGAGCTGGTCTCGCATCTCAGCCACACCCTGGGACTGGGCATCATCATCGTGCTGCACGACATCAATCTGGCGGCGCGATATTGCGACCGTCTGGTAGCGCTCCACAGTGGCAAGGTGCTGGCCGAAGGCGCGCCCGATGAGATGATGAATCCCGCCACGCTCAAGGATATCTATGGCGTCGAGATGCAGGTGATCACCCCGGCGCATGGCCAGCAGCAGATCGCGGTGCCGGTATGAAGTGGCTGATGGCACTGATCGGCCTGAGCCTGCTGGCCGCGGGGTCCGCCAGCGCCGCCACGACGGGTGACGCCCATGAGGCACCAGCGGGCTTCGTCGATCGCCCCGTCGTGGCGCTGGACTGGACCCTGGCCGAGACCCTGACCGGACTCGGGGTGCGCGCCATGGGCGTGGGCCAGGTGGAGACCTACGCCAGCTGGGTGGCTCAACCGGCGCTGCCTCAAGGCACGCGGGATCTCGGCCTGCGCACCCAACCGAATCTGGAGCAGCTGGCCGCCCTCGCCCCCGATGACATCCTGATCAGCCCGATGCTCGCCAGTCTCACGCCACGCCTGTCGGCCATCGCGCCGGTCACCAGTGTCGCCATCTATACCCCGGATGCCGACACCTGGCAGACGCTGGTCGCGGCGACCCGCCAGCTGGGCAAGCTGACGCAGCGCGAGCCACAGGCCGAGCAACTGATTCGCCAGAGCACGGCCCGACTGGCCGGCTACGCTGCCGCCTTGCGCCAGCAGAGCGCTCGCACTGGCCAGGCGCTGCGCCCCCTGCTGATGGTGCAGTTCATGGATGACCGCCATGTGCGCATCTTCGGTGACAACAGCCTGTTCCAGGCGGTGATCGAGCGCATGGGCATCGACAATGCCTGGCAAGGCGATACCAATGCCTGGGGCTTCGCCACCGTCAGTCTCGAGAAGCTGGTGACCCTCAAGGGCCGCATGGTGGTGGTGGAGCCCCTGCCACCCGGCGGACGCGAGGCCCTGGCGCGCAATGGTCTGTGGCAGGCCATGCCCGGCGTGCGCGAGAACAGCGCTGCCTCGGCGCCACTGTTCCTGCCACCGGTATGGAGCTTCGGCGCCCTGCCCTCGGCCAATCGTTTCGCCGACCTGCTCGCCGATCATCTGCTTGACGAGGATCTGCTTGACGATCATCTGTTCAACGACCACACGGACACGGCACTCGACGGCGAGCCGGCACCTGAGGGAGAGATCACCGATGGCCACCCCTGAGCAGGTCATGAGAGAGCGTTCCTCTTCCGCCCCCAGTCCCCTTCGGCTCACTCCCGGCAGAGCCTGCAGTCTGCTCACGCTGGCCCTGCTGGTGCTGGGCAGCCTCGCCCTCAACCGTGACGGCCTGAGCCTGATGCAGGGCCTGACGGCGTTGTGGTCATCCCCCGATGTCACGAATGCCGCCAGTCTCGGCCAGGCAGACAGTGCCCTGCTCTCCGCCCAGCTGGTGGCCCATGTCAGCTGGTGGCCACGGCTGATCTGCGCGCTGCTGGCCGGGGCTGCGCTGGGCATGGCGGGGGTGCTGATGCAGCAGGTGCTGCGCAATCCACTGGCCGCGCCCACCACCCTCGGGGTCGCCAGTGGCGCGAGTCTGGCGATGATGCTGGCGACGCTGTTCGCCCCGGCGCTGATGGCCGGCACGGGTCTTGGAGGTGACGGCTTCCAGCTCGGCCGAGAATGGGTCGCGCTGGCCGGTGGCCTGGCCGCCATGGGGCTGGTATTCGCGCTGGCCTGGGCACGCGGCATGTCACCGACCGTGGTGGTGCTGGCGGGCCTGGTGGTCAACCTCTACATCGGCGCGCTGGGCATGGTGCTGTTGCTGTTCAATCAGGAAGCCCTGCACGGCACCCTGGTATGGGGCGCAGGCTCGCTGGCGCAGAACGGCTGGGACGGCGTGACCACGCTGATCACCCGTCTGCTGCCGGGCATGCTGCTGGCACTGGTGCTGATGCGCCCGCTGGCGGTGCTGGATCTCGACGAGGCCAATGCCAGAAGCCTGGGCGTCTCGCTGCGCAAGCTGCGTCTGATGAGCCTGGGGCTGGCGGTATTCCTGAGCGCCTGCGTGGTCAGCGTGCTGGGCATCATCGGCTTCATCGGCCTGGCCGCGCCGGCCTGCGTGCGTCTGATGGGCGCACGCCGCCTGGGTCAGCGCCTGCTGTGGGCACCGCTGTTCGGGGCACTGCTGCTGGCGGTGACGGACCTGGTGGTCGCCAGTCTCGATGGCCTGCTGCCCAACCTGATTCCCACCGGCGCGATGACGGCGGCCCTCGGCGCGCCGCTGCTGCTGTGGCTGATTCCGCGCCTGAAGATGGCGCAGGGAGCAGGCCCCGCCAGTCATCACGGCATGTCACTGACGCATCGTCATCCCCGCCCCGACCGTCTGCTGGGCTGGCTGCTGGCCGGGGTCATCATCGCCCTGCTGCTGGCGCTTCTCGTCGGCAATGGCGTCGATGGCTGGACGCTTGGCGGTGACATGCTCCAACAGTTGCTGTCAGGCCAGACCAGCGTGCTGGACTTCCGTCTGCCACGCGTGCTGGCGGCGGCAGGCGCCGGCGTGCTGCTGGCCCTCGCCGGTACGCTGTTGCAGCGCCTGACCAGCAACCCGATGGCCAGCCCCGAGATTCTCGGCATCAGCGGCGGCACCGCCATCGCGTTGATGCTGACGCTGCTGCTGGTGCCGGAACCGGGCCAGCTGACCCTGCTGGGCGCGGGCGTCTGCGGGGCACTGGCCTGTCTGGCGCTGCTGGTGGCGCTCAATCATCGCAGTGGCTTCATTCCCGAACGCGTGCTGCTGTGCGGGGTGGCGATCACGGCGCTCTACGATGCGGTGCGCGGCATCATCCTCGCCGATGGGGACCCGCGCGGTCAGCAGATTCTGGCCTGGCTGTCCGGCTCCACCTATTACGTGGGCCTCTCCGCGGCGGTTGGCGTGCTCGCGCTGGCGATCGTCGCGGTGCTGCTGGTGCGCCCGCTGGCGCGCTGGCTGGACATCCTGCCGCTGGGCATGGCGAGCGCCAGTGCGCTGGGCATCGGCGTGACCCGCGCCCGTCTGGTGCTGCTGGGTGCGGTGGCGGTGCTCACCGCGCTGGCGACCCTGATCGTCGGCCCGCTATCCTTCGTCGGCCTGCTGGCCCCGCATCTGGCGCGTCTGCTGGGGCTGAGCCGCGCGCAAGAGCACATGCTCGGCGCGGTGCTGTGCGGGGCGCTGCTGATGGTGCTGGCGGACTGGCTGGGGCGTCAGCTGCTCTCGCCCTACGAGATCCCCGCCGGCCTGATGGCCTCGCTGATCGGCGGCAGCTACTTCCTGTGGAGCCTGCGCAAGTCGGGCTGAGTCGCTCTCGTTGAGAGGCCTCACCGCCAGAAGACATGACGCCAGAAGACACGACGCCAGAAGACACGAAGCCCGCGACCTCCTGATCGCGGGCTTCGTGTTTCAGCGTTTCTCTTTTCGCAATCTGCACTCAGTTGCCGAACACCACCGTGCGCCTGTCATGCAGGAAGACGCGGCGCTCGAGGTGATAACGCACGCCACGCGACAGGGTCAGGCACTCGATATCACGGCCCTTGGCGATCAGGTCTTCCGGATAGTGGGCGTGATCCACCGTCTCGACGCCCTGGGTGATGATCGGCCCTTCATCGAGATCATCGTTGATGTAGTGCGCGGTGGCACCGACCAGCTTGACGCCCTTCTCGTAGGCCTGGTGATAGGGGCGCGCGCCCTTGAAGCCCGGCAGCAGCGAGTGGTGGATGTTGATCGCCCGCCCCGAGAGCTTCTCGCACATGTCACTCGACAGCACCTGCATGTAGCGCGCCAGAATCACCAGCTCGGCACCGGTGTCCTGCACGATCTGCCACACCTGCGCTTCCTGCTCGGCCTTGGTCTCGGCGGTGATCGGCAGGTGGTGATAGGGCAGACCATGCCACTCGGCCAGCGGCGCCATGTCCGGGTGGTTGGAGATGACGGCGGTGATGTCCATCGGCAGCTGGCCGATGCGATGCCGATAGAGCAGGTCGTTCAGGCAGTGGTCCGAGCGCGAGACCATGATGACCACCTTCATGCGCTCCTCCGGCGCACTCAGGCTGACGTCCATCTCGAAGTCGGCGGCACGCGTGCCCAGCCCCTGCTCGAAACCGGCGGCGTCAAAGCTGTCGCTGAGTTCGCCGGCCTCGGTCTGCGGCCGGAATTCGGCCCGGATGAAGAAGCGCCCCGACAGGCGGTCATCGAAGGAATTGAGCTCGGTGATATAGCAGCCCTGCTCGCGCAGGTAGCGTGTCACGACGTCCACCGTGCCGATACGGCTGGGACATTGGGCGGTCAGAATCCAGGTATCACGCATACATAGGTGCCTGTCATGTAAGGATTATTCATTGTTGGAAGCTGCAACGTCAGGGTTGCATCCGGGGCCCTGCGCGACAAACCAATATTATTGAGGCGGGCTTCAGTATTTCTGAAGCCCGCCTCCTGGCCCGGGCAAGGCCCCTGGCAGCCGATTCAGGTCATGGCGTGCGCCTGCGACAGAGCTCTCTCCAGACGCAGACCTCTCTCCAGACGCAGATCTCAGGCCTTGATGCAGACCCCGAATTCCTCGCTGGCATCCAGCAGCCAGCGGCCGAGGTAATCGGCGAAGCTTCTGCGCACCACTAGCTCGAATTCGCTCTCGCTGACGCGGCGCAGCACCAGCGTCGCCTTGGCGAACACCGCCGGTACGCCCCGCCCGACCGGGAAGGCTCGCGGGTGCACATCGGTAGGCGTCGACTTCATCAGCACCTGACGCGCCTGGTCGCCACTCAGCGAGATGACGGTCTGGCCACCACTGACGTTGACCACCTGATAGCGCCCCGAAAGCCGCTCATGCAGCGCCTTCTCGACAGCGAAGGCTTCCTCGCCGGGCACCAGGATCAGCCACTCATCCGGTGACAGCCACTGGATCGAGCGACCGCCCTCATTCTGGTGGAGAGTTGCCGGTGTCAGCGGCAGCGCCAGACCCAACGCCGCCTCGACACCCTCGGCGAAGCCCGGCTGCGCGGGGTCACCGCGCAGCGTCAGATGACCGAGAAACGCCTTCTCCTGCAGCACGACGCCGGCATCACCGTCATCGCGGGCCGTGAACAGATGCGCCAGCGGCGAACGGGCGCTCTGAGCGTGAACTTCAGGCGTCGGGCGCTGGTCGATCACTGACGTCTGAGAACTTGTCATGTCCTGCGGCTGCGCCTCGACGGCGGCACCCGCTTGCGGGTCGAGTGTGGTGGCATCAGACATGCTGGCGCTCCCCTTTCTTGTCGTAGAACACCGGTGAGGTGATTTCGGCTTCCAGCGTCGTGCCATCGGCCTGCGGCAGGAACACCGTCTCGCCGATGCGCTTGGCACCGCCCTTGACCACCGCCAGCGCGAAGCCATGTCCCAGCGTCGGGCTGTAGTAGCTGGAGGTCACGTGGCCGACCATCGGCATCGGGATGGCGTGCTCCGGGTCGAAGACGATCTGCGAGCCTTCCGGCAGCACGATGCGCTCATCGCCGGCCTTCTTGCGCGTCGGAATCAGGCCGACCATCTGCTTGCGGTCGTCGCGACGGGTATCCGGACGCGACAGCGCACGCTTGCCGATCCAGGAATACGGCTTGTTGTAGCCGACACACCACTGCATGCCGAGGTCTTCCGGGGTGATCGAGCCATCGGTGTCCTGACCGACGATGATGAAGCCCTTCTCGGCGCGCAGCACGTGCATGGTCTCGGTGCCGTAGGGCGTGAGGCCGTACTGCTTGCCGCACTCGAACAGACGCTTCCAGACATGCAGCCCGTAGTTGGCCGGCACGTTGAGCTCGTAGGACAGCTCGCCGGTGAAGGAGATGCGGAAGATGCGCCCGGGAATGTCGGCGATCAGCCCTTCACGCACTTCCATGAACTTGAAGCTGTCGCGGTCGAGGTCGATATCGGTCAGCTCGCCGACCAGCGCGCGCGCCTCGGGGCCGGTGACGGTCAGGGTCGCCCAGTGATCGGTGACGCTGGTCATCTGCACGTCCAGTTCCGGCCATTCGGTCTGGTGCCACAGTTCCAGCCACTCAAGGATCGAGGCCGCGCCACCGGTGGTGGTGGTCATCAGGAAGTGGTCTTCGGCCAGACAGGTGGTGACACCGTCGTCCATCACCATGCCGTCGTCGTGACACATCAGGCCGTAGCGCGCCTTGCCGACGCCCAGCTTGGCCCAGGCGTTGGTGTAGATGCGGTTGAGGAATTCGCGCGCATCGCGACCGGTGATGTCGATCTTGCCCAGGGTCGAGGCATCCAGCACGCCGACCTTCTCGCGCACCGCCAGACACTCGCGCTCGACGGCGGCATGCATGTCCTCACTGCCCTGCGGGTAGTACCAGGGGCGCTTCCACTGGCCGACATCCTCGAACTTGGCGCCTTGCGCCACGTGCCATTCGTGCATCGCGGTGTAGCGGATCGGGTCGAACAGCTCGCCGCAGTGACGGCCGACGATGGCGCCGAAGGTCACCGGTGTGTAGTTGGGGCGGAATACGGTGGTGCCGGTGTCGGGGATGGTCTGCCCCAGACAGCGCGCGGCGACCGCCATGCCGTTGATGTTGCCCAGCTTGCCCTGGTCGGTGCCGAAGCCCATCGCGGTGTAGCGCTTGACGTGCTCGATGGACTCGAAGCCTTCGCGGGTGGCGAGCTCGATCCCGGCGGCGGTGACGTCGTTCTGCAGATCGACGAACTGCTTGGGTGCGCGTGCGGTGGGCTTGTCATGCGGCACCTGATAGAGCGGCAGCATCGGGGATTCCGCAAGCTCGGACACCGCTGGCACCTCGGCCTGGGCGATCTCGAACTCGCAGGCTTCCACCGCGGCGACACCGCTGGCATAGGCCGCGACCAGCGCATCTTCCAGCGCGAAGCTGCCATTGGCGGCGCCGCAGGCATCGAAGCCCTTGAGCATCGGTGCGCCCAGCGCCGGCAGGAAGCCGTGGATCTCATCACTCCATACCGGACGCGCGCCGGTGTGCGCCGCCAGGTGAACCACCGGGCTGTAGCCGCCGGAACTGGCGATGGTGTCGCAGGCGAGCTCTTCCACTTCACCGGTGACAGTAAATCCATCGATATCGATGGCCGCGATGCGCGCGCCTGTCACGCGGCGCTCACCCTTGGCCTCGATCACGGCGGCGCCGGCGATGATGCGGATGCCGGCGGCACGCGCCGCCTCGACCATCACGCCGGCAGGGGCCGGACGCGCATCAGCGATCGCGACCACCTCACGACCGGCCGCCTTCCATGCCAGCGCCGCGCGATAGGCGTGGTCGTTGTTGACCGACAGCACCAGCTTGTTGCCGGCGGCGACGCCGTAACGGGTCAGATAGGTGGTGACGGCACCGGCCAGCAGGTTGCCCGGCACATCGTTGTGGCTGTAGACCAGCGGCCGCTCGTGGGCACCGGTGGCCATGATGACGCGGTGGGCGCGCACACGATGCAGGCGTGAACGTGCCTGCTGGGCACCACGGGCATTGCGCGGTGCGAGATCGGCCTGATGCTCGGTGCGGCGCTCGTGCAGCGTCACGAAGTTGTGATCGTGATAGCCGTTGGCGGTGGTGCGCGGCAGCAACTGCACATCCTCACAGGCCGCAAGCTCCGCCAGCACCGCGTCACGCCATTCGATGGCGGGCTTGCCGTCCAGGGTCTGATCGAGACAGTCCGCCGACATGGAGAGCAGCGAGCCACCCAGCTCTTCCTGCTCGTCACACAGGATGACGCGCGCACCACTGCGGGCCGCGACCAGCGCCGCCATCAGGCCCGCCGGGCCGGAGCCGATCACCAGCACATCGGTGTGCTGATGCAGGTGATCATAGATGTCCGGGTCCTCCTCGAGCGGAGAACGCCCGAGACCGGCGGCCTTGCGGATGTACTTCTCATACGTCATCCACAGCGAGGCCGGCGCCATGAAGGTCTTGTAGTAGAAGCCCGGCGGCATGAACTTGCCGCCCAGCTTGCCGACCTGCGGCAGGAAACGGCTCATCAGGTCCTTCTGGGCCTTGACCCAGCCGCTGACGGCGTGGGCTTCCAGGCCGTCGTAAAGCGCCTGCTGGGTGGCACGCACGTTGGGCACCTGGCCCGCTTCGGTGCTGCCCAGCTGCAGGATGGCGTTGGGCTCTTCGGCACCGGCGGCGACCAGGCCCCGCGGACGCGCATACTTGAAGCTGGCGTTGAGCACATCGAGGCCGTTGGCCATCAGCGCCGAGGCGAGGGTATCGCCTGCCAGGCCCTGATAGCGCTTGCCATTGAAGGTGAAGGTCAACGGCGTGGCGCGGTCGATGCGTCCACCCGAGGCGAGACGGCGCGGGGCAGCGGCGGTCTGGTGGTCTTGCTGGCTCATGCGCTCACCCCCTTGGCTTGCGTGGTCGGATCGGCTTTCGTCTCACCGGTGATGGTGGGCTGCTCGCCCATGCGATAGGTCTCGAGAATCTCGTAGGTCACGGTGTGGCGGGTGATGTTGAAATACTTGCGACAACCCACGGCGTGGATCCACAGCTCGTGGTGGACGCCACGCGGGTTGTTGCGGAAGAACAGATAATCCCCCCACTCGGCATCGGAGCAGGCTTCGGGGTCTTTCGGGCGCTCGATATGCGCCTGGCCCTTGACGTGGAATTCCTCTTCCTCGCGCAGCTCGCCGCAGTAGGGACAGAAGATATGCATCATGGTCGGTCGTCTCCTGACGGCAGGTTCAGTGCGCGACGCCGGCGGCGCCATGTTCGTCGATCAGCTTGCCCGTGTTGAAACGGTCATAGGAGAAGGGTTCTGCCAGCGGATGGGTGCGCCCCTTGGCCAGTGTCCAGGCAAAGACGTTGCCGGAACCCGGCGTGGCCTTGAAGCCACCGGTGCCCCAACCGCAGTTGAAATAGAGCCCCTTCACGGGCGTCTTGGAAATGATCGGGCAGGCGTCCGGACAAGTGTCGACGATGCCGCCCCACTGACGGTTCATGCGCACCCGCGAGAAGATCGGGAACATCTCGACGATGGCCTGCAGGGTGTGCTCGATGGTCGGGTAGCTGCCACGCTGGCCGTAGCCCACGTAGCCGTCGATGCCGGCCCCGATGACCAGGTCACCCTTGTCGGACTGGCTGACATAGCCGTGGACGTGGTTGGACATCACCACGGTGTCGAGAATCGGCTTGAGCGGCTCGGAGACCAGTGCCTGCAGCGGGTGGGATTCCAGCGGCAGACGGAAGCCGGCCTTCTCGGCCATCACCCCGGAGTTGCCGGCGGTGACCACGCCGACACGCTTGGCACCGATGAAGCCGCGCGAGGTTTCCACCCCGACGATGGCGCCATCCTGCTTGCGGAACCCGGTGACCTCGGTCTGCTGGATCAGGTCGACGCCGAGGCTGTCGGCACCGCGCGCGAAGCCCCAGGCCACGGCGTCGTGACGCGCCACGCCACCGCGCGGCTGCCAGGAGGCACCGAGAATCGGATAGCGTGCGCGGCTGGAGCAGTCCATCGCCGGTACCAGTTCCTGCACCTGCCGGGTGTCCAGCACCTCGCCGTCGATGCCCTGCAGACGGTTGGCGTTCACGCGACGCTGGATGTCACGCATGTCCTGCAGGGTGTGGCCCAGGTTGAGCACGCCACGCTGGGAGAACATCACGTTGTAGTTCAGGTCCTGGGAGAGGCCTTCCCAAAGCTTCATGGAGTGCTCGTAGAGCGCCGCCGCCTCGTCCCACAGATAGTTGGAGCGCACCAGGGTGGTGTTGCGCGCGGTGTTGCCGCCGCCCAGCCAGCCCTTCTCGATCACCGCGACATTGGTGATGCCGTGCTCCTTGGCCAGATAGTAGGCCGTGGCCAGACCATGCCCGCCGCCACCGACGATGACGACGTCGTATTCCTTCTTGGGTTCTGGACTGCGCCAGACCTTCTGCCAGTTCTCATGGTGGCTGAGCGCATGCTTGACCAGCCCGAATCCCGAGTAACGCTGCATTTGCCACCCTCCTCACATCTTTGCCACCGCAAGCGCTGTCCGGTGCTCTCGCCCGAGTGATGTCTGTTGTTGTCACCCGAGTGATGTCTCTGCGCTTGCGGCATGTGTCGTGGTTATCGTTGTCTCTCGCCAGCGCCCTGTTCAGGCAATCTCGGCGGTATCAGTGATGCTGGCGGAGGCGTAGACCGGGAAGCGCGCACAGACTTCCTCGACCTTGCCGCGCACTTCAGCCTCGACCTTGTCGCTCTCGCCGCTGGACAGCGCGTCGAGCAGGTCGCAGATCCAGCCGGCCAGCGCCTCGCATTCCGCCTCGCCGAAGCCGCGCGTGGTGGCGGCCGGTGTGCCGATGCGCAGGCCGGAGGTCACGAAGGGACTCTGCGGATCATTCGGCACGCTGTTCTTGTTGACGGTGATGTGGGCGCGACCCAGAGAGGCATCCGCGTCCTTGCCGGTCACGCCCTGACGGATCAGCGAGACGAGGAACAGGTGGTCATCGGTGCCGCCGGAGACGACGTCATAGCCGCGTTCCATGAAGACTTGAGCCATCACGCGAGCATTGGCGATCACGCGCGCCTGATAGCTGACGAAGTCCTGGCTCATCGCCTCCTTGAAGGCCGCGGCCTTGGCAGCGATGACATGCATCAGCGGGCCACCCTGCTGACCCGGGAAGACGGCACCATTGAGCTTCTTGTACAGTGCCTCGTCGCCGGTGGCGGAGAGAATCAGGCCGCCACGCGGGCCGCGCAGGGTCTTGTGCGTGGTGGTGGTGACGACATGGGCGTGGGGGATCGGGCTCGGGTAGTGGCCCGCCGCGACCAGACCGGCCACGTGGGCCATGTCGACCATCAGCCAGGCACCGATCTCGTCGGCGATGTCGCGGAAACGACGCCAGTTGACCACGCGGGAGTAGGCGGAGAAGCCGGCGATGATCATCTTAGGCTTGTGCTCGCGCGCCAGACGCTCCATTTCCTCGTAGTCCAGCTCGCCGCTTTCGGTCAGGCCGTACTGGATGGCGTTGTAGTGCTTGCCGGAGAAGTTGGGGGCGGCACCGTGGGTCAGGTGACCGCCATGCGCCAGGCTCATGCCGAGAATGGTGTCGCCCGGCGAGACCAGCGCCATGAACACGGCGGCATTGGCCTGGGCACCGGAGTGCGGCTGCACGTTGGCGTAGTCACAGCCGAACAGCGCACAGGCACGTTCGATGGCCAGTGTCTCGACCTTGTCGACGAATTCGCAGCCACCGTAGTAGCGCTTGCCCGGATACCCTTCGGCGTACTTGTTGGTCAGCTGGCTGCCCTGGGCTTCCATCACCAGCGGGCTTGCATAGTTCTCGGAAGCGATCAGCTCGATATGCGCTTCCTGACGCGCTGTCTCTTCGAGGATGGCCTCGGCCAGAGCGGGATCGAGTCTGGCCAGTCGGTCATCACGGGTGTAGCCATGTTGCTGAGACATTGCGCGCCTCCGGTTATCGGATGTTGTCGTTGGAAATGCAGAGGGGTCATGGGGACCCGGCAGGTCAAACCTTGCAGATGTGCTCCGATACTAGCCCCGCCCCTGTCGGGCAGGCTGCTTGTCAGCGTCACCGTGCAGTGCGAATGCGACATGCCTGCGCAGTTGCGACTCGGGCTGGCGCCACAAGGCAGGTATGCTAGCGACAGGCATATGCGAAGATACGCAGACAGCAAGGGCTGTCGCGCTCAGGGCGATACGGGAAGACAAGGAGGAAGGTGGCATGTTGATGGAACTGCTGGCGGTGATGGCTCCGGTGCTGTGTGGCGCCGCCATCGGCTTCTTCTGGGTGCGCCTGGGCAATGAATACCCCATGGCCTTCGTCACCCGGCTGGTGCTCTACATCGGCACACCGGCACTGATTCTCAACGCGTTGGGCAGTGCCGAGATCGACAATTCCAGCTTCCTGCGCACAGGCCTGGCGACCCTCACGGTAATGGCGCTGCTGCTGGCCCTGAGCTGGCCGTTCTCTCGCCTGATCGGCAAGCCGTGGAAGGTCGCGGTGGCCCCGCTGCTGTTCTCCAACGTCGGCAACATGGGCCTGCCCGTGTCCCTGTATGCCTTCGGCCAGGCCGGCTTCGCCTACGCCATCACCATCATGGTCACCATGTCGCTTCTGCAGTTCACGCTCGGTGCCTGGCTTGCCAGCACCAGCGGCAACCCGCTGCGCAGCGTCGTGCGATCCCCGACCATCTGGGCCAGTATCCTCGCCACCACCCTGCTGCTCAGCGACATCCACATGCCGCGCTTCGTGGCCAACAGCCTGGAGCTGATCTCCGGCTTCACCGTGCCGCTGATGCTGATCACCCTTGGCGTCTCGCTGGCCAGTATCCGCGTCAGGAATCTGGCGTCAGGCGTGGGCTTCAGCGCCCTGCGCATCCCCTTCGCCGCCGCCTGCGCCTGGGGAATCGGCACGCTGCTGGAGCTGCCGCCGCTGGCGTTGCACGTGCTGGTGATGCAGATGGCCATGCCGGTGGCGGTCTACAACTACATGTTTGCCCAGAAGGCAGGCCGCGAGCCGGAATACGTGGCTACGCTGGTCTTCTGCTCGACCCTGGCGGCCTTCCTCTACCTGCCGGCGCTGCTCGCCGTGCTGGGGGCCGAGATGGGGCAGTGATGCCTGCCGGGCACGCCCCGGCGCTTGCTCGGCGCATGAAAAAACCACGCAGGCCGAGGCATGCGTGGTCGTGGGTATCTTCCTGCAGAAAGTAGCCGCACCGCGGGAGCCCATCTCCACATACCCAGGCATGCGTCGTGCTCCCGCAGTGCGAAACTTTCCTGTTCTGCCGGCTGTTCTAGTCGTCCGTCACTGCCTCTCAGCCTGGGGGCAGTGAACCGTTCCCTTGATGAGACATTGCCCTTTCTTCCGATTTTCCCGTGACGGGAGTGGCCATCACGCATCGTTCAGGATGTCTTCCGCTCTCGATCTGCAGCTGGAAGCTGGCAGAGGAAGTGTCGGTCTCTGGTGCACGATACGGGGATCGCGCTTGCGGGCACCCCGCAACGACCTTCCTGACAGCCAGCAGGCTTCCTGTCGGCAACACCTGAAGCGTAGTCTCGAGGCCGGCATTTCCTCCAGATGGTTTGTGCCGTCATCCTGCGCGAGTCGACTTGCTCATGAACCTGAGCATGAAGTCGTAGAACTCTCATGCTTGAGGCGCTCAACCGTGCGCCTGCAGCGGTCGTCCCGCCTGTGCGGTCTGCCGTGTCGTGTCCCGCAGTTTCGCCAGGGAGACCACGGCATGGCCCTTGTCCGCCCATTCGGCGCGCTCGGCATCATCGGCGCGAACGATGAAGCGTCCCGCCAGGGTGTAAAGCAGCCCGATCAGCGGCGATAGCCAGCAGGCGAAGGCCAGCGGAATGTAGAGCAGCCCCTCGAGACTGCCACCACTGGTGATCAGCCCCAGCGAACTGATGACCACGGCGCCACTGGCATTCCAGGGCACCAGCGGCGAGACCAGCGTGCCACCCTCTTCCAGAGAGCGGGACAGATTGAGGGTCGAGTAGCCTTCGCCACGGAAGATCGGTGCGTACATGCGCCCCGGCAAGGCGATCGAGAGGTAGGGGTCGCCCGCGATGACGTTGGTCAGCGCGGCAGTGGAACTGGCCGCGACCTGCAGCCCGAAGATGCCGCGCACCTTGACCAGCACGGCGGCGCACAGCGCTTCGAGACAGCCGATCACTTCCAGCATCCCGCCGAAGGCCAGTGCGATCATCACCAGCAGGATGACCCAGGCCATCGACATGAGGCCGCCACGATTGAGCAGGCTGTCGATCTCGCTGACGCCGGTATTCAGGGTGTAGCCGCTCTGCATGTAACCGAACAGCGCCTTGATGGCCTCACCCTGGACACCATAGGCCACTACCGCCCCGGCCAGCACCCCGACGAACAGCGCCGGCAACGCCGGCATGCGGGCGATGGCCAGTGTCATCACCAGCAGCGGCGGCACCAGCACCCACAGATTGAATTCGAAGGCCCCGTCCAGGCCCTGGGTAATCGCGGTGATGCGTTCGAGATCCAGTGTCTGCCCGGCGGCGAGCAGGTTGCCGGCGACCAGGTAGATCACCAGGGCGATCAGCATCGAGGGGATGGTGGTGGGCATCATGTTGCGGATGTGGGCGAACAGATTCACCCCGGTGACGGCGGGAGCGAGGTTGGTGGTGTCCGACAGGGGAGAGACCTTGTCGCCGAAGAAGGCCCCGGAGACCACGGCACCGGCCGTCCACCACGGTGGGATGCCGAAACCGGCGCCGATGCCCATCAAGGCCAGCCCCACGGTGCCCACGGTGCCCCAGCTGGTGCCGAGCGTGACCGAGACCACCGAGCACAGCAGCATCGCCGTCGCGAGGAAGTATTCCGGCGAGATCAGCTTGAGCCCGTAATAGATGATCATCGGCACGCTGCCCGAGGCGATCCACACCCCGACCGTCATGCCGACAAGAATGAGGATGGCGATGGAGGGCAGGCCGACACGCACGATGCGCATCATGCCCTCTTCCATCGCCGACCAGCCGTGCCCCAGCTTCCAACCGACCAGCGCCGTCATGGCGACACCACAGATCAGCGGCACGTGAGGAGTGAATTCGCCAAAGACGAAGAGTTGCAGGGCCAGCACGGCCAGGGTTGCCAGAATCGGCAGGCTGGCCATGGGCAGAGAGGGGCGTTGCGGTGCATCAACATCACGAGTCATGAGGTATTGCTCCATTAGCCAGTTGTACTTGTTGTACCCCCACGCTAATCGACTGACGCCGCTCCAGATGGCTGACAGCGGCATCTACCTCCCTGAATGCGACATCGTCTACGACTTTCTGCCAATCACTTGCACGAGATTCATTCACCTCTCCTCAAACCTGTCGCCATTGTCATCTTGCCGGCGAGTGGTGGGCGAGATCAGTAATCGATCACCACATCCCCATTGGGCACGCTGCAGCAGGACAGGATGAAGCCATCCGCGACGTCTTCATCGGTGATGCCGCCGTTGTGCTCCATCGCGACCTCCCCGGAGACCTTCTGCACGCGGCAGGTGCCGCAGATGCCCATGCCGCAGGCCTTCGGGATATGCAGGCCGAGCTTGGCGGCGGCGGCGTGGACAGTCTCGCCCGGGGCGATCTGCACCGACTTGCCGGTCGTGGCGAACTCGACGCGCGTCAGGTCGGCGCGGTCCAGCTCATCGGCCAGCACTTCCGCCTGCTCGGCCTGCTCGATGGCCTCCTCCTCGACCTCCACCGGCGTGGCCCCGAAGGACTCCTCGTGGTAGCGGCTCATGTCGAAGCCATGGCTGCGAAGCAGATGCTTGATCGCATTCATGTAGGGGGTCGGGCCGCAGCAGAAGATCTCGCGCTCCATGAAGTCCGGCGCGATCATCTCGAGCATCGCGTCGGTCAGATAGCCGCGATAGCCCGACCAGGTCTGACCGGTCTCGAAGCGCTCGCAGATGATGTGCATGTTGAATTCCGGCACCCGCGAATCCATGAACTCGAGCTGACGCCAGAAGATGATGTCGCGCGGGCTGCGGGCGCTGTGCAAGAAGGCAATGTCCACGTTGGCATTGGTGTCGAAGTACCAGCGGGCCATCGACATCAGCGGCGTGATGCCAACCCCGCCTGACAGCATCAGGATGCGTTCCGCCGGATAGTCGATGCAGTTGAAGTTGCCCACCGGGCCGTGCACGGCCAGCTCGTCACCTTCGTTCAGATTGTCATGCAGCCAGTTGGAGACCAGTCCGCCCGGCACACGCTTGACGGTGATCGAGAAGCTGTAGGGCACCGACGGCGAGCTGGAGATGGTGTAGGAGCGCATGATCTGCTGCGCATCGATCTCCAGCTCCAGGGTCACGAACTGCCCCGGCTTGAAGAAGAACATCACCGGCTGTTCGGCCATGAAACAGAAGGTGCGCACATCCCAGGTTTCCTGAATGACCTTCACGCAGCGCACGCTATGTCGACCGTTGGTCCAGGTCTGCGTCGTAACCGGATTGAAGTTGCTGAGTGTGGTGCTCATGAAGGCCTCGCTGGGCATGTTGTTCTTGGAGACATGTTCTTGGAGACATGTTCTTGAAGGGGCAGTGTCAGTTCTTGAAGAGACAGTGTCAGGCCACCCTGCGCTGCGTGCGCGACCAACGGTGGGACATGCTCTGGATTGTCGAGTCAGCGTCCGGCAAGCATTTATCCGTGCACGACAGAAACATGCCCGATCCCTCCAATCACGACCCCGCAGTGCCCTGCCCCCGCCTCACCGCTGCACCTGCCTGTGCCTCGAAGGCCCTGCGCAGACGACCGGCGTCGGAAATACATCATTGAGCGTCGCCATCAGACACAAGTCGCGACTTGACCTCAGCCACACTGCGATCCATGCGTGGCAAAGCCACTCGGATATCATGCGGGCTGCCTGAACTTCCACGCTGACTATCCTGTTGAGCGAGCGGCCCCTCTGCCTGCGCCGCCCTCGACACCCGAACCGACCAGGACAGGATGACGCACCGCGCGATGCATCGGCACTCACTCATAGGTGCGCTGACTCATAGGTGCGCTGACTCATAGGTGCGCTGACTCATAGATGCGCTGATGTCTGCCGCGGTGCTGCCCGGCAATGGTCTGTTCACTCGTTTCCTCTGTCCCGGCTTCACAACAACAATGATCAGCACACTCACTCAACCCAAGGCGACCCTACTCCCGGCGCCTACCGACCGTGCGAGGACATCGCGATGAGCGATCTATTGGAACACGCTCAGGACCAGCAGCGTCAGGCGGTACGCGAGGCCGCCGCGCGGCTTCTAGAGGCCCGCAGTCCCGGCTATACCCTGCCCCAGCCCTTCTACAATGATCAGCGCCTGTTCGATCTCGACATGAAGGAGATCTTCGAGCGCGAGTGGCTGTTTGCCGGTCTCGGCAGCGAGATCCCGCTCAAGGGCAACTTCATGACCATGGACGTGGGCAACAGCCCGATCATCATCGTGCGCGGTGACAACGGGGCCATCCATGCCTTCCATAACGTCTGTCGCCATCGCGGGTCTCGCCTGTGCAGCACCGAGCGCGGCAAGGTCGCCAAGCTGGTGTGCGGCTATCACAAGTGGACCTATGAACTGGATGGCCGTCTGCTGTTCGCCGGTTCCGACATGGGCACCACCTTCGATACCAGTGACTACGGCCTGCACCCCGTCCACGTACGTTCAGCCGGCGGCATGCTGTTCATCAACCTCGCCGAGCAGCCCGAGAACTGTGAGCCGTTCTTCAAGACGCTGGAGTTCTACCTCAAGCCCTACGACATGGAGAACGTCAAGGTCGCGGCCAGCTCCTCCATCATCGAGGAAGGCAACTGGAAGCTGGTGATCGAGAACAATCGCGAGTGCTATCACTGCGACGGCTCCCACCCGGAGCTGCTCAACACCCTGCAGGAATTCGATGACACCGATGACCCGCGAGCCACCGAAGCCTACAAGGCGCTGGTCGCCAAGAAGCAGGCCGACTGGGATGCCGAGAAGGTGCCCTATCAGCTGGTGCGCTTCGGTCGCCGCAATCGCATGACGCGCACGCCGCTGCTGGAAGGCACCGTCTCGATGACCACGGACGGCACGCCGGCGTGCAAGAAGCTGCTGGGTCGCCTGCAGAGCCCCGACATGGGCTCGCTGCGAATCCTCAACCTGCCCAACTCCTGGAACCACTTCATGGGCGATCACGCCGTGGTCTTCCAGGTCGACCCGATCGGCCCCCTCAAGACCCGCGTGACCACCAAGTGGCTGGTGCACAAGGACGCGGTGGAAGGGGTCGACTACGACCTGGCGAAGCTGCGCAAGGTGTGGGACGCCACCAATGATCAGGACCGTCAGCTGGTGGAAGAGAACCAGCGCGGCGTCAACTCCAGCGCCTATCAGCCCGGCCCCTACTCGGCGACCTTCGAGTTCGGCGTCGTCGACTTCGTCGACTGGTATGCCGAGCGCATGCAGGAAGCGCTCAAGGAACAGCAGGAGCCGCATCTGCAGCTGGCCTGAGGGCTTGAGTCCTGGGTTCCTTGAGTCCTCGAAACCTGGACTCCAAAGGACAGGCAAGAAAAAACCCGCCACCGGCAAGCCGGTGGCGGGTTTTTTTGGCTTTCACCCGGGCAACACGCCGAAGGCGGTCACCCGAGAGATACTACGGCTGGATTACAGCTGCGTGTCCAGACTCATCATCAGGCTGAGCGCCATGACGATGATGATGGAGAAGCCGAACAGCTTGCGTGCCCAGGAGGCATCAGGCTGGTCCTTGAGGCGCCAGGCGGCCAGATACAGCCACCAGCCACCCGTGACGGTCGCGACTACCAGATACCAGATGCCGGTATATCCCCACAATGTCAGCAACAGCGACACCGGGATGAAGCCGGCAATGTACCCCGTCACTACACGCTTGGCATGCTCCATGCCTCGCGCTGCCGGGAGTACCGGAATATTGGCGGCCCGATAGTCATCGACACGGAACATGGCAATCGCATAGGAATGCGGCATCTGCCACATGCTGAAGATGATCAACAGCAGCAGCGCCCCCATGTCCGCCTGGCCGGTGACAGCCAGGTAACCGACCACTGGCGGCGCGGCGCCGGACAGTGAACCGATGAGGGTGCCATACACCGAGCCACGCTTGAGCCACATGCTGTAGGCCCCGACGTAGATCACGAAGCCCAGACCCACGGCGATCATCGCCATGAGATTGGTCATCGCGGCCAGAAGCCAGAAGCCCGCAAGGCCCAGCACGCTGCCGAAGACGAAGGCCCCCGTCAGCGAGATGTCGCCCTGCACCAGAGCACGGCCCTGGGTACGCGCCATGTGACGATCGATGTCGCGATCGATGCAGTTGTTGAACACACAGCCTGAGGCCACGATCAACGCCACCCCGACCAGGGTGGCGATGAACAGCGCCCAATCCACCTCACCACCGGAAGCGAGAAAGAAGCCGCCGCTGACGGTGATCAGGTTGCCGAAGATAATGCCCGGCTTGGTGGTACGCAGGTAGTCCTTGATCATCAGGCTCACGCTATCAGATGGGCATCATGTTCTGATTCAGCTCGATCATGATCCACATGGAACCACCAACGACGATTGCCACGATCACCAGGGTGAACAGCATGGCCATGACATTCCAGCTCTGCTCCTTGGAGCCGTCCAGGTGCAGGAAGAAGTACAGCTGCACGAAGACCTGAGCGATGGCGAAGCCGTAGATGGCCCAGATCACGCCGACACCCGGATCGTCCATCATCATCACCATCCCGAACGGGATGATGGTCAGGATGATGGAGAGGATCAGACCGGTCACGTACTGCTTGACGCTGCCGTGATTGTCGTTGTGGTCGTTGTTGGAATGGCTCATAGCATCACTCCTGTGAGATAGACGACGGTGAAGACGCAGATCCAGATGACGTCCAGGAAGTGCCAGAACAGGCTGAGCATCATCAGACGACCACGATGCATTTCCGTCAGGCCTTTCTGCTTGACCTGGATGATCAGCAGCGCCATCCAGACCAGACCGACGGTCACGTGCAGACCGTGGGTACCGACCAGCGTGAAGAAGGCTGACAGGAACGCGGACTTGTCCGGGCCATGGCCATTCACGATCAGGTGATGGAACTCATAGATTTCCATCGCGATGAAGCCCGCACCACAGGCGAAGGTGATCATCAGCCACTTGATCACCGCGGAGCTGTCTCCGCGGTTCATGCCCAGCATCGCCAGGCCGTAGGTGAAGCTCGAGGCCAGCAGCAGCGCGGTCTCGACCAGCACGAAGTCAAGCTCGAAGATCTCGGCGCCCGTCGGGCCACCGGCATACGCCTGGCTGAGTACCACATAGCCTGCGAACAGCATCGCGAACAGGATGCAGTCGCTCAGCAGATAGAGCCAGAAACCGAAGACCTTCAGGCCATTGGTATCGTGATGCTCGTGATCGTCATGGGCGTCGTGCGCCCCATCATGAGATGTCATTGCATTGTTCGCCATGATTACCCCTGAACCACTGTGTCGTTAGGTGTGCGGGCGCTGGGCAGGGCACGACGCTCGCGACCTTCGCGCTCGACACGCTCCACTTCCTCGACGGACACGTAGTAGTCGATGTCATAGTTGAAGGTGCGCACGATGAAGCTGACGGCCATGCCGACCAGCCCGACCACGGCCATCCACCAGATGTGCCAGATCAGCGCGAAACCGAACACCAGGCTGAAGGCGGAGATGATGACACCAGCCGCTGCGTTGCGCGGCATGTGGATCGGCGCATAAGGCTTCTTGGCCTCCTGCTCGATACCGCGTTCCTTCATTTCCCAGAACTCGTCGAGTTCAGAGACCTGCGGCTCGTGAGCGAAGTTGTAGAACGGTGCCGGTGAAGTGGTGCTCCACTCCAGCGTACGCGCGCCCCAGATATCGCCAGTGGTGTCCTGCAGCTTCTTGCGGTCCTTGATGCTGACCGCGATCTGGATCACGGTGCACGCGATACCGATCATGATCAGGCAGGCACCGATGAAGGCGACGACCAGGTACGGCACCCACAGCGGGTTGTCGACGTGCTGCAGACGACGGGTCATGCCCATGAAGCCGAGGATGTACAGCGGCATGAAGGCGAGGTAGAAGCCAGTGATCCAGAACCAGAAGGAACGCTTGCCCCACTTCTCGCACAGCATGAAGCCGGTCGCTTTCGGGAACCAGTAAGTGATACCGGCCATCGCACCGAAGACCACGCCGCCGATGATGACGTTGTGGAAGTGGGCGATCAGGAACAGCGAGTTGTGCAGGACGTAGTTGGCGCCCGGCACGGCCAGCAGGACACCGGTCATGCCACCGATGGTGAAGGTGACCATGAAGCCGAGGGTCCACAGCACCGGAGAGGTCATCTCGACACGACCGCGGTACATGGTGAACAGCCAGTTGAAGATCTTCACGCCCGTCGGGATCGAGATGATCATCGTCGCGATACCGAAGAAGGCATTCACGTCAGCGCCGGCACCCATGGTGAAGAAGTGGTGCAGCCAGACGACGAACGACAGGATCGTGATGACGATGGTCGCCCACACCAGAGAGGTGTAACCGAACAGCTTCTTCTTGGAGAAGGTGGAGATGACTTCGGAGAACACACCGAAGACCGGCAACACCAGGATGTACACCTCAGGATGGCCCCAGGCCCAGATGAGGTTGACGTACATCATCATGTTTCCACCAAGGTCATTGGTGAAGAAGTGGAAATCAAGATAACGGTCGAGCGTCAGCATCGCGATGGTCGCGGTCAGGATCGGGAAGGCCGCGATGATCAGGACGTTGGCGCACAGTGCGGTCCAGGTGAAGACCGGCATTTTCATCAGGGTCATGCCCGGCGCACGCATCTTGAGGATGGTGGCGACGAAGTTGACACCTGTCAGCAGGGTACCGACACCGGAAATCTGCAATGACCAGATCCAGTAATCCACCCCGACCCCGGGACTGTAATTGGCCCCCGACAACGGCGGATAGGCCAGCCAGCCGGTCTTGGCGAACTCGCCCAGACCCAGCGAGATGTTGACCAGCAGCGCGCCGACCACGAACAGCCAGAAGCTCAGCGAGTTCAGGAACGGGAAGGCCACGTCACGTGCGCCGATCTGCAGCGGCACGACGACGTTGATCAGACCGATGACCAGCGGCATCGCCACGAAGAAGATCATGATCACGCCGTGGGCAGTGAAGATCTGGTCGTAGTGATCCGGGGGCAGATAGCCGTGACCGCCGGTGGACGCCAGCATCTGCTGGGAACGCATCATGATCGCATCGGAGAAACCACGGATCAGCATCACCAGCGCGACGATGATGTACATCATGCCGATCTTCTTGTGATCGACAGAGGTGAACCACTCATTCCACAGGTAGGCCCACTTTTTCTTTACCGTGATGAAGCCGAACAGGGCTGCACCACCGAGGATTACCGCCGCAAGCACGATCATGACGATCGGCTCGTGATACGGAACAGCCTCTATTGTGAGTTTTCCAAGCATTGCTTATTCCTCGGTTGCCATCGCAGATTCAGCGTGACCGGCAGCGTCATGGCCTGACATGTCGTGGGCGGACTCGCCGTGATGCTTGCCCCCCATCTTCATGTCACCCATGCCCAGCTCCATGCCATCCATGTAGGGCGCCATGATCTGTTCGTACAGATTCGGCTTGACCTGACCATAGAAGGTGGGTGCCACGTCTTCGCTCGGCTCCTTGAGTGCCTCGTAGCCGGCGTCATCCAGCACCTTGCTGCTGCCACGCGCTTTCTCGATCCAGGCGTCGAAGTCGCCTTCGCTCATCACATGCGCCTTGAAGTGCATGTCAGCGAAGCCGGCGCCGCTGTAGCTGGCAGAGATACCGTCATAGGTACCCACTTCGTTGCCGATCAGGTGCAGGCGGTTTTCCATGCCTGCCATCGCGTAGATCTGGCTGCCGAGCTGCGGGACGAAGAACGAGTTCATCACGGTCTCGGAGGTGATGTGGAAGCGCACCTGGCGATCCACCGGCATGGCCAGCTCATTGACTGTCGCGATGCCCTGCTCCGGATAGATGAACAGCCACTTCCAGTCCATCGACACGACCTGAACCTCGATCGGCTCGCCGCCATCCTGGATCTCGGCACGCGGGTCCAGCTCATGCGTGCTCTTCCAGGTCAGGATGCCCAGCGCGAGGATGATCAGGCACGGAATGCCCCAGACCACGATCTCGATCTTGGTGGAATGCGCCCAGTTGGGCGTATAGGTCGCCTTGCTCTGCTTGGTATCGCGATAGCGCCAAGCAAACCACAGCGTCATGAAGATGACCGGGACAACGACCACGAGCATCAGGTAGGTAGCAGTCAGAATCAGCGACTTCTCGGATTCACCGATGGGTCCCTTGGGATCGAAGAGCACGGCATCACAGCCGGACAGCATCAACAATCCCGCGAGGATGGGGAGTCCCCGCAGAGCCCCCCGCATTAGGCTTTTTCTCATCTCACGACCTCGTTGGAACACGCCATGACGTCATGACGAGCCCACATGTGGAACACAGCGTTCGAAGAAATGACCAACAGGAAGCCGTCGATCGTTCGAACGAAATCAGAGGATTTCCCGCAGGCGGGGCACAGGATAGAGAAAAATCAGGGGGGCTGACTACGGGGCACACTGACGCAGGTAGTCGCACCTGCCGATCAATTTCCCCTCGCGCGCGCAGCCAATCACCATCGGGAGAGGACGATGCCCTCCCTCACGCGTTCGGGTTATGCCCTGACCACTGAACGAGGAACCTGACGAAGGCGTCAATCATGTTGACAGGCAACACGGCGTCACTTGGGCGACCAGACGCCAATCCGGTATTTCCTCCCTTCGAGGTGCCCTGACTCCTCCCGCCGACAAGGCTCTGGCCACCCCCGCATTGCGCGATGACCATTTCCCGACTCACGTGCCTTCCCAGGTCCACGAGCGACCGCCGAGCCCCCACGGGAAACGCCAACCCCAAGCACGACAAGAGCATAAAATTTCAACAAAACAATAAATACAGCAATATTCATCCAAAGAAGTGCGCGCAATGACACCCGCGCAAGGAGTGCCGCCTGGCAGAAACACCTCGTCACATCGAGACGCCTGACTGCCTGTCTACCGACGGACCGAGATCACCGACGTCTTTTTCACACTCTCAATTGCAAAAAATGCCGCACTTCGTTCCATTATAATTTCCCATCCTGCTCTGGAAATCGTGACGTAATTCTTCTTATATTGATTCACCATGACATTTTTCATTCCCGCACGAATGAATGAAATCGTTGTCACAATCCAGCGACTTCGTCCTCATCATTTGTTCATATTCAGTCTTTTTTCATCAGATGACGCCTCGCGCCATTTCATAAAAATTTTACAAATAAATACCAAATAGACACCATATGGATACAAAAACACCACACAAGTGCCAGCCAAGTCTCTGAAAAGTCCTGCGGAGCCACCAGGCCTGAAGACCGTGATGGCATCTCAGGAACCATGTTTCAGCATCAGGTCAAGGGATGCGACAATTGACCACACCAGAAATGTCACCAATGATCTTTCTGATTTTTCACTTTCCTTTTCCCGTACAGACTATCCTCCCGAATCATTGATACGCATGTCGCGGCGCAACGAGACTTGAAGGTTTGTTCCTGCAGGGACACGCGCTATCCTGCTGTTCACCCCCTTGCCGCAAGGGAGCAGGCGGCACGTCGAGACGAGATTCGAGACCCTGATGCAGCGCCGCTGAGCGATCACGAGCCCTGCCTTCCGATGCCGCTTCTCGTCACCGCCCCTCGCTTGCGCATCGCCCTCCCCTGCCAGGGGCACCTGTCTACCCGATGGAGCAGCGCCCGATGACGACTGACCAGTCCCCCTCCGCCAGCCATGGCCTGCTCGACGCCGACCAGCTGCCCGCCAGCATTCTCTATCGGCTGTTCTCGGGCAGCATCGCGCCGCGGCCCATTGCCTGGGTCTCGACGATCGATGCCGCCGGCAATGCCAATCTGGCGCCGTTCTCGTTCTTCACCGTGGCAAGCGTCAATCCACCGGTGCTGGCCTTCAGCCCGCTGCGCAACGGCGAAGGGCGTACCAAGGACACTCTCGACAACCTCGGACAGGTGGCGGAATGTGTCATCCATATCGGGGGCGAGGCCATGAGCGAGGCACTCAATCTCACCAGTGCCAGCCTCGCGGCCAGCGAGGATGAATTCGCCCACGCCGGTTTGAACAAGCTAGCCATGCCGCCGCTGCAGGTCCCCCGCGTGGACGGCGCGCCGATCGCCTTCGGTTGCCGACTCCGCGACATCATCCACCTGGGAGACCAGCCCCTGTCCGGCTCACTGGTGCTCGCCGAGGTCGTGGTGGTCCATGCAGACCCCGAGGTCTGGGATGGCCGCCATGTCGACAATGAGGTACTGCGCGCCATCGGGCGCATGGCCGGCAGCGATTATGCGCGCACCGACAGTCTCTTCAGCCTTGAGCGACCTGCCTGATCAGCCTTGAGCGGGCCGAAACGCAGAGCGGGCCTGTCTGATGACAGGCCCGCTCAAGATGCTCTCGTGACTCTGGTGACTCTGGTGACTCACCTATCCCGCAATCGCTGCCCCAGAGGATTGACGGTGGCGGGGAAGCTTCAGCGCAACCCCGGCAGCAGGTACTTGTCGAGTGCCTGACGCACCGAAGGCAGCAGGATATCGGAGTGCATCACCAGCTCGCGCACCAGCTCCTGCAAGCCGGGCACCCCGACTTCCACATGCTTTCTCAACGCCATGCGCGCACAGGTGTCCGCGCAGGCATGTTCGGAAATCTGCACGCCCAGTGCCACCAGCCGCTCACGAAAGTCTTCGTGATCAATCAGCTCCACGATCATCATCGTCATTCTCCTTGCTCGCTGACGGCGGGCATTGTCATTGGTATTGACCCACTCTGTTCTGAGCATGGCCCTTCTGAGGATAGCCGAAACGTGCGGCGAGCCGTCTCCGACATTCTGGTCAGACCGAGGCACGCCCTGCGTATCCGCCTGCGCCACTGCCATAGGCATTTGCGCCAGACATGCCCTGCCCTTTCCTTTCCCTCCTCTCACCTACCCTCGCGTTCACATGTCCAGACTGGCCGAAGCAGATTCGGCTCTGGCCAGGCGGCAGGCGGCGTACTTGAACTCGGGGATCTTGCCCACCGGGTCCAGCGCCGGATTGGTCAGCAGGTTGGCAGCGGCCTCGGCGTAGCAGAATGGCACGAAGACCATGCCGGCCGGCGTCAGCGGGTCCGCGCGGGTGGCCAGCGTGATCTGACCGCGCCGCGTGGTGATCGAGAGCGCCTCCCCCGCCGCGATCCCCAGTCGCTCCAGCTCGACGGGGTTGAGCGTGGCCACGGCGGCAGGTTCCAGACTGTCGAGCACGTACGCGCGGCGCGTCATCGAGCCGGTATGCCAGTGCTCCAGCTGACGGCCGGTGGTCAGTACCGTCGGATAGTCGTCATCCAGCGTCTCATCCGGCGGCGTGGGCCAGGTCGGCACGAAGCGGGCCCGACCGCTGGCGCGCGGGAAGCCATCGCCGAACACCACATCCTCACCCTCGCCCCCCGGCGTCAGACACGGGTAGGTCACCGAGTTCTCCACGGACAGCCGCGCCCAGTCGATGTTGTCGAGGGAATCCATGCCCTGCTGCATCTCGGCGTAGATCTCCTGCGGCCCGGCGTAATCCCAGGCAAGCCCCATGCGCCGCGCCAGCTGCTGGGTGATCCACCAGTCCGGCTTGGCCTCGCCCGGGGCACGCAGTGCCGCCCGCCCGCGCTGCACCTGGCGATTGGTGTTGGTGACGCTGCCGTCCTTCTCCGGCCAGGCGTACGAGGGCAGCACCACATCGGCGAACTGCGCCGTCTCGGTGACGAAGATGTCCTGCACCACCAGATGCTCGAGATGCGCCAGCGCGCTGCGCGCGTGATCGAGATCCGGGTCCGACATCGCCGGATTCTCGCCGAGGATGTACATGCCGCGAATCTGATCGGCATGGATGGCGTGCATGATCTCCACCACCGTCAGGCCCGGTGTGGCCGAGAGCGGCGTATCCCATAGCGCTTCCAGTCGCGCGCGCGCCGCCGTGTCACCCACCGGCTGATAATCCGGGAAGACCATCGGAATCATCCCGGCATCCGAGGCGCCCTGGACATTGTTCTGCCCGCGCAGCGGGTGCAGGCCGGTGCCTTCCCGCCCGACATGGCCACACACCAGCGCCAGCGCGATCAGACAGCGGGCATTGTCGGTGCCGTGGGTGTGCTGCGAGATGCCCATGCCCCAGAAGATCATCGCGCGCTCGGCCGTCGCGTACTCACGGGCCACGGCACGAATCTCCTCGGCCGCCACGCCGCACAGCGGCGACATCGCCTCCGGCGTCAATGCCGTGACGTGCTCGGCCAGGGCGGCGAAGTCCTCGGTATGCGCCTCGATATAGGCCTGATTGGCCAGCCCTTCGGTGATGATGACATTGAGCATGGCATTGAACAGCGCCACGTCCGCCCCCGGCGTGAACTGGATCGAGCGATGCGCATGACGCCGCAGCGCCAGCGCGCGCGGGTCGATCACCACGATGCGCGTGCCTCGCCTGGCGGCGCGCTTGAAGAAGGTGGCGGCCACCGGATGATTGACGCCCGGGTTGCAGCCGGTCAGCACGATGAGATCCGACTGCTCGGCCTGCATGAAGGAGGCGCTCACGCCTCCCGAGCCGACGCCTTCCATCAGCGCCGCCACCGAACTTGCATGACACAGCCGTGTGCAGTGATCGACATGATTGGAGCCGAAGCCGGTGCGCACCAGCTTCTGGAACAGCCACGCCTCCTCGTTGGTGCACTTGGCGCTGCCGAAGCCCGCCAGGCTATCGGGGCCATGCGTTCGCTTGAGACGCATGAGCCCCTCGGCCGCGACCTCGAGGGCCTCGTCCCAGCTGGCCTCACGGAAGTGGGTCAGCGGGTGGGCGGGGTCAAAGTTCGCATCCAGCCCCTTGGCCACGCCGTCACGGCGGATCAGAGGGCGAATCAGGCGCTCCGGATGACGCGGATAATCGAAGCCGAAGCGTCCCTTCACGCACAGGCGCCCGTGATTGGAGGGACCATCACGACCACTGACCGCGATGATGTTGTCGAGCCGCGCATCCGCGACCGGCTGACGGTGGCTGGTCGCTTCGCGAGTGATCGCGTCTGAGGGCGCACTGAGCTCTCGGACATCCGCCAGCGTCGCGGCCTGCAGGCCTTCGCCGACCAACGCCTCGCCGCTGCCACGACTGACCTGATACTCCAGCTGACAGCCCACGCCGCAGTACGGGCAGACGGAGACGACGCGCGCATCGACGGCGGCGCTGTCGCCATGACCCTGCTCATCCACCTGGGCGGCGGGCATCAGGGCACCGGTCGGGCAGGCCTGCACGCACTCGCCGCAGGCGACGCAGGTGCTGTCGCCCATCGGGTCCTCGAGATCGAACACGATGCGCGTATTGCTGCCACGCCCCGCCAGCCCGATCACGTCATTGACCTGCACCTCGCGACAGGCGCGTACGCACAGGCCGCAGCTGATGCAGGCGTCATGATTGACCGCCATCGCGGCATGGGAGTGATCGAGAGCGCTGGCCGGCGTCGGCAGCCACTCTTCAACCGTATCCCCCAGCCACTCACGGACCGTCTCGCGGGCACCGCCCAGGGTCTCGCGAGCGTGCCCGACATCCACCGCCAGCAGCTCGGCCATCGCCATGAAGTGGCTGCTGACATCGGGGTTATGGGCCTCGGCTGGCATGTCGGCGGCGAGCAGCTCCACCACCATCGCGCGCGCCGCGCCCGCCCGCTCAGAGCTGGTACTGCGCACCACCATGCCCGCGCGCGCCTCACGGATGCAGCTGGCAGCAAGGGTGCGCTCGCCGTCGATCTCGACCATGCAGGCGCGACAGTTGCCATCGCCGCGATAATCCGGCGCTTCGCTGTAGCAGAGGTGGGGAATCGTCTCGCCGGCACGCCTGGCGATCGTCCACAGCGTCTCGCCGGGATAGGCCGTCACCTCGGCACCATCCAGCGTGATGGTGAAGCCATCCTCGCGCAGCGGCTGATCATCCGAAGGCGAGTTGCCGAGTCCTGTCAGCGCGTTCATGCCTCACCTCCCGTGGCGTCAGCCGGATGGCTCGCCTGGCTCGTGGCGATCAAGCGCACCCCGCTGCTGGCGAGGGTCTCCCGGAAATCCTTGAGCAGGCCGAGCACCGGATTGGGCGCGGCCTGCCCCAGCCCGCAGATCGAGGCATCCATCATCACCTGCGACAAGCGCGTCAGCAGCGTCTCATCCCACTCATCGCCGCTCAGCGCCGCCAGCATCTGGCGCGTGCCGACGCGACACGGCGTGCACTGGCCGCAGGACTCGTCCATGAAGAAGCTCATCAGATTGCGTGCCACCGCCGCCAGGTCGTCCTTATCCGACAGCACCACCACCGCGGCCGAGCCGATGAAGCAGCCGTGGGCCTGCAGGGTGTCAAAGTCCAGCGGCAGGTCCGCCTTGCTGGCCGGCAGAATGCCGCCGGAGGCCCCGCCGGGCAGATAGGCACGCAGACGATGGCCGTCGGCCATGCCGCCGCCATATTCCTCGACCAGCTCGCTTAGCGTGATGCCAGCCGGTGCCAGATACATGCCCGGGCGTCTGACGCGCCCGGAGAGCGAGAAGCTGCGCAGTCCCTGACGTCCCTGACGCCCGGCCGCGACGTAGTGGTCATGGCCTTCACGATGGAGCCGCGCGATCCAATAGACCGTCTCGACGTTGTTGACCAGGGTCGGGCGGCCGAACAACCCGCACTGGGCCACGAAGGGCGGACGCTGACGCGGCTTGCCGGGCTTGCCTTCCAGCGACTCGATCAGCGCCGATTCCTCGCCACAGATATAGGCGCCAGCGCCACGCCGCAGCTGGATATAGCCCGGCGCGACGAGGCCTGCGGCTTCCAGCTCCGCGATGCACTCGCGCAGCACGGCATTCAGGGTCGGGTACTCGTCGCGCAGATAGAGGTAGAGCGCTTCGGCCTCGATGGCATGCGCACTGGCCAGCGCGCCCTCGAGGAAGGTGTGCGGCTCACGCTCCAGATAGCAGCGGTCCTTGAAGGTGCCGGGCTCGCCTTCATCGGCATTGATCACGCAATAGCGCGGCCCCGTCTCGGCGCGCACGAAGCCCCACTTGCGAAACGTCGGGAAGCCCGCTCCACCCAGGCCACGCAGACCGGCCTGTTCGATCATCTGCGCCAGGTCATCGATGCTGACCTCACCGCCCTCCAGCGCGGCGAGCAGCCCATAGCCGCCACTGGCGCGATATTCCGCCAGCCGCGGATAGTCGAGACTCGCGGCCGGCGCGGCATGCACATGGCCCTCGGCGATCGCCGCCGTGACACCTTCCACGCTGGCATGGCCGAGATGACAATGCCCGACCTCCGCCACCGGCGCACTGTCGCAGCGCCCCATGCAGGGTGCCCGCAGCACGCGCACCTGTTCGGGGTCCAGCCCGGAGGCGAGGCCTGCGCGCAGGGCCTCGGAGCCGGCCAGCTGACAGGACAGCGAATCACAGACGCGCACGGTCAGTGCCGCAGGCGGCATCTCGCCATCGCGCACCACGGTGAAATGGGCATAGAAGGTGGCCGTCTCGTAGACCTCGGCCATCGGCAGGCGCATCCACTCGGCCAGCGCACGCAGATGGGGCAGCGTCAGGTAGCCGACCTCATCATTGAGCACATGCAGATATTCGAGCAGAAGGTCACGCTGCGCCGGGGCATCACCCAGCAGGCGCTGCACCTCGGCCCAGGCCTCGGCATCCAGCGGGCGGCCGCGCAACTGGCTGCGCGAACGGCGACGAGCGACGGGGGTCGGCTCGGTCAGGGTCTCAGGCGTCATGGCGGCACCACATTGTTATCGTTATGAACTGGCGGATCGTGCGGTCGAGACAACGGCCTGGCTGGACCGTGGACGCGTCTGCGTGAAGGTGGGCGCTGTCCGGCAGGTCCGTCACGCCGGGCAGGTTCCTTCACTGTAGATCGCAATCTACAAAGCGGGCAGAGCCGCGACAACCGCCTCCCCCGCCGAATCGCCTCGCATGTCAGTCACGCACATGTCGGCGTCGTATCCAGCTAACTCACCCTCGCCCAGCCCTCACACAATCACCGAGGCCCGACGGCGACCTGTCCCGCAGTCAGACTCGACACCGCGCTCCGGCTTGCCACTCCACCCCCTTCCCTCATCGCAGCCACGGGAGACACCCGCGACAACGCCTCGACTCGCCCCACCCGCCCTGCTCGGATGGCGACACCAATAACAACATGAGGTCACCACATGTCATCGAATCCGTATGACACGGACTACGAGATCGGCCAGGACAATGTCCAGGTCATGGGTCTCGATGTGCATAACCCCGTCTTCGCGATCAGCGCCGTGCTGATCGTCAGCTTCATCCTGTTTGCCATCGTCTTCCCTGCGGGCGCGGAAAGTGCCCTGGGCGGCGCCAAGGCCTGGTCCATCGCACATGGCGACTGGCTGTTCATGCTGGCCGGCAACCTCTTCGTGCTGTTCTGCCTGCTGCTGATCGTGCATCCGGTGGGCAAGCTGCGCCTGGGCGGCCAGAAGGCGACTCCCGAGTTCTCGACGCATTCGTGGTTCGCGATGCTGTTCGCCGCCGGCATGGGCATCGGTCTGATGTTCTGGAGCGTCGCCGAGCCGGTGGCCTATTACACCGACTGGTACGGCACGCCGCTGAATGCGCCTGCCGGCACGCCGGAGGGCGCACGCGCCGCGCTGGGCGCCACCATGTATCACTGGGGCCTGCATCCCTGGGCCATCTACGCCGTGGTGGGTCTGTCGCTGGCCTTCTTCACCTACAACAAGGGCCTGCCGCTGACCATCCGCTCGGCGTTCTACCCGATACTCGGTGAGCGCACCTGGGGCTGGATGGGGCATGTCGTCGACATTCTGGCCGTGCTGGCGACCATCTTCGGGCTGGCGACGTCGCTGGGGCTGGGCTCCGCCCAGGCGGCCTCGGGGCTGGATTACCTGTTCGGCATCGGCGATGGCCTGCCGACCCAGATCGCGATCATCATCCTGGTGACCCTGGTCGCCATCTACTCGGTCAGTCGCGGCCTGGATGGCGGGGTGAAGCTGCTCTCCAACATCAACATGATCATCGCCGCCGTACTGATCATCTTCATCCTCATCTTCGGGCCGACGCTGGCCATCCTCACGGGACTTGGCACCACGACACTCAGCTATGTGCAATACCTGCTGCCGCTGTCCAACTGGATCGATCGCCCGGACGAGAGCTGGTTCCACGGCTGGACCGTCTTCTACTGGGCGTGGTGGATTTCCTGGTCGCCGTTCGTCGGCATGTTCATCGCGCGTGTCTCGCGCGGCCGCACGGTGCGCGAATTCGTCACCGCCGTGCTGCTGGTACCGACACTCGTCACCATCGTGTGGATGTCCGTCTTCGGGGGCACGGCGCTGGAACAGGCCATCAATGGGGTCGGCGCGCTGGCCAACGGCATCGATTCCGTGTCACTGGCCATGTTCCAGATGCTCGACAACCTGCCGCTATCCGGCGTGGCGTCCTTCATCGCCATCCTGCTGGTGCTGGTGTTCTTCGTCACGTCCTCGGATTCCGGCTCACTGGTGATCGACTCGATCACTGCCGGCGGCAAGGTGGATGCGCCGGTCAGCCAGCGAGTCTTCTGGGCGGCGATGGAGGGACTGATTGCCGGTGCCCTGCTGTACGGCGGGGGAAGTGCCGCACTCGGCTCATTGCAAGCCGGTGCCATCGCGACAGGCTTGCCGTTCACGCTGGTGCTGCTGGTGATGTGCTATTCGCTGTTCCGTGGTCTGATGCAGGAAAGGAAGGCGCAGGACGCGCTCGCCCGTCCGGTCACCGGTGCCTGACATGCGGCGCTGACGGATCATGAGCACAAAAAAACGCCGCCCCCGGCAACCGGGGGCGGCGTTTTCATTGGATGACCCGAACGTCATCCAGGCAAGATCAGGAGTTTTCCTGAGCCAGCTTCTGCACCTTCTTCATCAGGTCCGGGTTGTTCTGCACCGCTTGACCGATGGAGTTGAAGGTCGCGACTTCCAGACCGGAGTCCTCGACCGCGCTGACCATCTCGTCATTGGCTTCCTGACGGACGCTCTGCTTTTCGGTCTCGTCGTCAGCTTCCTGCAGCTTGCCAGCGAAATCCTGGGAAATGCGTGCGATCTCCTGAGAGGCGGCAGCGAACTGTTCCAACTGCGCATCGCTGAAGTCACCGGCCTGAGCCTGTGTCGCCTGAGCAGGAGCCTGACCCTGGGCCGGTGCGTCAGCAGCGAACGCCGGCGCAGACATCATGCCCGCAGAGATCAGGGCAGCCGTCATGTATGCAGTCATCCGTTTCATTGCAACCTCCAGTCATTCATTGATCATCAAAAAGTGATTACACCAACTCAGACGGACACCACGGCCGGATGTTCAATCTTTCGTGTAACTGTTTGAAAAACATTCAGATAACTCTGGATACAACTGTCGCAAACGAGCAACGCAAAGACCACCAAGCCCCGCATGGCAGGCCTCCTGCGAGCTGGACACCCATACAAGCATCGAGTTGCCCGAGAAAGATCATGCAGACACTTTCCCTCATCTGGCAGCCATCCTGTCAGACAGCAGGCGTCATGTCCGTGCAGCTACCGCTGATATATCGCCCCGTGCAGTACCACACAAACCGCCTGCACAAGGTCGGCAAACTGGTGCAGACTGACATAACCTGACATCAGGCCCCTGCGTTGCGGTCCCATGCCGGACTGTCCTGCATTCTTGCCCCACGCCGCCGGAGGACTGTCATGTCCCGATATACGCCGTCTTCGCCCTCGCGCCGCTCGTTGCCGCGCCACATCGCTGTCCGGGCAGCATTCGCCCGAGGAGTGAGTCTGTGCCTGCTGGCCGGACTGTTCACCAGTCTCCCCGCCCAGGCCCTCAGCCTGCTGGATGAGAATCCGGAGCTGAATGCGCCCGCCGAGACTTCCGCAGGTGCACCGCCACCGCCCTCTCCTCCAGACACGGTAGATACCACCATGACCGCCGCCAACGTCGACCCCGCCGCCAATCCGCTGCTGAGCGAGACCTGGAACCGTCGCTCGCTGGTACTGGTCGCGCCAGATGAACAGGACCGTGAGCTGGAACGCCAGCGCGATGAGCTGCGCGCTACGCGTGGCGAGATGCAGCAGCGCGATGTCACGCTCTATACGCTGATGGGCACGCGCGGCATCCATGATGGCGTACCGATGAGCTTCGAGGAGGTTCGTGCCCTGCGTGATGCCATGCAGCTGCGCGAGGGCGCGCCCTTCACCGTCATCCTGATCGGCAAGGACGGTGGCAAGAAGATGCAGCTGGAGGGGTTCGTCGCACCGGACCAGATCTATCAGGTGATCGACAGCATGCCGATGCGCCAGCGCGAAGCCGGCGAGGCCACCCGTCAGACCTCCTCGGGTAGCGAGGAACATACCTCGCCCGCGCCGTTGGATGACGAGGATTGGCAGTGGGATGAATGACACGCCTGAACGACGAAACGCCTCTGCCAGCCGAGCTGACAGGGGCGTTTTCATGTCTGCGCAGCTTCAGCGCAGCACGCCTTCCTCACGCAGCAGCTTGAGGATTTCCGCTGCGCCCTCCTCCGCACTCACGCCATCCAGACGCTTGCCGCTCCCCCCTTCGGCCTTGGCGGCCGCGGCCTTGAAGCGGTCCCGCGCGCTGGTCGCCTTGATGCGCTTCAAGCGCTTGGGTCGCTTGCGAGCCGGGGCCACGCCGAAGGCCTCGGCCACCGCGTCATGGGCAAGCTCACCGCTTGCCAGTGAGGCAAGTTCACCCCGCCGCGCCTGCGCGAAGGCCGACTGACGTGCCGCCGGCGCGGCGGCATCGACGCTGACAAGTGCCGGAAGCTTCACCCGCAGTCGCCGCCGCTGGCCACGCGGCAGGGCCTGCAAGGCGGTGAGATGCGCGCCATCGCAGCTCTCGATCGCAACGATACCCTCCACCAGCGGCCAGCCGAGGCTTTCCGCCAGCAGATGCGGCAGCAGGCCACTGCCCTCGCCGGTCTCACTCTGGCCACCGCACACCACCAGCTGCGGTGCCGCCTGCTTGAGGCGCGTCACCAGCAGCGGCCAGACATCGATGACCGGTTGATCGGCAGCCGCCGCCTGCGGATCGACAGCCGTGAGCGACGAATCGACAGCCTTGAGCGGTTCAGCTTGAAGAGAGTCAGGCGTCACCAGCGTCAACGACTCCAGCCCCATGCCCAGATAGCCACGCAGCGCCTGGTCCTGCTCGCTGCCAGGCGCGATCTTGCTGCCACTGGCGTGCCAGGCGCTGAGGCTGACGGCACCGGGTGCCGACTGGCGCTCCAATGCCAGACACAGCTCCAGGGCGCGGGCATCCTGCTCGGCGCGCCGCAGACGCCCCGAGACCGGGTGCTGCCCCAGCGATACCAGACTCACGACCTCAAGCGGTTCCGAGGCCTGCTGCGCAATGGACGAATGATCTGCCTTCATGTCCTTCTCCTTTCTCCTGTCGCAGGCGCGAGTTCAGGCCGCGTCGGCGGCAAGCGTGGCGGATGACGGGCTGGATGACGGGTTGGAGGACGGGTTGGAGGACATAGTGGGCGCAGTAGACGACTGACCCGCCGCCGAGGCACCACCTGCCGCCTGGGCGTCACCACCGGCACCGCGTTCGGCCTCGAGCTGCTGACAGAGACTGGCGAGGATCGCCCCGGCATCGCCGATCACCGACAGATCCGCGCGCTTGACCATGTCACAGCCGCCATCGAGATTGATCGCCACCACCTTGTCGCAGCGCTGGATGCCCTGCAGATGCTGGATGGCCCCCGAGATGCCCACCGCCACGTACACCCGCGCCGTCACCCAGGTACCGGTGGCGCCGACCTGACGGGCACGCGGCATGAAGCCGTCATCCACCGCCACCCGCGAGGCGCCTTCGGTGGCCCCCAGCAGGCTGGCGGCACGGTGGAAGCCATCCCAATCGCGAATGCCGTTGCCCGCCGAGAGAATGAATTCCGCCTCGCCCAGCGCGATTGCGGAGGGATCGACGGCCACCGGGCCCAGATCCTCGATCACGTCTGGTATGGCGCGCGCGGTGCTGTCCGCCTCCCACTCAAGCGGCAGCGCGGCGTGGCGCACATCTTCCACCGGCTCGGCGCATTCCGCCTCGCACAGCAGGATACGGGTCAGCGGACGGGTCAGGTCCTGCTGACCATTGCCGCTGCGCCCGGTGACGTTCACCTCGGCAAGCTCGCCACGCCCGATGGCGGCAAGCTCACCCTCGAGCTGATAGACATTGCCGCTGGGCCGCGCCAGCGCATCGCCCTGGCACAGCAGACGCGCCCCGAGACGCCGGCCGCGCTCACCGCCGCCAGTGCGGGATTCCGGCAGCAACCACAGCCGTGGTGCCAGGCGTGTATCAATGGCCTCAAGCTCCGCCAGCTGGGCCAGCGGCGCGTAACCATCGTGGACACTGTCGGCAAAGTGCAGCCAGCGATCGGCACCCGCCGCACCGAGTCCGACACTGTCGGCGGCGTCACCCTCCTCGCGCAAGGTGCCGAAGGTGACGGCCAACACCGCCCCCAGATGGGCGGGGTCGGCATCGGCGATCTGACGCGCCAGCCCCAGCACATCGCGGTCGTGGCTCGAGAGTCGCCCGCCGGTCATGTCCGGCACCACCGCGATCAGGAAGGCGGGTGATGCGATCTCGACCAGCGGCAGCACGCGCGCCTTGGCAACGACGGCGGCCTGACCGGCACCTGCCGCGGCAGGCCCGGAGCGGCCACTGCGGTCGATGCGTTTGCGGCCATTGGCGGCGATGAAGTGGCCGACGTGGGGATTGCGACGCATCACGCCCTTCGGGCCCATCCAGCGTTCCTGAGGAGTGGCCGCGCCTCGGCCCAGCGCCTGCAGCGCGCTGAGATGCTGCGGGTGCAGACGATTGCGTGCCTGCTGCTCCAGGCGCGGGTCACGGCGTGGCAGTGGCTCGCGCTCGGATGGGTGTGGATGCTCGGTTGCTTGTGGATCGACGGGGATTGTCATGCCGCCACCTCCGCGTCAGTGGGCTGCGTGGTCGACGCCGCCAAGCCTTGCGTGGACAAGCCCTGAGTGGACGCATCCGCTACCAGCGCCCGCGCCATCAGCTCCGCCAGATCCAGCACCTGGGGTTCGGCTTCACCCGCCGGCGCCACCACGCCTTCCAGCATCGCGGTGCACTGCGGGCAGCCCACCGCCACTACCTCGGCGCCGG
Source organism: Cobetia sp. 5-11-6-3 (assembly GCF_013374055.1). Taxonomy (NCBI): domain Bacteria; kingdom Pseudomonadati; phylum Pseudomonadota; class Gammaproteobacteria; order Oceanospirillales; family Halomonadaceae; genus Cobetia; species Cobetia sp. 5-11-6-3. Next base: position 279,162 of record NZ_BLWJ01000002.1, on the reverse strand, counting down.
TCTCGCGCACGTCGCCCATGCGCATGTCGGGGATACGCTGCTTGCCGGGAATGTCCGTCACCGGCGCGCCACCGCCGCCACCACAGCAGCGTGAGCGGAAGCCGGAGCGCTGCATCTCGCGCACTTCCAGTCCCAGTGCCGCCAGCAGGGTACGCGGCGCCTCGAATTCCCCGTTGTAGCGGCCCAGATAGCAGGGGTCATGCCAGGTGACCGAGCCGAGCGTGGCCAGTCTGGTGGCATCGAGACTCAGACGACCTGCCGCCAGCAGCTCGTTCATGTAGCTGGTGTGGTGATTGACGAGGTAGTCGCCACCGAAGGCGGCATATTCACGTCCCAGCACATGGAAGCTGTGCGGATCACAGGTGATGATGCGCGCGAAGCGGTACTTCGACAGGGTGGCGATATTGCGGGTGGCCAGCGACTGGAAGGTCGCCTCGTCACCCAGACGGCGTGCCACGTCGCCACTGTCACGCTCCTCGGCACCGAGGATGGCGAAATCGACCCTGGCCGCGCGCAGCACCTGCACGAAGGCGCGCAGCGTGCGCTGGTTGCGCATGTCGAAGGCACCATCGCCCAGCCACAGCAGCGCTTCCACCGGACGTGGATCACGCGCCGCTTCCCGAGCGGCCTGAACCTCGGCGATGCGCGGCAGGTCGAGATCCGCCGCCCAGTGCAGACGCGCCTCGAGCGCGAAACCGCCCGGATTGTCGGTGGCGATCAGATTGTCGAGCACCTCGACGCCCTTGCCTGGGGTCGCGCCCTGCTCCAGCGTCATGTGGCGCCGCATGTCGACGATGGCATCGACGTGCTCGATCATCATCGGGCACTCCTCGACGCAGGCACGACAGGTAGTGCAGGCCCACAGGGTTTCCGGCTCGACCAGTACCGTGAATTCGTGGATCAGCTTGTCGGCGTCTGCCGGCTTGCCCGCAGCGCCCGGGGCCGCCTTGATCTGGATCGGCCCAGAAGTCGCTGCCTGACCTGCCGGGCGAGCATGCGGAGAGGCCCCGACGATGACCTGTTGCGGGCCGCCGCCATGCTGGCCGGGCGCGCGCTTCGGCTCATCGCCCGGATAGGGTGAACCGGCGTAGGCGGCATCGCTGCCCCCCGCCATGCCCACCACCATGTCCTGAATCAGTTTCTTGGGATTGAGCGGCTGACCGGCCGCGAACGCCGGACACACCGCTTCACAGCGCCCGCATTGCACGCAGGCATCGAAGCCCAGCAGCTGACGCCAGTTGAAGTCGGACGGCTTGCCGACGCCCAGCGGTGCCTCGGGATTGGAAAGATCCAGCGGCAGCAGCGCGCTGTCGCGGATGCCGGCACTGTCACGGGTGCTGAAACGCGCCGGACGCCGATGGAAGGCCAGATGCAGCGCGCCCGCGAAGGCATGCTTCATCGGCCCGGTAATGCGCGAGCCACCGCCGGTCATGCCGACGATCATCTCGAGCAGCCCCCAGGCGATCCCCGCCACCAGCACCAGCCCGAGGATACCGCCGGAGATCATGCCGCCGACGCCTTCCGGCAGCACCAGTGACAGACTCATCACGAACAGGCTGGCAGAGAACACCAGCAGGCTTTTTGGCAGACGCATCCACGGACCACGCGACAGGCGCGCCGGCGGGTCGAGACGACGACGACGCACGAACAGCGCACCAGCGAACATCGCGCCACTGGCCAGCAGCAGCAAGACGCCCAGCCAGGCGGAGTCGATGCCGAAGCCGTAGACCACCACTATCAGCAGCGCCGCGGCCACGAAGCCACCTCCGGTGGCGACGTGGGTATTGGCCATGTAGCGGTCCCGCGCGACCACGTGGTGCAGGTCCACCCCGTAGCGGCGCGGCACCTTGGCCAGGCTCGCGATCAGCTCTCCCACGCTCATGGACGTGGCATCCGCCCGCCCCTGGCGCCACAGGCCGATGCGCTTGACCGCACCGATGGCGGCCAGCGCCAAGGCGGCGAAGATCAACACCGACAACACTGTTTCGTTCATAGCCAAACCTCCCACCGATGTGTCAGACGCGATCAGAAATCCTTGCACAGGCGCAGGGCGTCATAGATGGCGGCGTGGGTGTTGCGCGGTGCATTGCAGTCGCCGAGACGGAACAGCAGGTAATCATCCCCGTCGGTGGCCTGACTCAGGCACGGCTGCGGCTTGATGGCGTAGAGCGACTCGACGTCGATCTGGCCCTTGTTGAGCGAGCCGTCCTTGAAGGCGTAGTAGAGCGCTTCATCCGGGCGCACGCCGTTCTCGACCACGATCTGGTCGACGACGCGTTCTTCCAGCGTGCCGGTGTATTCATTCTCGAGCACCGCCACCAGCCCCTCGCCTTCGCGGTAGACCTCATGCAGCACCATGTCGGAGGTCATCACGACTTCCTTGGCATACAGGCTGCGGTAATAGGTCGGGAAGGTGGTACCGCCGACCGCCGCCCCCGGCTTGATGTCATCGGTGACGATCTCGACCCTGGCGCCCTTGGTGGCCAGATAATCGGCCACCGAGACACCGGAGAATTCGCAGATGCTGTCGTAGATCAGCACGTTGCTGCCCGGCGCGACACGCCCGTCCAGCACGTCCCAGGAAGAGACGATCAGGCTCTTGGCCGGGTCCTCGTCGTAGCCCCAGGATTCGAACTGCTCCATGAACGGACGGCCGCCCACCGCGAGGATCACCACGTCAGCACGCAGGTCACGGATGGTGGCCTCATCGGCGCGGGTGCCCAGGCGCAGGTCGACCTTCAGACGTGCCAGCTCCAGCTGATACCAGCGGGTGATACCGGCGATCTGGTCACGCTGCGGCGCCTTGGAAGCCGTGGTGATCTGGCCACCCAGCTCTTCCTTCGCCTCGAAGAGCGTCACGGCATGGCCACGCTCGGCACACACGCGGGCCGCTTCCATGCCGGCCGGACCGCCACCGACGATGACGACCTTGCGCACCGGGCCGCTGGTCTTCTCGATCTCGTGCGGCAGGCCCATGTATTCGCGTGACGTCGCGGCATTCTGGATGCACAGCACGTCCAGCCCCTGGTACTGGCGGTCGATGCAGTAGTTGGCGCCGACGCACTGCTTGATCTGGTCGAGCTGACCCATCTTGATCTTGGCAATGATGTGCGGGTCGGCGATGTGCGCGCGGGTCATGCCGACCATGTCGACATAGCCGCCTTCCAGGATGCGCTCGGCCTGATTGGGGTCCTTGATGTTCTGGGCGTGGATCACCGGAATCTTGACCACTTCCTTGATGCCGGAGGCCAGGTGCAGGAAGGGTTCCGGCGGGTAGGACATGTTGGGAATGACGTTGGCGAGGCTGTTGTGGGTATCGCAGCCGGAGCCGATCACGCCGAAGAAATCGAGCAGACCCGTGGCGTCGTAATAGGCCGCGATCTGCTTCATGTCGTCATGCGACAGGCCATCGGGATGGAATTCATCACCACAGATGCGCATGCCGACCACGAAGTCGTCGCCGACCTCGGCGCGCACCGCCTTGAGCACCTCGATACCGAACTTCATGCGACCCTCGAAGCTGCCGCCCCACTCATCGGTGCGCTTGTTGACGCGCGGGCTCCAGAACTGGTCGATCAGGTGCTGGTGCACGGCGGACAGCTCGACGCCGTCCAGGCCGCCTTCCTTGGCACGCCGCGCCGCCTGGGCGAAGTCGGCGATGATGCGCTGGATCTCCTCCACCTCGATGGTCTTGCAGGTGGAGCGGTGCACCGGCTCGCGGATACCGGACGGCGACATCAGCGAGGTCCAGTCGAAACCGTCCCAGCGTGAGCGACGGCCCATGTGGGTAATCTGGATCATGATCTTGCCGCCATGCTTGTGCACGGCATCGGCCAGATTCTGGAAATGCGGGATGATGCGGTCGGTCGACAGATTGACGGAGCTCCACCAGCCCTGCGGGCTGTCGATGGAGACCACCGAGGAGCCACCACAGATGCACAGGCCACACCCGCCCTTGGCCTTCTCTTCGTAGTAGCGCACGTAGCGCTCGGTGGTCATGCCGCCATCGGTGGCATACACCTCGGCATGGGCGGTACTGACGACGCGGTTGCGGATGGTCAGCTTGCCGATCTCGATCGGCTGGAAGAGTGCGTCGAATGCCATGGTGAAAGCTCCTCGCCGGGGAGAGCGCCGCCTTGTCACGCCGGCCTGGCCTGCCCGCCGCCTCGAGTCGGGGCTCGTGGCGGCGGGCGGCGTCAGGCGTCTTGCATGTCAGGAAAGGCGGCGCTCAGGCGTTGCGTTGTCGTTGTTGTGTATGTGGTGAGTGTCGTGACAGAGAGAGGATCGGGCAGCCGGTTTTTGCTTTTGCCTTTTGCCTTTTGCCTGGTCCGGACCTGGGCCGGGCCTGGGCCTTGACCCGAGCCATGGAATAGAGAGTGGCGGATCTGAAAACGTCACACTGTTCCGGGAGCGACCTCGAAATACCCCACATCACAGCCTTCCTCACCACCGCTCTGGGTCTGGACGGCGACGGTGCGCAGCTCGCTGCCACGCGCGGCCAGAATCTGGTCCATCGCGCCGGCGAACCAGCCGGTGAACATGTACTCAAGCTTTGTGCCGGTCTTGCCCTGCTGATAGACGAAGCAGGAGTGCTCCAGGCGTACCTTGCAGGTGCCGCGCTCCAGATCGATCTCCTCGGTGATGAACAGACCCCAGCCGCGCTGCGATAGACGCTTCATGTAGTGCTCGAAGACTTCCACGCCGACCAGGCCGTGCAGCTCGGCTTCCTTCTCGCACCAGTGCCAGGCGCTCTTGTAGCCGGCGTGATAGAGAATCTCGGCGTACTTCTCCACGCCCAGCGCCTCTTCCACCGCGACATGGTTGTTGATGAAGAAGTGACGCGGCACGTACAGCATCGGCAGTGCGTCGGAGGTCCAGACGCCGGTCTCGCTATCCACCTCGATCGGCAGTTCAGGGGCCATCTTGCTCATGTCGGTGTCCTCAAAAGGGGCTGAAAGGGAGATGCAAAAGAGAGTTCAAGAAAGAGATCAGGAGAGAGATCACGAAAGTGCGATCAAGAAAGAGCGAACCAGAAAAGGCCCAGGCAGGCAGACTCAGCCGCCCCAGACGTTTTCCAGCGTGCGCAGCCAGTTCTCGCCCATGATCTTGCGCACCTGGTGCTCGCTCATGCCGCGACGCAGCAGCGCCTCGGTCAGATTGGGGAACTCGCCGATGGTGCGGATGCCTTCCGGATTGACGATCTTGCCGAAGTTGGTCAGACGACGGGCGTAGCCCTTGTCGTGGGTCAGCCACTCGAAGAAGTCCTGACCGTGACCCTGGGTGAAATCGGTGCCGATGCCGATGGCATCCTCGCCGACCAGGTTCATCACGTATTCGATGGCCTCGACGTAGTCATCGACGGTGGCGTTGACGCCGGCCCGGAGGAAGGGGGTGAACATGGTGACGCCGACGAAGCCGCCGTGTTCGGCGATGAAGCGCAGCTCGGCATCGGACTTGTTGCGCGGGTGGTCCTTGAGACCGGCCGGCGCGCAGTGGGAGTAGCAGACAGGGACTTTCGATTCGAGGATGACTTCCTCGGAGGTCTTCGAGCCGACGTGGGACAGGTCACACATCACGCCGACGCGGTTCATCTCGGCGACCATCTCGCGCCCGAAGCCGGACAGGCCGCCATCGCGCTCGTAGCAGCCGGTACCGACCAGATTCTGGGTGTTGTAGCACATCTGCACGATGCCCACGCCGAGCTGCTTGAAGACATCGACATAGCCGATCTGGTCTTCATAGGCGTTGGCATTCTGGAAGCCGTAGATGATGCCGGTCTTGCCCGCGGCCTTGGCGGCGCGGATGTCGGCGGCGGTGCGCGCCACGCAGACCAGGTCACTGCTCTCGGCGATCAGCTGGTTGCTCTTGACGATGTTGTTGACGGTCGCCTGGAAGCCTTCCCAGACCGAGACGGTGCAGTTGGCCGCACTCAGACCGCCCTTGCGCATGTCCTCGAACAGCTCGCGCTGCCACTTGGCGATCACCAGACCATCGATGACGATGCTGTCATCGTGCAGGGCGCGGGCCGCATCGGACCCACCGAAGGAGGAGGAGAATTCGGACATCATGTCGCTCCGGCGCTGGGCAGGCGGCTCTGGAAGTCAGGTCACTGCCCGTACCCGGCGGACAGGGTCTGCCGGAACACGATCTCCAGCAGGCTGTGCCAGCATAGTCCTGCCCTCTTCCCCCTCTGACGCCAGATACGACGCGTGGCTACCGAATCGCGTCAGGACTGTCGTTTCTGAAACGACGACGCCCCGACTCGAGAGAGCCGGGGCGTCGTGGGACAGCCGATGGTGTACCGTCAAGCCGGTCAGTGCGCGGGGGACAGCTCCTTCAGCGAAGGCAGCAGGTCCCAGCTCAACCAGCCACGCGGCTGTTCCAGCCGCTTGAGATAGCCCATGCCGAGATTGTTCATCTGGCGCCGCGTCCAGCTGGCACGCCGCTGGATATAGGCCGAGGGCTTGCCGGCATTGAAGCGGATCGGATTGGGCAGTACCGCCGCCAGCAGGCTGGCCTGGTAGGCGGACAGGCTGGCGGCATCGGTATTGAAGTGATGTTCGGCCGCAGCCTCGACACCGAACACCCCCGGCCCCCACTCGGCGACGTTCAGATAGACCTCGAGAATGCGCTCCTTGGGCCAGATCACCTCGATCAGGATGGTGAACCAGACCTCCAGCCCCTTGCGCACCCAGCTGCGCCCGTTCCACAGGAAGACATTCTTGGCGGTCTGCTGGCTGATGGTACTGGCGCCACGCAGACGCTCACCGGCCAGGCGCGCATCGATGGCCTTGACGATCTGATCGACATCGAAGCCGTAGTGATCGGGAAATTTCTGGTCTTCCGAGGCGATCACCGCCAGCCGGGCATTGCGGGAAATCTCCTCCATCGGCACCCAGTCATGCTGGAGCGCCATCGGCGCCCCCGAGACCAGGCTGTAGCCCCACTTCTCCAGCATCACCATCGACACCGGCAATGGCACGAAGCGCAGCAACACCACCAGGCCGACACAGGCCACCATCCAGCAGGCGACGATCTTGAATGCCCACACCGCCAGCCAGCGCAGACGCTCCATCGGGCGCATCTTCACGGACCCCGCCGGCCTGCGTGTCGCGCCGCGGCGTGCCGATTGCCCATCGCGGGTCTTCTGCCCCTGTGTTCGTGCCATCCCTCGCCGTCCCCTGTCGCGCGTGTCGTGGCTGATCACGACGGGACATCCCGTCTCCCAGCCCTTGTTGTCAGCTACTGCCTCATGCAGCGCTCGAGTGTACCAGAGCCCGCCGATGGCTCCTGTGAAAACCAAGATGCCCCGGCCGAAGGGCAGGGGCATCGAGGGGTCATCCCGTCACGCAAGTGTATGGCGATCAGAGCCTGACGCTTGCGTAGGTTGGCTCGCCACGCGCATTGGCCAGCGCCAGGATCGCCGAGGATACCGGCGATTCGGCGGCGGTATGCAGCGGCGAGGAGGCAGTCGTCTGGCTCAGCGACTGATGGATGGCACCATGCAGTACGCCTTCCAGACTGGCCACGCCGTGCAGCTGATGATCGACATCGGCACGACACGGCACGTCAGACACGCCGGGCTGACGCTCACCACCGATACGCTCATCGCGCGGCGGCATGCCGAAGTACTCGCGGTAGCATTTGGAGAAGTGCGGCGTGGAGACGAAGCCACAGGCCGAGGCCACCTCGATGATCGACAGCGCCGTCTGCTTGAGCAGCTGACGCGCCCGCGTCAGGCGCAGCTTGAGGTAGTAGCGCGACGGTGAGCAGTGCAGATAGCGCTGGAACAGGCGCTCCAGCTGACGGCGCGAGACATCCACGTAGTGGGCCAGCTCGTCCAGACCGATGGGCTCCTCCAGATTGGCCTCCATCAGCGCGACGATTTCCAGAAGCTTGGGCTGGGTGGTGCCCAGCACGTGCTTGAGCGGGACACGCTGCTGGTCCTGCTCGCCGCGCACGCGGTCACAGATGAACATCTCGGAGATGCCCGCCGCCAGCTCGCGGCCATGCTCGCGAGCGATCATGGTCAATACCATGTCCATCGGCGCGGTGCCGCCCGAGGCGGTAGCACGCTGCTGGTCGATGGAGAACAGCCGCGTGGTCAGCGGTACGCGCGGGAAGGCCTCCTGCATGGCCGCCAGACACTCCCAGTGAATGCTGGTCTCGTGACCTTCCAGCAGCCCGGCCTGCGCCAGCGCCCAGCTGCCGGTACACACGGCGCCCAGCTGACGGCCAGCGCGCGCCTGGGCCTGCAGCCAGCTGACATGCGGGCGCTGCACCGCCCGCTGGATACCGACGCCGCCACAGACGATGGCCATGTCCAGCGCCGGACAGGTCTCGGCCGACACATCCGGCGTGACCTGCAGACCATCGCTGGCACGCACGGGCATGCCTTCCAGGGTCACGGTGTACCAGCGATACAGCTCACGTCCGGCCAGCTGATTGGCCATGCGCAGCGGTTCCACCGCCGAGGCCAGCGAGATGAGCGTGAAGCTGTCGAGCAGCAGGAAGCCGATGGTCTGCGGCTGGCGTGTCTCGCCGGCCTGAGGGCCCAGCGAGAGAGCCCCCGCCCGGCGGGAATCGGAGGAAAAGCCGGATGTCATGTGAGAGCGATCGTGCGGGCGATCAATGCGGCCACTGGTCAGTGCCATGGGGAACTCCTTCTTGCTATCTGCCTGAGTTGCAGACCGGAGCATGAATGCCCTCACCCGGATCAGTCGGCGATCAGGGGGCCCGCGATATTGTCGTTGTTGGCACTCAGCAGGGAATCGACCGGAAGGTTGGCGATTCCAGCAGTGATGACAGCCATCATCGTGATCTCTCGCTTGAGCGACTCGGGATACGACCCGAAGGAGTCCGATAACGTCAGGGGTGTCGTGAATCACTGCTTGGACGTCGTGCGTTGTCCACCTCTCGACAGTAAACCATCGCCCTGATACCGCGCAGCGATTAAATCGCCGCTGCACGGCAAATCATCGTTGCTGTACGGCACAGAATAACGCCGTGATTGGCTGACATCGATGCGATATAACCGCGAGCCACGAAAACCGCCCTTCATAGCGAAAGGTTCTGAAGGGTGGTGTCGCTCATGACGGAAAAACGACAACCCCGACATCCTGTGATGGATGCCGGGGCTGTCGTTTCTGTCTTTCACGCAGGTTCTCTGCTCGGGGAGCGATCCCCTGTGGCTGGCAATGTCACATCACAGCTCGAGGCTTCAGACTCACCTCAAGAAAGAAGGTGCTTCGCATGCCTTTTCATCTCTACCGGCCACCACACTCACACCTCAAAGGAGGTGTTTCGCATGGTAGGTCAGATGCTCATCGATGAAGCTGGCCATGAAGAAGTAGCTGTGATCGTAGCCGGGCTGGCGACGCAGGATCAGCGGGTGGTCCTGCTCGGCGCAGACCGCCTCCAGACGCTCCGGCTTGAGCTGCTCTTCCAGGAACTGGTCATTCTCGCCCTGCTCGACGAACAGCTCCTGACGCGCGGCACCGCTGTTGCCCGCCTGCTTGACCAGCTCGCAGGTATCCCACTGCGCCCACTGGGTGCGGTCATCGCCGAGATAGCCGCTGAAGGCCTTCTCGCCCCACGGGCAGGCCATCGGATTGGCGATCGGCGCGAAGGCGGAGACCGAGCGATAGCGCCCCGGATTCTTCAGCGCGCAGATCAGCGCGCCGTGGCCGCCCATGGAGTGACCGGAGATGGACTCGCGTTCGCCATCCACCGGGAAGTGACGCTTGACGAGCGCCGGCAACTCCTCGGTGACGTAGTCGTACATGCGGTAATGGCGCGCCCACGGCTCGCGGGTGGCATTGACGTAGAAGCCGGCACCGCTGCCGAAGTCATAGCTCTCGTCTTCGCCGGGCAGGTCCACGCCACGCGGGCTGGTGTCCGGGCAGATCAGGGCGATGCCCAGCTCGGCTGCCTTGCGCTGCGCGCCGGCCTTCTGCATGAAGTTCTCGTCAGTGCAGGTCAGCCCCGACAGCCACCACAGCATCGGCACCGGGCCCTGTTCGGCCTGCGGCGGCAGATAGATGGCGAACACCATGTCGCAATCCAGACTGCCGCTGCGGTGACGGTAACGCTTGAGCCAGCCACCATGCACCTTGTTGGCGCTGACCAGCTCGAGTTGTTCGGTCGCGGTCATCATGCTCTCCCTTGTGATATCGCCTCATGAAGACGGCGTCGGCAAGCCGACGCCGTTTCACGCTCCGAGCCCGCCCAGGCATCACGCTTGCCTGCCCGGCCCGGAGGCGTTTCAGCCAAAGATCGCTCGCGGATCAGAAGCTCAGCACGGTACGGATCGACTTGCCTTCATGCAGCAGGTCGAAGGCCTCGTTGATCTTCTCGAACGGCATCTGGTGGGTGACGAAGTCGTCGAGGTTGATCGCGCCATCCATGTAGCGCTCGACGTAGCCCGGAAGCTCGGTACGGCCCTTGACGCCACCGAAGGCGGAGCCTTTCCAGACGCGCCCGGTCACCAGCTGGAACGGACGGGTGGCGATCTCTTCACCGGCACCGGCGACGCCGATGATGATGGATTCGCCCCAGCCCTTGTGCGCGCACTCGAGCGCGGCACGCATGACCTTGACGTTGCCGATGCACTCGAAGGAGTAATCGACGCCGCCGTCGGTCATGTCGACGATGGCTTCCTGGACCGGCACGGACAGCTTGCTCGGGTTGACGAAGTCGGTGGCGCCGAACTTGCGGGCCAGATCGAACTTGTCCTCATTGATGTCGATGGCGATGATGCGCGACGCCTTGGCCATCACCGCGCCCTGGATGGCGGCCAGACCGATGGCACCGAGACCGAAGATGGCCACGGTGGCACCCGGCTCGACCTTGGCGGTGTTCATCACCGCACCGATACCGGTGGTGACGCCACAGCCCAGCAGGCAGATCTTGTCCAGCGGCGCTTCCTTGGACACCTTGGCCAGCGAGACTTCCGGCACCACGGTGTACTCGGAGAAGGTAGAGGTGCCCATGTAGTGGTGCAGCATCTTGCCATCGAGGGAGAAGCGCGAGGTGCCGTCCGGCATCAGGCCGCGACCCTGGGTGGCACGCACGGCGCTGCACAGGTTGGTCTTGCCGGAGAGGCAGAACTTGCACTTGCCACATTCGGCGGTATAGAGCGGGATGACGTGGTCGCCCGGCACCAGACCGGTGACGCCCTCGCCCACTTCCTCGACGATACCCGCGCCTTCATGGCCCAGCACGGACGGGAACAGGCCTTCGGGGTCTGCGCCGGACAGGGTGTAGGCATCGGTGTGGCAGACGGCGGTATTGACGATGCGTACCAACACCTCGCCGGCCTTAGGTCCTTCGACATCGATCTCGACCAGCTCCAGCGGCTTGCCGGCTTCCAGCGCAATCGCAGCACGTGATTTCATTAATATCTCCTCGGAGCAACAATGGCGGTAGACTGATCCGTGGCATTCTCCCGGCGAGCCTGTCGGTGACCCCTTGCTCACAAGGGGCTCACGCGGGGGGACAGGCAAGGAGCAATGCATTGCCGCAACGCGTGCGGTGCCATCAGTATGCAACACAGTCTACGCAGTGACCTTGGCGGGATTAAGCCGTCAGCACTCAGATGATTATTGTCACTCAACAACAATGATGAGGAGCGGGCATGCAGCGTTGGGACCGCATCGAAGCCTTTGTGGAAGTCGTCAGAATCGGCTCGTTTTCCGGTGCCGCCCGTCATCTCGGGGTCTCCAGCTCACATGTCAGTCGCCTGATCAGCCAGCTGGAAGCCCAGCTTGATACCCAGTTGCTCTATCGCACGACCCGTCAGACGCGTCTCACCGATGCCGGACAGGTGTATTACGAGCACTGCCATCACCTCTTCGATGGCTTCCGCGCCGCCGAACAGGCCATCGGCGACTTCCATGCCCGTCCCAGCGGCGTGCTCAAGCTGACCAGCGCCACCACCTTCGGTGAGCGCTACGTCGCGCCACTGGTCAACGACTTCCAGCTGATGCACCCGCAGCTGGAGGTGCAGATGCACTTCACCAATCGTCCGGTGGAATTGATCGACGAGGGCTTCGATGTCGCCATTCGCATGGGCGTGCTCAAGGACTCCTCGCTGATCGCGCGGCGACTGGTGGACCGCCAGGAGTATGTCGTCGCCTCGCACGACTACTTTCAGCGTGCGCCGCGCCCGCACACGCTGGCGGAGCTCTCCAGCCACCGCTGCCTGGCGGGCTCCAAGCGTGAATGGCTGTTCGAGGTCGAGGGCCAGCGACGCGAGGTGCGCATCTCCGGCAGCTGGCAGGCCAATTCCGGGCCGGCACTGCTGGACGCCACGCTCAAGGGCCTCGGGCTTGCCCAGATTCCCGACTATTACGTCGCGCCTCACCTGGCCAGTGGCCAGCTGATCTCGGTGCTGGATGAGTATCAGGTGCGCGATACCGGGGTGTGGATCGTCTATCCCCGCCACCGCCATCTCTCACCCAAGGTGCGCCAGTTCGTCGACTTCATGGTCGAGCGCTTCGAGGACGGCATCCCCGGCCTGGTGGGCTGACGGCCAGGGCGCGAATGCCTCAACCGGCCGTCACTTCCCCTTGCCACGACGACAGACGGGCTGCCGATGGGCAGCCCGTCTGTCGTTGCACGTTGCGTTGCGAGCTATCCGCCAGCGGCATCAGGCACGCTGTGCGCCGCCACCCGGTATCGCCTCCGGCAGGTGCACCGGAGGCGCCTTGACCAGCAGCTTGCTGGCCACGAAGTAGACCAGCGCCCCCAGCAGCGAGCCGGTGAACCAGCCGTAGTCGTAGAACCAGGAAAGCCCGGGCTGCGAGAAGCTGATCACCGTCAGCCCCACCGGCACGAAGAAGGCGATGAAGCCCGCTGGATTGAAGGCCGGGTAGGTGCTGCCATCCAGATAGAGCGCCGGCAGATCGAAGGACTGGCGACGGATCACGAAGTAGTCGACGATCATGATTCCCGCGATCGGCCCCAGCAGACTCGAATAGCCCAGCAGCCAGTTGGAATAGAGGCTCTCGAGGCTCACGTCGGAGACGATCCAGCCCATCTTCTTGATCAGCTCGAAGCCCATCAGCAGCACCCCGACCAGCCCGGTGAGCAGCACGCCGCGCGTCTGGTTGATGAATTTCGGCGCGATGTTCTGGAAATCATTGGTCGGCGAGACGATGTTGGCGGCGGTGTTGGTGGAGAGCGTCGCGATGATGATCAGCACCATGGCGATGGCGACCCAGCCGGGGCTGTCGATGCGACCGATCAGGTTGACCGGGTCGGAGATGGTCTCCCCCACCAGCGAGCTGGAAGCGGCCGTCAGCACCACGCCGAGCGCCGCGAAGAAGAACATCGTCAGCGGCAGGCCGATGATCTGACCGACGATCTGGTCCTTCTGGCTCTTCGCGTAACGACTGAAGTCCGGGATGTTCAGCGACAGCGTCGCCCAGAAGCCGACCATCGCGGTCAGGCCCGCCATGAAGTAGCTGGCCACGCCATCGCCTTCGGGACGATTCGGTGGCTGGGCCAGCAGTTCGCTGATCGAGGTATGCGGCAGCGCCCACACCATCAGGCCGACCCCCACCGCCAGCAGCAAGGGCGCGGAGAGCGTCTCCAGCCACTTGATGGATTCCGCGCCGCGAATCACCACGAACAGGTTGAGCGCCCAGAAGATGAAGAAGCCGATGACCTCGCCTACCCCGCCCAGTGCCTTCCAGTCGGCCGAGAGGCTCGACAGCAGCAGGTGAATCGCCAGGCCGCCGAACATCGTCTGGATACCGAACCAGCCACAGGCGACCACCGCCCGAATCATGCACGGCACGTTGGAGCCGATGATCCCGAACGATGAACGCAGCACTACCGGAAAGGGAATCCCGAAACGCGTGCCGGGGAAGGCGTTCAGCGTCAGTGGAATCAGTACCACCAGATTGGCGACCAGAATCGTGATCAGCGCCTCGCCGACACTCAATCCGAAGTAGGCAGTGAGCACGCCGCCCAGGGTATAGGTGGGTACGCAGATCGACATGCCGACCCACAGCGCGGCGATATTCCAGCGCGACCAGGTGCGCTCAGCGCTCCTGGTCGGCGCGATATCCTCGTTGTAGCGCGGGCTGCGGGCGACGTCCTGCGCCACCACCAGCTCGATCATTTCCTCATTGCTGCGCACCATGTGCGAGCGAGTCTGTGTCGGGGCCATGAGTCCTCACCTGTTCAGCTGTTGTTATTGTTGAGGGTGATGCACGTCGCTTGTCCTGGCTTTGCGCTCTGTGGCGCGTCTTGCCGTCTTTGAAGATCCGTCCCTTCCTTCACCCTCCTGATTCACTTTTCACCCTGTTTCAGCCAAGGGATGCTCGAATTACCCATCATCATGAAGCGGTACCTTTCATGGGCAAATCGCATGCCGATGGCGGCATTATTGCCGTCAAATCAAACCTGTCGCGCAAGACAACTTGAGAGGCAATGGCGCGGGTTTGACCGTCTGATGCCCATCAGGTGGCGACACGCCGTGTTCGCGCCAATTGTCAGTATGGTCAGGTTCCAAGCTGGTGCAAGGCGGTCTTGCACAGGGCGCATACAGACGATCACAAGCCACTGATGCGCATTGAGTTTCCCTTTGAAAATCGCGTGAACCACGCTGATTCTCCTGGCACCACAATGGTGAATTCATGCGAAATCTTGACCGAAAATCCTTTTATAACAACAAGATAAATTCACGAGACTTTATTTGACACTTCGTCTTGCCGAACGCGGGAACACTGTCTAATGTTCATTAAGCTGACTGGCGAGACAGGATTTGCATCGGACCTTCCCTGACCCACGATACCTGCCGCCGGCATGCAGACTTTCCGGACAGGCGGAGTGATTTTCCAGAACCCATTTCGCGCCATCCCGGTTCACCCGCTCTGCCCACCAGCACTCATTGAAGACAACAACAACCGGCGCCAAGCCGCCCGATGAGGATGACATGTCGAACGACTCCCGCATCTCCTATACCGAGGATGCCGGCAAGCTGCGCTGCGCCGTCATCCAGATGGGACTCAACGTCTCCACCGACCTCGAGCCCGCACAGATCCGCGATGCCATGAACGAGGCCCACCTGCCGCTGATCGACCAGGCCGGTGAGGCAGGCGTCAAGATCCTGTGCTTCCAGGAAGTCTTCAATCAGCCCTATTTCTGCCCGAGCCAGGATGCCAAGTGGTATGCCGCCGCCGAGCGCGTGCCCGACGGCCCCACCGTCACCCTGATGCAGCAGTACGCGAAGAAGCATCAGATGGTGATCATCGTGCCCCTCTACGAGGAAGTGCAGCCGGGGGTGTACTACAACACCGCCGCCGTCATCGATGCCGACGGCAGCTATCTGGGCAAGTATCACAAGACCCACATCCCGCAGGTGGCGGGCTTCTGGGAGAAATTCTTCTTCAAGCCCGGCAAGTCCGACTGGCCGGTCTTCGACACCGCCTACGGGCGCATCGGCGTCTACATCTGCTACGACCGCCACTTCCCGGAAGGCTGGCGCGCATTGGCGCTCAACGGCGCCGAGATCATCTTCAATCCCTCCGCCACCGTCGCCGGCCTCTCCCAGTATCTGTGGGAGCTGGAACAGCCCGCCTCCGCCGCCGCCAATGGCTGCTACATCGCCGCCATCAACCGTGTCGGCCATGAACAACCCTGGGATATCGGCGAGTTCTACGGTTCCTCCTACTTCGTGAATCCACGCGGCCAGATCGAAGCCCAGGCCAGTGCCACCGAGGACGAGCTGTTGATCCACGACCTCGACATGTCGATGGTGCGCGAGGTGCGCAACAACTGGCAGTTCTTCCGCGACCGCCGTCCGGACGCCTATACCCGCCTCACCGATGGTGAATGACGGCCAGCACGATAACGACAACGACAACACGACCTGACACTCAATGCCGGACAAGGCCGCGCGATGCGGCCGGGAGAGATTCATGGCAATCCTGATCAAGGGCGGCAGTATCCAGACCCACGAAGAGCGCTACACCGCCGATGTGCTGTGTGACGGCGAAACCATCACCGCCATCGGCACCGACCTCGAGGTACCGGACGACTGCGAGGTGATCGACGCCAGCGGCTGTCTGGTGATGCCCGGCGGCATCGACCCGCACACCCACATGCAGCTGCCCTTCATGGGCACCGTGGCCAGCGAGGATTTCCAGAGCGGCACCGCCGCGGCGCTGGCCGGCGGTACCACCATGATCATCGATTTCGTGATTCCCTCCCCCCAGCAACCGCTGATGGAGGCCTATCACACCTGGCGCGAGTGGGCCGAGAAGTCGTGCTGCGACTACAGCTTCCACGTCGCCGTCACCTGGTGGGACGAGAGCGTCAGCCAGGACATGCAGACGCTGGTCTCCGATTACGGGGTCAACAGCTTCAAGCACTTCATGGCCTACAAGAACGCCATCATGGCGCCAGACGACACCCTCGTCTCGAGCTTCGCGCGCTGTCTGGAGCTGGGCGCGATTCCCACCGTGCATGCCGAGAACGGCGAGCTGGTCTATCACCTGCAGCAGAAGCTGCTGGCCGATGGCATCACCGGGCCCGAGGCACATCCGCTGTCGCGTCCCCCGCAGGTCGAGGGCGAGGCCGCCAGCCGCGCCATCCGCATCGCCGGCACTCTGGGCACGCCGGTGTATCTGGTGCACGTCTCCACCGCCGATGCGCTGGAGGAGATCCGCTACGCCCGCGAGCACGGTCAGCCGGTCTACGGCGAGGTGCTGGCAGGCCATCTGCTGATCGATGAAGCGGTCTATCAGAACAAGAGCTGGGAATTCGCGGCAGGCCACGTGATGAGCCCGCCGTTCCGCTCGCTGGAACATCGTCAGGCGCTGTGGGGCGGCATCCAGTCCGGTGACCTGCAGACCACCGCCACCGATCACTGCTGCTTCTGCGCCGAGCAGAAGGAGATGGGCAAGGACGACTTCTCGAAGATTCCCAACGGCACCGCCGGGGTCGAGGATCGCATGGCGATGCTGTGGCACGAGGGCGTCAACACCGGGCGCTTCTCCGCCGAGGACTTCGTCGGCCTGACCTCCACCAACGCCGCCAAGATCTTCAATCTGTACCCGCGCAAGGGCGCGATCCGGGTCGGCAGCGACGCCGATATCGTGGTCTGGGACCCTAACGCCGAACGCACCATCTCGGCGAAGACTCACCACCAGAACATCGACTTCAACATCTTCGAAGGCCGCACCGTCAAGGGTATCCCGCGTCACACCATCAGCCGCGGCGACTGGGCATGGCGCGATGGCGAACTGCATGCCAAGCGCGGTCACGGCCAGTACGTCGAACGCCCGCCCTACCCCAGTGTCTTCGACCAGCTCAAGGCCCGCGCCGAGAGCAATGTCGTCACCGCCGTGGATCGAAGCTGACGGCTGACGAACGACTCGAACAAGACAAGACCGGCACGACTGAACGACACGACTGACCGACGGCCTGGCAGCGCACCTGACGCGCTGCCGGTCCCGAAGCGCTGCCAATCAAGGCGTTGCCAACCAAGCCGCGCAACCTGACTCGCCTGCAAGACCAACAACAACGACCCCGCGCCTGAGCGCGGGCAGGAGCCACACCGTGACGACATCCTCCACTCCTTCCCACTGGGCCCCGTCCGGGCTCGCGGAAGAGGCGCTGAGTGCGCGCTTCACTGATCTGCATCCGGCGCTCACCAAGCGTCAGGCCTTCATCGAGAGTTCGCGTTGCCTGTACTGCTATGACGCGCCCTGCATCAAGGCCTGCCCGACCAGCATCGACATCCCGACCTTCATCCGCCGTATCCACGATGACAATCTCGAAGGCGCCGCCAGCGAGATTCTCGATGCCAATATCCTCGGCGGCAGCTGCGCCCGCGTCTGCCCCACCGAGATCCTCTGCGAGCAGTCCTGCGTGCGCAATCAGGGCGATGAGTGCCAGCCGGTGCTGATCGGTCTGCTGCAGCGTCATGCACTGGACAACGCCCAGTTCGAGACCCACCCGTTCACGCGGGCAGCCAGCACCGGCCGGCGCATCGCCGTGGTCGGTGCCGGGCCTGCCGGGCTTTCCTGCGCCCACCGCCTGGCGCGTTTCGGCCACGACGTGGTGATCTTCGAGGCCGAGGAGAAAGCCGGTGGCCTGAATGAATACGGCATCGCCCGCTACAAGCTGACCGATGACTTCGCCGCCCGCGAAGTCGAATTCCTGCTCGAGATCGGCGGCATCGAGATCCGCCACGGCCAGCGCCTCGGCGACAACCTGGCACTGGCCGCCCTGACACGCGAGTTCGACAGCGTCTTCCTGGGCCTGGGCCTTGGCACCAGCCATGCCCTCGGCCTGACCGGCGAGGATGCCAGCGGCCTGATGGCGGCCACCGACTTCATCAAGGTGCTGCGTCAGAGTGGCGAACTGAACGCCCTGGCAGTACCGAGGCACGCGGTGGTGATCGGCGCGGGCAACACCGCCATCGACATCGCCGTGCAGGCCAAACGCCTCGGCGCGCAGACGGTGGACCTGGTCTATCGGCGTGGCGAGGAGCAGATGTCCGCCACCCATCACGAGCAGGAAATCGCGCGTGCCAATGGCGTGATGATCCACACCTGGGCGCGCCCGCTGGCCATCGATGTGGCAAGCGGCAGTGAGGGTGGTGATGCCGCGCTCAGTGCGATGCAGTTCGCGCGCACGCGGGTCGAGGATGGCCGACTCGTCGATACCGGCGAGACCTTCACCCTGGCCTGCGATGGGGTCTTCACCGCCATCGGCCAGGGCTTCGATGACGCGAGCCTGAGCGATGCGCATGCCGCGGGGCTGGCCCGCGAGGGGGCGAAGATAGAGGTGGACGAGATGCTGCGCACCAGTCTGCCGGGCGTCTATGCCGGGGGTGACTGCATCGCTCGCGGACAGGATCTCACCGTTCAAGCCGTCGCCCACGGCAAGCTGGCCGCCGAGGCCATCCATCACGATCTGATGCTCAAGGTGGAGGCCGCCTGATGACTATTCATACCCCGCTCAATGATGACAACGCGCGCCCGGCAGGCTCTGGTTCAAGTTCTGCAGCGGCTGACGATCACGTCGCCAGCTACAAGGCCGATCTGTCGGTCAACTTCGCCGGCATCCGTGCCCCCAACCCCTTCTGGCTGGCCAGCGCCCCGCCCACCGACAAGGCCTACAACGTGGTACGCGCCTTCGAAGCCGGCTGGGGAGGCGTGGTCTGGAAGACGCTGGGGGAAGACCCGGCGGCAGTGAACGTCTCCTCGCGCTATTCGGCGCACTATGGCCCGAATGGCGAGGTCAGCGGCTTCAACAACATCGAGCTGATCACCGACCGCTCGCTGGAGATCAACCTGCGCGAGATCACCCAGGTCAAGAAGGACTGGCCGGACCGCGCACTGATCGTCTCGCTGATGGTGCCGTGCGAGGAAGAGGCCTGGAAGACCATCCTGCCGCAGGTCGAGGCTACCGGCTGTGACGGCATCGAGCTCAACTTCGGCTGCCCCCACGGCATGCCGGAACGCGGCATGGGCGCGGCGGTGGGCCAGGTGCCGGAGTATGTCGAGCAGGTCACGCGCTGGTGCAAGACCTACAGCTCGCTGCCGGTGATCGTCAAGCTGACCCCCAACATCACCGACGTGCGCGAACCGGCCAAGGCGGCCTGGCGTGGCGGCGCGGATGCCGTCTCGCTGATCAACACCATCAACTCCATCACCCATCTGGACCTCGACCGCATGGTCGCGCATCCCATCGTCGGCGACCGCAGCACCCATGGCGGCTACTGCGGCAGCGCCGTGAAGCCCATCGCGCTGAACATGGTGGCCGAGATCGCGCGCACGCCGGAAACCGCCAACCTGCCGATCTCGGGTATCGGCGGCATCTCCAACTGGGAAGATGCCGCCGAATTCATCGCCCTCGGCGCGGGCAGCGTGCAGGTGTGCACCGCGGCGATGCTGCACGGCTTCCGTATCGTCGAGGAGATGAAGGACGGCCTGGGGCGCTGGATGGACAGCAAGGGCTATCAGCGGATCGAGGAGTTCTCCCGCGCGGCGGTGCCCAACACCACCGACTGGAAGCAGCTGGACATGAACTACCAGGTGATCGCGCGGATCGACCAGGACAAGTGCATCGGCTGCGGACGCTGCTACATCGCCTGCGAGGACACCTCGCACCAGGCCATCCTGCATCTGGCCAGGGACAACGGCACCGCCCGCTATGAGGTGAAGGACGCCGACTGCGTGGGCTGCAACCTGTGCGAGATCACCTGCCCGGTCGAGGACTGCATCACCATGGAAGTGCAGGACACCGGCAAGCCGTACATGAACTGGATGGAGGACCCGCGCAACCCGCATCGCGCGGCGTGACCCTGACGTTGCAGACAAGATCCGGATGATCCGCACAGATTCCAGCGCATGACACCACGTTCAGTGGCGTGAAAACAGAAAGGGGCTGCCAGCAATGGCAGCCCCTTTTCAATGGCTTCATGACCCATCAATGATGATCATTGTTAGCTTCAGGATAATTTGATCATGACATCACCTGCTGACTCAGGCGGACAAGCCAACGCCCTTCAGCAGCACCCGCGTCACGTTCTGCACCGCCTGCTCGAATTCGCGATCACTCAGCGCCTTGCCCTGATTGAGTACCGCGATCTGGTGGTCGAAGTCGGCGTAGTGCTGGGTGCTGGCCCAGATCATGTACAGGTAGGCGGAAGCATCGACGTTGTCGATGCGCCCCTCGCTGATCCACTGGCGCAGGCGTGACTTCTTCATCTCGGCCCACTCGTCGAGCCACACCGTCAGCTCCTCGCCCAGCACCGGCGCGCCCTGCATGATCTCGCTGGCCCATACCTTGGAGCCATACGGACGCTGGCGCGAGTGCATCATCTTGGCGCGAATGTAGGTGGAGAGCACCAGCTGCGGGTCGTCATAGGCCTCGAAGCACAGCGCATCTTCCTTCCACAGCGCCAGCAGACCATCGAGGACCGCGCGATACAGCGATTCCTTGGTGCTGAAGTAGTAATGCAGATTGGACTTGGGCAGCTCTACCTCGGCGGCAATATCGACCATGCTGGCGCCGACATAGCCCTTGAGAGCGAAGATCTTTTCGGCGGCAAGCAGGATGCGGCCGACATTATCCTTGCGAATCTGAGACTTGCGAGTGGTCATGCGATCCCCTGACGCGGTGCTGGCAGTGGGATGAGAATATCATAACCGCACTGCCAACATGCCTGAGCCGACAGGTTTCGCGCTCGCGGGCGTCTCTTCTCTACCCCCTCACCCCTCACCTCTCGCCTCTTGACTCGCTTCCCACTGCTCACCCCTCGGCTTGTCGCCTCACGCTTCAGCGCGCGCCAGCGGTGTCATTCGAAGACCGCCCCATCGATGAAGCCATCCGCCGGCATCGGCACCTGCCCTGCCTCGCCGCTCAGCCACCAGGGCGCCGGATGCGTGCCTTCGCTGCGCTCATCCGCCACCGGCACCACCATGCCCAGCTTGCGGGCTGCGCTGCGGTAGAGGTCCGGGCGTACGCAGCGTGCCAGGGTCGCTTCGAGGTCATTGTCGCTGACTCCCTCGAGATGCCCCCAGCGCTGCATCTGGGCAGCATACCAGCGGGTCTGCGAGCGCCACGGGAAGTTGGCCGCGTAGCGATGGAAGATGGTCCAGCCGGGATTTTCCCGCTGGAACGCCTCCACCGACTGCTCGACATCCACGTCGCGCAGTCCACGCGCCACCACCGAAAGCGGCACTTCCTGCATGCCTTCATCATGCAGCCACTGCGCGGCCTGCTCACGGTTGCCCGGGCGGTCCAGCCAGGCACAGGCCTTGAGCAGCGCGCGAATCAGCGCCTGATGCGCCAGCGGGTGCTGCTCCGCCCAGTCCTCGCGCACGCCCAGCACCTTTTCCTGCCCGAAGCGCCAGATATCATGACTGCCCGCCACCACCTGCCCCATGCCCTGCACGGCGGCCAGACTGTTCCAGGGTTCTCCGACACAGAAGCCGTCCAGCGCGCCACTTGCCAGCTGCGCGGCCATCAACGGCGGGGCCACCGCACGCATCTCGATGTCGCGATTCGGGTCGATCCCGCCGGCCGCCAGCCAGTAACGCAACAGATAGCGGTGAGAGGAGAAGGGATGCACGCTGGCAAGCTTGAGCGCCGCCTCCCCACGCTCGCGGCGCTTCTGCACGTGCGCCGCCAGCGCCCGAGACACCGCCAGCGGAGAGCCCAGGTCATGCCCCTCCTCGGCCAGCGCCGCCATCAGGGCCCGCGACAGGGTGATGGAGTTGCCGCCCAGATTGAGCGTCATCGCGCTGATCACCGGTGTGGCGCGGCCATCCAGCCCCAGGGTCGAGGTCAGCGGCATCAGCGCCAGCATCTGCGCGCCCTGCAACACGCCGGTCTGCAGGTCATCGCGCAGTGCCGCCCACGACGGCTGCCACTTGAGCGTCACGGCCAGCCCCTCCTCACGGAAGAACCCCTGACGCTCCGCCACCACCAGAGGAGCCGCGTCATTGAGCGGCATCAACCCCAGCGTCAACTGATGACCATTGAGAAGAGAATCACTGAGCATCACATCCACCTTTTGAACGATCGAAAGAGAAGGACATCACGAGACTCGGCTCAGTGCCGACGCGACGCCTTGAGCAGCTCATCGGCCAGCTCGTGCAATGCCAGACGCCGATTCATCGCGGTCTTGCGCAGGTATTGGTAGGCCGCATCCTCCCCCAGTCCGCGACTCTCCATCACCAGCGCCTTGGCGCGATCCACGCTGCGCCGCTGTATCAGAGTGGTCTGGGTGCGATTGAGCTCGCCCTTGAGGGCACGGTGAGCCTCGAAGCTGGTGATGGCCACCTCGACCATGCTGCGCACCATCGCCGGCATGACGTGATCCACCACGTAGGCGGACACGCCGGCGCCAGCCGCCTGGCGCACCAGGTCCGGCGCGTCCTCACTGGCCAGCATGATCATCGGCTTGGGATAGTGACGCCCCAGCTGGCCGAGGTGCTCGAGGGTGTCACGGCTGGGCAGGTCGGCGTCGATGATCACGGCATCCGGCTGATGGTGCTGCACCAGCGCATGCAGGTCCTCGTGTTCATCGACCCGCAGCGCCACCTCGAAGCCGGCGCTCAACAGCGCCTGCTCCAGAGCGGCGGAACGCTCGCTGCGCACATCGACGATCAACACGGTCACGGGCATATCAGGCTTCCTTGGCAGTGTGTCAGGCGGTGGTGCCGGGGTGTCAGGCGACGCCTCGAGCGATCAGGCACCGACGTCCGAGATCAACGACGACGGCGTCTTCGCAAGCGGGAGTCAGGATGGCGTCACGCCTCTGACACTGCAGGATTCATGCCACAAACTGGTGCAGCGCTGGCCTTAAAGGCCTTCCGCAGTGCGCAAGGGCGCGCCCGGCTGCACAGCAATGATGCATGGCGTGATCTGGCGATCTCTCGCCCGCCACGTGCGCCAGACTGGATCATCCTCACCCCGCCGCGCACCGCCACTGGGCATCGCCCTGCTTACTCCCCACTGCTGTCTTGCCCGACATGATGATTCCAAGCCCTTGATATGACGGGGGTTGGACGCACAACACCCCCGCAAGTGGCGCGCTACTTGCTTTGAGTCAGGCAATGGCAGACAAGCGTGCCATGCATCATCCATGACGTGGACCAGGCTCCCGGGAGTACGAGTGCGTCGAACCAGGCCCCTCAATGACGAGGCGCCCCGCTGTCGTTCACAGCTGTTCGACCACCCGTCGTGCGCCGAGACCCTGGCGTCCGGCACCGACGCTGTACCAGGAGCCCACTCATGGATATTCGCAACAAGGCCAGCCGTATCCGGCTGTTCAGCTTCAATACCCCGCAGATGCGCGCCTTCCACATGTCGTGGTTCGCCTTCCACGTCTGCTTCTTCGGCTGGTTCGGCATCGCGCCCTTGATGGCCGTGGTGCGCGATGACCTCGGCCTGACCAAGACCCAGATCGGCAACACCATCATCGCCTCCGTCGCCATCACGGTGATCGTGCGACTTGCCATCGGCGTGCTGTGTGATCGCATCGGGCCACGCAAGGCCTACACCTGGCTGCTGTGCCTCGGCTCTCTGCCGGTGATGTGCATCGGCTTCGCCGACAGCTTCGAATCCTTCTTCCTCGCCCGTCTGGCCATCGGTGCCATCGGCGCGTCCTTCGTCATCACCCAGTACCATACCTCCGTGATGTTCGGCCCCAACGTGGTCGGCACCGCCAATGCCACCACCGCCGGCTGGGGCAACCTGGGCGGCGGCACCACCCAGATGCTGATGCCGCTGGTGATGGCCGGCCTGCTGATGCTGGGCGTCGAGCAGACCCTGGGCTGGCGTCTGGCGATGGTCGTGCCGGGCATCGTGCTGTTCCTCACCGGGATCGCCTACTACTTCTTCACCCAGGATGCGCCGGACGGCAACTTCAGCGAGCTGCGTGAGCGTGGTGAGCTGCCCAAGGCCGAGAAGGAATACAGCATGCGCGCCACCTTCGGCGCGGCGGCACGCGACATCCGTGTCTGGGCCTTGTTCCTCGTCTACGGCGCCTGCTTCGGGGTCGAGCTGACCATCAACAACGTCGCCGCCATCTACTTCTTCGATCACTTCGATCTCGACCTCGCCACCGCCGGCCTCATCGCGGGACTGTTCGGCCTGATGAACCTGTTCGCGCGCACCCTGGGCGGCGTCTTCTCCGACCTGTTCGCCCGTCAGTCCGGCCTCAAGGGTCGCGTGCGCTGGCTGTTCATCGCGCTGCTGTGTGAAGGCGTGGCGCTGGTCGGCTTCGCCCAGATGGAAACCCTCGCGGTGGCCATCGGCATCATGCTGGTGTTCAGCCTGTTCGTGCAGATGGCGGAAGGCGCCACCTTCGGGATCGTGCCCTTCGTCAATCGCAAGGCACTGGGCGCGGTGGCCGGTATCGTCGGCGCGGGTGGCAACGCGGGGGCTGTCGCCGCGGGCTTCCTGTTCCGCAGTGAAGAACTGACCTACCAGGAAGGCCTGATGTATCTGGGCATGGGCGTGATCGTGATCTCGCTGTTCGCCCTGCTGGTGCGCTTCAGCGCCGCCACCGAGGCCGAGGAAGGCCGCGCCTATGACGCCGCCGTCGCGGAACGCAAGCAGCAGAGCGACCAGCAGCCCGTGTCTGTCTGAGCCTGTCTCTTCCTGAGACTTTCTCAAACCTCTGACACATGCAGCCCTGATATACGGAGCCCTGATACACGGAGCCCTGACATGCAAAGGCCCCGCCTCTTGAGAGGCGGGGCCTTTGTGCATTCACACCTTGCGGTTCGCCGTGCTCGCGAGCGAGTCACGGCCAGCCATCAGCTGTCGGTAGCGTTCTCGACGCTGTCACCGGCGTCTTCCACGGCGTTGTCCATCTTCTCGCCAGCCTTCTCCATCGGGCCCTCGTCCTCGCAACCGGCGAGTGACAGGCCACCGAGACCCAGCATGGCAATCATCAGCGAACTACCCAGAGTCTTGAGCTTCATGATGTCTCTCCTTGAATCATCGGTCGGGATAACGCCCCGGCCTGCACACCAGTACAGACAACAGCGCGGGGATACACAGGACATGGAGCGGGTGTCGCGCGGTTTCAAGGGTGGCGCAACGCCGAGTTGCAAGGGGATGACCGAGTGACGAGGCACACCACAGGGCAAACCCCTTCGAGGAGCCCGGCTCAGAGCGCGAATCTGCGCTCGAGTCAGAGGCCCAGGTCAGAGAAACCATGGTCGAAGAGCACCTCGCCTCCCAGCCCCGCCAGATAGTCCGGCACCAGCTCGATGGCCACGAAGGCGCCAGGCACATCCTCGTGATGGCAATAAAGGCCGTAATGGCGCGCCGGATGAAAGCCCAGATGTGCATAGAATTCGGCATGACCCGCCGCCACCACGGCGCCCGCTCCCAGCAGACGACAACGCTTGACCGCCGAGATCACCAGCCGCTTGCCGATGCCATGACGCTGGTGCTGGGGCAACACCGCCAGAGGCGCCAATGCCATCAGCACGCGCCCCGGACAGCCGGAGAGTTCCACGCGCGAGGCCATCACATGCCCCAGCAGCCCTCCTTCGCCTTCACTGAGGTGACGCCCGCTTTCCGGGTCAGAGAAGCGCTCGGCCACCAGCGAGATCTGCGCCAGATCACTGCGACGCAGTCTGTCGCCCAGGCGAGCCTCCCGGTGGCCGGCAAACACGGATTCATGGATGCGGTAGATGCGCTCATGATCGATGAGACGTTCTTCACGGATGCGAAGATTATCGGCGGGATTGTCAGTCATCACGAGTTACCGGTTCAGCGCCCTGTCGATCAGGGCCGTCACCCCCAAGCTTAGCCACCGCCGTCATGGCCCGCGAGAGTCAATCTACTGCTCAAAAAGCACGATGCCCGCCGAAGTGGCGGGCATCGAATGACGTGATGACAAGGTCGTGATCCAGATGAGAGACGTGGGACCTGCCATGTCACTCCTCTGCTGATTTCCACGCCATCAGGCGGGCGCTCCTGTCAGCTCTTGAGGCGACGCGCGCGGAAGGAACGGCCCTTGAGCTTGCCGTTCATCAACTGGGTCAGCGCGGCCTTGGCGACATCGCGCTCCACCGCCACGTAGGTGGTGCGGGCCAGTACCTTGATCTTGCCGATCTGGCTGCCCGGCAGGCCGCCATCGCCCGTCAGGGCACCGAGGATGTCGCCGGGACGCAGCTTGTCCTTCTTGCCGCCATCGATCTGCAGCGTCGCCATGCGCGCGCGGAAGGGTTCACGGGTCAGCATGCTCTTCGCCGGCAGCGGCTCGGCTTCCAGCGTCTGCTCGAGGAAATCTCCCAGCTTGGCCAGGCGATAGTCTTCCTTCTCGGTATATAGCGTACAGGCGATACCGGAGCTGCCCGCGCGACCGGTACGCCCGACACGGTGGACATGGGCATCGAGGTCCCGGGCGATCTGGTAATTGAAGACCGCATCCAGCGCGTCGATATCCAGCCCGCGTGCCGCGACGTCCGTGGCCACCAGAATCGAGGTGCTCTTGTTGGCGAACATCACCAGCGTCTGATCACGCTCGCGCTGCTCCAGATCACCGTGCAGGGCCATGGCACTGAAACCGTGCTCATTGAGGGCATCGCTGACCTCCTGTGCCTCGCGCTTGGTGTTGCAGAACACCACGCTGGTGTCAGGACGATACTTGAGCAGCAGAATACGCAGCGCCTCGAAACGCGCCTCTTCATCCGCTACCCGGTGAAACAGCTGACGGATGCTGCTGTCATCGTGGGTGGAGGCGACCTCGATGCTGACCGGCTCCCGCAGGATGCGCTCGGCGATCGGGCGCACGCCATCGGCGAAGGTCGCGCTGAACAGCAGCGTCTGACGCGCTTCCGGGGTCTCGGCGATGATGGCATCCAGCACCTCGGCGAAGCCCATGTCGAGCATGCGGTCGGCCTCGTCCAGCACCAGGGTATTGAGCTCGGCAAGGCTCAGGCTGCCCTTGCGCAGGTGCTCGTCCACACGGCCCGGCGTGCCGACGATGATATGCGCGCCGTGTTCCAGCGAGCCCAGCTGCGGGCCGAAGGGCGCACCGCCACACAGCGTCAGCACCTTGACGTTGTGCAGACCGCGCGCCAGACGGCGAATCTCGCCGGCGACCTGATCGGCCAGCTCACGCGTAGGGCACAGCACCAGCGACTGGACACGAAAGCGCGAGACCTTGAGGCGCGACAACAGGCCGAGGCCGAAGGCGGCGGTCTTGCCGGAGCCCGTCTGGCCCTGGGCGATGACATCGCGCCCTTCCAGCATCGGCGGCAGGCTCTGCGCCTGAATCGGCGTCATGGTGTGATAGTCGAGCGTCTCCAGATTGGTGAGCAGCTCGGGCGCCAGCGCCAGAGAGGCAAAGGCAGGGGTGGCGGTGGCGTCAGTCACGAGGACATTCCTTCAGTCGATGAACAGGCACGAGCCGAACAGGCATGCGTGCGGGCGCAGAGCATAACAGAGCCAGCGCTCGCTCGCCTGCACGCCTCCACCTGCGAATTCACATGTCTGCCGGTTCCTGCCAGCGCGCCGGCCGCGTTCACGTTTGCCATCCTTTCCAACGACACGACAGCTGATCGACTGCTGGTTGTCAGTCCCTTCCTCGCACCAGTCGATAATCCCCTCGCATGAGGCAAACGATATCGCATTAATGGCAATGAATGATTTTCGTCATCAGCCGTTTTCAATCCTGATTCAGGTCATTTATTAATCCTGCCAGATTCACCAGAATACCTGTTGACGTTCCTGTCATTTCCCACGTCTTGCGCCACGCCACGAGTGATCGTGCGCGTGTGAGAATTGATTGTCATCGATACCTATCACCATGCCTCAAGCGTTGCATCAAGGGTGCGGACATCAACGAAAAAGGGACGCACCGGTATCGAGTCTCGTCACTGATCATCGTCTGCATCATCCGTGCAACACCCATGTCCCGTCATGAGAGCATCACCACATCATCACGCCCATTACTCCGCTATCTTGTTGATTAAATTGATATCAATGAGAAATATCAATGCCTTTTCATGAAGGCATGACAGCCCGAACACGCTCATACCCTCCGCGTGGGCCAGGGCCGACGACGCCAATGACGCCTTCACGAGCCAGCACAGACTGGCGCTGAATGGCCACGATCTTCTTGAGGAACAGGGGCTCCACTGGTCAGGAGAAACACCCCGTCATCAAGACAGTTTCAGGACGCAGCGAACCACAAAGGGAGCAGAACCTGATGAAGGATATTTCACGAATCACCGCCTACGGATGTGTCGTGGCCGGTGTTGGCCCAGCGGGCATGGGGTTTCTATTCAATGCCTTGAAAACCGGAAAACTGGCGCAACTCGCACGCCATGGTCTGCTGATACTGGATGCCGGAGGCATTCATCGGGATGCGCCTCTGGGGGCCGGACGGCTGGGCGAATATCGCATCACGGCCAACTCGGTGGGGGACGTCTTTCTCGATTGCCTGAGAGACCCGGCCCTCGCGGAGGTCTTCGCTCCGCTGGAAGGCGATCCGTGCCTGGAGAACATCCGCTCCCAGGCCTTCACCGCCCCGGCGCTCAGCGAAGTGGGCGCCCTGCTGGAAGCGGCGTCCCGGCTGGTGCTGGAACACGCCACCCGCCTTGCCGGCGTGGAGCTGTGGTGCGGCACGAGTCTCGATGAGGTTGAGCGTATCGAGGATGACAATCTGCTGACGCTGACTCACACGCCGGAACACGCGTCACGTCCGACACGGATTCGCACCTCCAACCTGGTGCTCAATCTCGGCGGCTATCAATGCCCGGAACACCTGACCCAGGACCTCTCGCGCCAGGGACTGTCCCTGTCACCGCGTGCGCGCATCTACAGCGGTGATGAACTGCTGCGCATGCCGGAAGGTCAGCTGCGCAGCCTCTTGCTGCCGCGCCTGCGGCGTGGTGGGCGTGTCTGCGTGGTGGGTGGCTCCCACAGCGCCTTCTCGATGCTGGATCTGCTCGCCAGCGCATTCCACAAGACGCGCATCGACGAGATCACCCTGCTCCACCGCTCGCCTGTCCGGCTGTTCTTCGAGAACGCCGAAGAGGCCAAGGCCGCGGGCTACCCCTATGATGCCGAGCGCGATGTCTGCCCCATCAGCGGACGCATCAATCGCTCCGGTGGGCTGCGCTACCGTGCCCTGAGCATCGGCCAGCAAGTGCTCTCCAGCGGCCGGATAGCAGACTGCGACATGCAGGTCAGGCTCATCCAGACCGGCCCCGGCCCTCAGCAACGCCTGCTCGCGGCCAGCGAAGCACTGGCCGACGCGCCGGTAGTGGTGCAGTGCAACGGCTATCAGCCGATTCTGCCGCGCCTGCTGGATGCGACGCGTCAGCCGCTGCCGCTCAGCCAGGTGAAGGGCGGACTGGATTCCGATGCCACCGGCAATCCCCGAGACCTCTCAGGCAACCTCCTTGAGGGCCTCTACCTGTTCGGACTCGGCGCCGGACTGGCGGCAGACCCCACCCTGGGCAGTGAAGCCGCCTTCGATGGCCGCATCTACGGCGTCTGGCAATTCCACAACAACGCAAGCCTGCCAGCGCTGGAGACCATCCTCACACGCCTGGAAACGCAGCATGTGGCAGCACCGGTGACGGACCCGCTGTCCGCCGCCACCCAGCTGGCCGAGCAGGCAGCGCCATCCTCTGGCGCACAACGCGTGAAGGAGGCCGAACGCGAGCTGACCACGGCGCTGAACACGCTGAGCGAGACTCTGTCCTCGCCACTGCGCTCCAGCATCGCCTGACCTGCATCGCCTGACATGCATCGCCTGACATTCATCGACAAGGCATGCACCGACAAGGCATGAGGGCCCATGCCACGCCTTGCGTCAGATCTTACGTAATGATCTGGCGTCGTTATGAATACGTCAACAAGGCGCTACCAACCTCAACAACGTCATCATGATTATCACAAAGATAACAATAACGAGAAATGACACTCTGATACACTAGGCGAAAGACACACACGACACCCTGCAGCAAGCACATGAAAGGCCCGGCCATGCATCGCATGACCGGGCCTTTTGGCTACTGGCGCTTGCTGTCAGCGCACAGGCAACGGGTGACTCACGAACCCGAGATTCAGCCGGCCTGGGTCTGTGCTTGCGCGAGACGTGCCTGCTTGCCGCCGAGGGTGAAGCAGGTATCGATTTCCCGCAGCAGGAACAGCGCCACACAGGCGGCCAGCATCGGCCAGGCGGCGAAGAACAGCAGGTGCTCCCACGGCGCGAGATACTGATTGAAGGCGGACAGCGTGGAACCGGCATGCAGCACCAGCACCAGCCCATAGGTGAGGGTCTTCTTCACGCCTGCCAGGAACATCAGCAACAGCACCATCTCGATGGCGGCGATCACGATGACGATGCCTTCGCCGACACCGCCGATGGAATAGAACTTCTCGAAGATGGCCGCGGCGTGACCGGGATTGAAGAACTTGTCCAACGTCCACATGGTCATCACGAGGAAGACCCCGAGGCGCAGCAGCAGCAGGGAAATGCGGATTCGATCGGCGTACTTCGTCATGTCAATTCTCTCCAGAGGAAATGGGCCTGTCAGGCAGTCAGCGCCGCCTCGTGCCGGGCACGTCTTCCTGTGTACGCACACCATTGAGGTCTGGTTGCATCCAGATCGACTTTTTTCTCGCGAAATGAACCACTTGGCAGTCCATCACGCGATTGCGCTCTTCAGCGCAAGTCACTGCTGCGTCAGCGGTGATGCCGCCTCATCTCTGCTCTCCTGCCGCGACTGACAACGCTTGAATGCCTGTCCATCCTCAAGACACCTGTAGCACTGGCGCTTGCACACTGGAGTTATCCACATGGCCTCTCAACCAGACACGCCGACATCCGGCGCACCGCTGCGCCGCTGGCAGGCACCCCGCGACGCTTCTGCCCACCCGCCGTGCACATCTCCCTCCCACCTGCCGCCCGCGATAGCCCAGGCACGCTTTCCCGCCCTGAGCGCAAGGCTGCTGGAGCATGCCGCGCGCATACAGGCCGAGCGTGAACGCGGCGAGATACTGGACGCCGCCTGCGCCATGAGCGCCGTGCCGACCGTGATGCAGGAGATCTGGTCTACCAGTGGGGAGCTTGAGACATTCGCATTACATCACGCCATGCAGATCGAGACGCTTACGGAGCTGCTGGGCGAGCACACCAGAGCCCTCAGCCCTGATGATTCGCCAGCGGTAGCCCCGCGTGACACCTTTGACTGGCTGCATCTGGCACTGGAATGCCTGCTGAGAACACATGAGGATAACCAACGTTTACACTCGAACTGATGTAACCCGGGCCCAAAACTCGTATGGTGAAGTGACGGGCCCGGTTGACGACAGTCCATGTCTCGCCGCCGCCCTCGTGGCAGATGCACGCGCACGACGATCAGGAGCACGTCTGGAACGGACTTCCGGTACGAGAAACAACGCAAGACATCAAGCACAGCAAGCGGAGCAGAACATCACGATCGATCATTGAAACGACCAGCCGAGGAGGTTCACATGAAGGTCTACAAACCTGAATGGCGCTGCACGCTCGACGTGACGGAAGGCCCCGACCCCACCGCCCGCTGGAAAACACGGCTTGCCTGGCGCCTGCGCGCCCTCGCCGACCGCTTTGATGGCGGTAGTCGTACGATGAAGATTGACTGCAATGTCACCCCGGCGCTCAGTCGCGAAGAGGTCGACACCTGTCTGGGCAAGGGCTTCGCCCTCAGCCAGAATCTGATGCTGCAACTGGCCAACCACAGCGCCTGCGAAGATGTCCTCCGCGACGCCAAGGCCGAGCTCTACGAAGAAGAGCAACACCCGATGTAAGACGATGATCTCAGTAGAAACCCGCAGATCATCCATCGGTGAACGTAGTCCGCAAGACGCATGAAAAAGCCCTCCCGGCGATGCCGGGAGGGCTTTTTTGATTAAAATCACATCCCCTAGACTGAGTACAACTTGGAAATCTTAACAATTCATCCTAATATAATAAAGGATAACAATAACTACCACAAAAACATAAATCCTACAAATTAATTTATAACATCAGCAATCAAAAAATCTTATGATGGAGAACTACATGAGTATTGAAAAAGCAAAGTTCCAAGAATTAGAAAATTTGTGCTCGGAACCAGGTTTTCTACATGTATATTCATACTTGTGTCGTAAAGAGCATGTGACTGAATTCCAAGGCAATCTTACAAGCGAGTCTCTAAATTACATGTACTCCAAGGAGAAACTAATCCGGACTGAGACATCAACAGTACATGGCCTAATGTTGAAGAACGGTTACGATAGTACTCTTATCGCCCCCTCAAAAATATATTCATTATATGAAAGCACAAAGAAATTGTTATCAGAACTACATGATTCACTAAAAGAATCTGGATACAAACAATTTTCACGTGATAATCTTAAACTTCCGATGCAAGAGTTCTTCTCAAATTCAGAAATGATACGAGAGTATATATTTTATAGTGCAGAACAAGCATTTGATTTCCAGTTTTTGGAGTTTGCGAAAGAACGATACAAAAAGGATTCGGATTGGCTTATAAACAACTTTGGATTTGATATCAATGATGCTTACGAAATATGTAAATCAATAAACATAGAAATGAATGAAAATTTAGAAACCTCTCTAAATTCAGGAAGTAATTTGCTAGCAATTACAACTAAATCTTATTTAAATTTATATGAAATCTCACCAACTATAATATCTCTAAACTCAGGCCAGCCTGAAGAAAGAATAATGAAGTTCTTGGAAATCTTTAGCACAGAGTCTAGTGTTGGAAATGCAAGCTTTAACAACATTAGCGAATTTAATATAATAAACGCTAGACCCATTATAAAACAAGAAGAAAAATACTATCTATTCAATATAGCCAGCCTAGCCCAAGCATTATATGAAAGCCCAATATTTTGGATGAGAGAAGATAAAAAATATCGTAACCGTTCTGAAGAGCATAGAGGTCAATTCACTGAAGAATTTGCATTCGAAAAGCTTGAAAAGATTTTCGGAAAAAATAATGTTCTAACCAATATAGATATATTTAAAAGCTCATCTGAGAAAATAGGAGAGATAGATGTACTTGTTCTTTTTGGCAACAAAGCATTAGTCATACAAGCAAAGTCTAAAGGATTAACTATACCTTCTCGTAAAGGCCAAGTAGAGATAATCAAAGACGATTTCATTAAAGGGTTTCAGAATGCCTACGACCAGGCTTTAGAGTGCGCTGACGCCTTAATAAATGGCACCAACTTAACATTAAAAAAACCTAATGGAGAATTGATAGTAATTAAAGACAAGCTTGTAACTTGTTATCCAATATGTTTAACATCTGAAAGCTATCCTGCACTGAGCTTCCAGTGTCAAATATATTTAGATATAAAGAAAAAGAAAAAATTTGCGCCGCCTATAGTAATGGATGTTTTCTTTCTGGATATTTTAACGGAATTTCTTGAGACACCATTACATCTGTTTAGCTATATTAACATTAGATGCAACCTCTCTAACAGAATCATGGGTAGCACTGAAATAGTATTGCTTTCTATGCATTTAAAAAATAATCTATGGCAATACAAAGACAATCTTGACTTTATTAGCCTGCATGATGATATAGCATCTGAATTAGATGTCGCATTAATGGTTAGAAGACTTGGATTACCAGGAAAAAAGACTCCTAATGGTATACTAACAAGAAATAAAGCTAGCTTTACTAGTGAGCTTATCAGAAAAATTTCTCAAAATAATTCTGATAAACTAATTGATCTAGGGTTATCTTTATTAAAATCAAGCAATAAAAATTTAGATCAACTAGATGACGCTGTAATAAAAATACGCGAACTAGCTGCAAAAGATAATTCCTTGCATGACTTTTCCTATCAAATGTATCAAGAAGATGTCGGGTTAACCATCCATACTCTTGTAGGTGATGAAGAGTATAGACGTAACAAATTGCGGAATCATGTAGAGATGCGAAAATACGTTACCAAATCTAGATCTTGGGCAGGTATAGTTACAGACCCTCTAACAGGAACAATAATTGAATTATTCATTATAGATTCAGAATGGAAGCAAAGTGATGCAATGGATAACGCAGTAAAGAAAATCGTGGAGTTCAACAACAATACATTAAACCAAACACTAAATGGGAAAAAATACAAAAAAAGTTTGGGCAGAAATGATAAATGTAGGTGTGGTAGTGGGAAAAAGTATAAAAAATGCTGCCTTAAATGACCCAGTCCATATGAAAGATTAACATCTTAATAACCTCTGCGAACTTAATACATACAATTTAATAAAATATATTAAAGCAGCACCTCAAGCAGCAGTACACCATAGTCGGGAGCTTATTTCATATGCTGTAAACTAGAGAGCAAGTAATGACACTATGGCTTAGCCCAGCAGCATAGTGGAATATAACTTCAACCTGGGGAAAATGAATCATTAGAAAGATAAATAAATGCTATTAAGTCGGTAGACTTCAAACTCAAGATGAGCTGATATCTGTACAATAGCCGCTCCTCCCAATCTTAGGCCTTCCATGTCAATTTCCGCCCGCCCCTCCAAGCTGAGCCTGCCGCAGATCAATCCCGGCGTGGCGACGGTGCTGGAATATCTGCTGCAGAAGTTTCCGGCCATCGATGAGGCCACCTGGCGCGAGCGGATGTCCGAGGGCAAGGCGCATCGCGATAAGGGCATGTAAATCATTCCATCGGTGAACGTAGTCCGCAAGACGCATGAAAAAAGCCCTTCCGGCGATGCCGGGAGGGCTTTTTTCATTGTCAGTCCTTACCTGCTCTTACCCACAGCTTGGCTCACACTGGCGTGATGCCTGATTGGCAGTGCTGCGGGTGGCGCCACACACCGGGGCGGGGATGACGGCGTCGGGGTCCAGCAGTGCGGCGACGACGGATTTCACCTGGCGGTAGCCGGTGCGCATCAGGAAGGTGGGTGCGCGACCGTAGCTCTTGATGCCGAGGATATAGAGGCCGGGTTCCGCGTGGGTCAGTTCGGCGGCGCCGTGTTCCGGCACGGAGCCACAGCTGTGCTGGTTGGGGTCGATCAGCGGCGCGAGGCGCGCCGGGCTCTGGGTGGCGGGGTCGAGCGAGACACGCAGCTCCGATAGCAGCGCGAGATCCGGGCGGAAGCCGGTGGCGGCGATGATGCGGTCTACCGCCGATAGGCGCTGGCCACCGCTTTCCACCACGAGGCGAGCACCCTGCTCTCCCTGTGGATGAATCGCCTCGATGGCAAGATTGGTCACGACCTCGAATCTGCCGTCTTCCAACCATTGCTGGATACGCACTTCCAGTGCCCGGCGCTCCTGCAGCTCATCGTCCTTGGGTGAGCGGATGACGTTGTGCAGCGTGGCGGAGCGCACGCCCCACAGGATGCGCGTGTCCGGATTCTGCTCGGCCAGGCTGACCAGATCCTGCAGCGCGTTGAAGGCCGAATGCCCACCCCCGACCACCAGCACCGTCTTGCCGGCATAGTCATCCCGCGCCTTGCCGGTGATATCCGGCACGCCGTAGGCGATCCGCTCTGCCGCCGCGAGTTCCCCCAGTGCGGGAATGCCATGCGCCCCGATGCCATTGGGGCACTGGAAGGTGCCGGAGGCATCGATCACCGACCGTGCCAGCACGTCGCGCTCGCCATCCGGCCCCGAGACACGCAGCACGAAAGGTGCCTCCTCTCGCCCATTGGAGCGCAGCACATCATGCTGCAGGCGACTGACATGCGTGACCCGTGTCGCGGTATGCAGGCGGGAGGCAATCTCCGGCAGCGCGGCCAGCGGCTGAAGGTAGTCGGCGAGCAGCTCCGCGCCGGTGGGGAAGGCATCCGCTCGTGGCGCCTGCCAGCCGGTGGGCGTGAGCCATTCGGCTGCCACGGGGTCCACGTTGTAGGACCACGGCGAGAACATGCGCACATGCCCCCAGCGAGCCAGATGCTCCCCGACCTGCTCGCCTGATTCGAAGATGATGGGCTCCAGGCCCGCTGCCAGCAGATTGACCGCAGCGCTCAGCCCTATCGGGCCTGCCCCGATGATGGCAATCGGCAGGTGGCTGTTGGCATCTTGCATCGCGTCTTCGCTCCAGTCGTGGGGGTGGGGATGAAAGCCTCGTCATGCGTGGCTTTCAGCGTAAGACGACAAAGGTTATTTGGCTATTTTCTTCTAAAGATAACCTGCATATCCACAGCCAACACCGCCACTCGCAGGCCGCGCTGGTCACCTCGGCAAGCCTCTCGCACGCATCGCTCCACTCCCGCACCAACCTCTCGCAAGGCCATCTGCCCCGACAGCCATGCGTCGCTCGGTTACACTGGGCCATCGCCATGAGGGTGAGGCTTGCTCGCCCCACGCTCGCCCTTTCTTCTCGCCACCGTGATGCCTTCCATGTCCATTTCCGCCCGCCCCTCCAAGCTGAGCCTGCCGCAGATCAACCCCGGCGTGGCGACGGTACTGGAATATCTGCTGCAGAAGTTTCCGGCCATCGATGAGGCCACCTGGCGCGAGCGCATGGCCACCGGCAAGGTGCATCGCGAGGATGGCGCATTGATCACCCCGCAGACGCCCTACCAGCCACATCTGCGCGTCTTCTATTACCGCGAGGTAGCGCGCGAGCCGAGCATCCCCTTCGCGGAGCGGATTCTCCATCAGGACGAGCACATCCTGGTGGCCTACAAGCCACACTTTCTGCCGGTGACACCCGGTGGCCTGTACGTGAACGAGTGCCTGCAGCAGCGCCTGCGCGACAGTACCGGAATAGAGGCGCTGCAGGCGGTGCATCGCCTGGACAGGGCCACCGCCGGGCTGGTGCTATGCTCACTGAATCCCGAATCGCGCCACCGCTATCATGAGCTGTTCAAGTCGCGGAATATCCACAAGGCCTATCAGGCCATTGCCGAAACCCACAGCGAGGAGACCCTGGTGGGCCAGCAGTGGGAGGTGAAGAATCGCCTTGAACAGGCCGAGCAACGCTTTCGCTTTCAGGTCTCCGAAGGCGAGCCCAACAGCCACTCGTTGATCCGCTGTGTCGCGCAACGCGGTAGTCGGGCGCTGTTCGATCTGCACCCCATCACCGGGCGTCGCCATCAACTGCGGGTGCACATGCAGTCACTGGGCTGGCCGATCCTGAATGACCGCTATTACCCCGAGCTGCAACCGCTCTCGCCGGATGACTACGCGCGCCCATTGCAGCTGCTCTCCAAGGGATTCGAGTTCATTGATCCCGTCAGCGGCGAGGAAAGGTGCTTCATGTATAGCCAAAGCCTGAAAGTAGACTAGCCAGCTACAGATATACTGACAAACCTCAGTTTATCAAGATGCATCAGAAGAAATGAATCCTCTCTCACCCAGAAAGATGCTTTGAACACCCACGCTCAAAATCTTAACCATATTCATACAGTGCTATTGAAGAAAAACATTTCATGATGTTAATATAAGCAAGACTGTATAAGGTAGTCAAAAATTCATTTAATCTAAAAAGACTTACAATGCAACAGAAATGTAGTAGCTGCAACACCCCCTCAAGCCATTTTTCATTATATGACAAGATATGCCCTGAATGCAGAAAAGAAAAAGGCATTAATAAAGTTATTTGGCTAAAACGTGCTTATAAACATAATTCCGGATGGTTTATTATTTGGCTCCTATTGTTATTATCTCCTTTAGCCATCGCGTTCTATTTACCAAAAGAATCTGATGCTAGTTTCATGCTCTTTTTTAGCTCTATGATGCTGTTCACAGGCTCGATCATGATACTACCACCTATATATATGGTGAGGTTTATCATAGCGAGAAGAAGGATAAATAAATTATTAGCGCTTGTATTGATGTTCCCAGCAGGGATAATAGTTACATCACTGTCTCTTATAGGTAGTGGAGGTCAAGAAAATAACGGGCCTCTAGGCTTAAGTAGCATTGCATTATTATTTCTAGCTTATGGGATACTGAGAATTCCAAATATAGACACAACAATAAAACCGCACGATAACAAAGCAAAATAACAAGTACAAAAACTCAAAAACGTTATAGCTCTTCTGAAAACTACCGGGAGAGCTATAACTACATATGCATCAATAACACTTACCGTCAATCAAACTAGCTCTGACACATAATTCATATCAACTATTATAACAATACTTTTACCGCCGGATGACTACGCGCGCCCCTTGCAGCTGCTCTCCAAGGGATTCGAGTTCATTGATCCCGTCAGCGGCGAGGTAAGGTGCTTCGAACACGACGGTGATCTGACGCTGACGTGAGGCGCGAGATAGCCAGTGGCTGTCGTCGCCAGCCGACGCGCAGCCCACGGCATGTGCACAAAGAATTCATCTGGCGAAGGCTTCCTGCTCGACGTCAGGCGGGCTAAGGTTTTCTTCCTGTCCCCGGAAAATAGGCCCATCGATGTCCCGACGTCTCGCAGTGACCGGAGGAGCCGCGCTGGCCGCGCTCCTGTCCTTCCCCGTCCTTGCACAACAAGGGCACGACGGGCCGCCGCCCGATCACGATGGCCCGCCGCCGATGTCAGCGGAAGACCAGGCCCTGAGCGAGGCGCTGCGCGCGCGCATGGGCGATACCAGCACCCAGATGCAGAGCGTGCCTATCCCCGAGAGCGCCGCCGAGTGCGGCGACACGCCAGGTTATGAGCGCATGCTGTGCCTGATTGATCTGCTCAAGGCCGATATCTCCGACGATGACATCCTCAAGAACCTGCAGCATGACTACTCCCTCGCAGAGGCC
Organism: Cobetia sp. 5-11-6-3; assembly: GCF_013374055.1. NCBI lineage: Bacteria > Pseudomonadati > Pseudomonadota > Gammaproteobacteria > Oceanospirillales > Halomonadaceae > Cobetia > Cobetia sp. 5-11-6-3. The sequence continues at coordinate 239,938 of NZ_BLWJ01000002.1, read as the reverse complement.
GAGAACTGGAGCAACCTGCCCGCTGGCGCCTTCCCGAAACGCCCCGGCGTGCTGCTGGGCGAGCTGAACATCAAGCAGCGCGGCCTCGTCAAGGCGATCATGCTGGAAGCCACCGGCCACGCGCCGGATGAAGGCTTCGACGAGATGATTCAGACGCTCAATGCCGATGACTACATCAACACCGTCAGCACCGACTACAAGGCCGGTTACTCCTCCTACAACACCAAGTTCGCCTTCCTCGGCACGCCGGGTGAGAGCGGCACCTGGGAGCTGTACTACGGCGGCCACCACATGGCCTTCGCCAACACCTACACCGACGGCAAGCTGGCCGGTGCCACGCCCTCCTTCCGTGGCGTGGAACCCTTCCCGTATTTCGAGATGAACGGGCGCGTCAACGAGCCGCTGACCCAGGAACGCGATGCCTTCTCCACCCTGCTCAGCTCGCTTTCCGAGGATCAAAAGGCCGAAGCGACACTGGAAGGCACCTACCGTGACATCCTCGCTGGCCCCCAGGCCGACGATGCCATCCCCGAAAGCTATGAAGGCATTCCCGTCTCCAAGCTGGATGATGACCAGCAAGCGCTGCTGCTCACCGCCATCGAGACCTACGTGGACGACATCTCCGCGCCGGAGGCCAAGGCCTACATGGCGAAGTACACCGCAGAGCTGCCGGACACCTACCTCGGCTTCTCCGGCACGCCCCAGGTCAGCGCCGAGAACGATTACGTGCGTATCCACGGCCCCTCGCTGTGGATCGAATTCTCGTTGCAGTCGAACAAGTCCACCGACAAGGTCGGCAACCACCCGCACTCGGTATGGCGGGATCGCACCGACGACTACGGCGGCCAGACCGAATGAGCCGGCGCGTTTCCTGGCGCACCGCCCTGCTCGCCCTTGCCGTGATCTCCCTCGGCAATGGGGCCAGCGGGGCGGGAGGCGGCCTCATCGAGACGGCTCACGCCCACGCCCTGCCGGGCAGCGTGCTGACATTCGAGCAGCAACCGAAGGACACGCTGCACCTCACGCTCCAGTTCCCGCGTGAAGACCTGCTGATCGCCGCGCCGGAACTGACAGCCCTTGGTGAGCAGGCACCAGGCCAGCCTCTGCCGCAGCCACTGGTGGATCAACTCGGCGACTACCTCCGTCACCACCTCGCCTTGTCAGCGAATCACACGCCACTGACGCTGCAACTTGTGGGAGCGCGCCTCGCATCCACCTATCAGCCACAACTCGGCGACTATGTGCTGGTCATCACGCAATGGAACGTGAAGACCGAAAAACCCGAACCGGACTCACTGCTGCTGCAATACGACGCCGTGATGCACGAAGTCCGCAACCACCGCGCCGATGTCTACTGGCAAACGCCCGACGGTGCCACCCGCCCACTGGCCGGTTTCGGCTTCTTCCACTCCGCCCACGGCGTCCGGCTGAACCTGCAGAAAGCCAGGCAAGGGCCTGCCAAGTAGGAGTGATTCGAACTGCAGTAAACAAGGCGGTAAGCGTTCCCTGAATCGCGTCCACAAAAAAAGCCCTTCCGGCCAATGGCCAGAAGGGCTTTTTATTTGTTTTTCATACACAACTTAAAAGTTATAAACTCTTCCCAAAGGTTATACAACGAGAAATAACCTCATCAGATAAGGATCAAATCATGGGTTCAAACCTACAGCAAAAATAATAATCAAGTCGACCGAGAAGTCAGTTCAGCACCGACGTAACAATAAAAAGCACTAGAAAACACTCGCGACCTAAAACCCACAAAATCCTCAAGCAAACAACTAGTTACAATACCGACCCAAAGTATATGGTAGTGCCATTTATTCTATACTCTACACCATATCTCTTACCCCTTATAAGTCAAAAGACAAATCTAAAACTATATTATTCAGGCAGCCTTTAAATATGAAAATCAATGTGTATCAAAAGATAATAGCTGACCACATTCACCCACATCATTCAGTTAACATAAGCTTTACCTTAAGAAAAGAAAGTTTGATGTCATCGCTTTTGCTGAACTTGAACTTACCGTTAGTCAAAGCATTAAACCTTTCAAAATAGTACTCGAGTAGTGGGTCGTATCTGCCACCGTGGACCCAAATGTAAAACTTACCAAGTTCATATTGCAACACTTTATCAAGGCCAGATCTTATTCTCAATTTACTATCGGCCCCTAGATCACTGATGTTCATTTTTTGAAGATTCGTCTTAATCTCTTCAATCAGAGGCAAGAGGGATTGCTTATATCTATCAGCCAATGGCACAAGATCAGCATCGGTCACATCCGCTTCAAATATCATAATCAGATCGTTAATCTCTCCGTTATAGTAATCGTTATCTAACCGGCCTTCTGACTCAGAGCGAAGAATATAGAGTTGTTCTAAAGGGTCTTGTTTAGTCTCAATCTTTTCTTTTGATAGTCTGCATTGATACTCAACAAACAGTGCTTCAATTCTATTAGCAATAATATCAAGATACTCATAACGAATTTTAAGAAACTTTAACAGTTCATTGATATTGAGGTTTAACGTTAAGTCTTCTTTACCCACATCTCGACTGTACAAATGAACACTTAAATCCCCAGTGTTGAAATGACTTGGAAATGGCCAACTTGCGAAACGTTTTGAATTATCTTGTTTAAGATTTACGGGGTGAGCACCGAAACACGCCCTGATAGTTTTGAAATAATTATTATCATCTTCATCAGCGAAGAGACGATCTTTAAAACATATCTTATCACCAGAAAACGGATCTTTATTATCAGCTATAAACACTCGATGAAGTTGTTTTATTGACTCAAAAACGAGGTCTATTGAAGAGATTAGAGAGTAGACCTGCATACATTTGCTATCTATATTTTTGTCAAACTCTGGCGCATTTTCTAAGTGCCTAATAGAGACAGAGATCCAATCCATAGCAGAGCAAACTAGGTTAAAAAGATTTTTACCACCTTTATCTTTGTAGATTTGATATACAAAGCTAGAATTTGAGTTAACCAAATCTCTAAAGTTATTAATTTTATCGTCACTAACAACGTTTCGCATTCGCCAATCCCCTTTCTAACTCACCAAAGATATTACAAAGAATAAAAAAGATCATAATGGTAACCCTTCAATACTTCAACTTTTTATTAACTTGATGTGTAGTGATACGCTGAGTTTAGTCATTTAGTTAGATTTGACCGATGACGACCTCTAGCTACTTTCATTACTAGACATTATCCGAAAAAAATAGAAGAACTAAATCTCTGAGGAAGCATTTTCCAATAAATAAGCTATATTTTTACCATAGATCTGGCATATATATGAGCCGGTGCACCACTACCGGCCTGTGTGCTTTATAACTACATGCATCGGCCAAACGGGCAGCGTCTCATTTTTTCGATTTTATCGACCGATTTCGTCATGTCTTTGTAGGCATACCCAGCCAATCTGTTATGGAACATAGCCTCTTTTACAGCGATAACTTCTATCTTAGGATCATGTCTTCTGTTGGCAGCACCTTGCTCACAAATGAAGGCCACAATCACTGCCGAATCAGAATAGATACAAAAAAGCCCTTCCGGCCAATGGCCAGAAGGGCTTTTTGCTTGCTGCATTCTCGTCTCGATCAGCTCGACAGAACGCTGCCTCAGCTCAGCGAGGGGTGATCGTCAGGCGATCATTCCCACTCGATGGTGGCCGGCGGCTTGCTGCTGACGTCATAGGTGACGCGCGAGACGTGCTCCAGCTCGTTGATGATGCGGTTGGAGACCTTCTCCAGCAGCTCATACGGCAGGTGCGCCCAGCGGGCCGTCATGAAGTCGACGGTCTCGACGGCACGGATACCGATGACCCACTCGTAACGACGGCCATCGCCGACGACGCCGACGGACTTGACCGGCAGGAAGACGGCGAACGCCTGGCTGGTCTTGTGGTACCAGTCGAAGTTGTGCAGTTCTTCGATGAAGATGGCGTCGGCTTCACGCAGGATGTCCGCGTATTCCTTCTTCACTTCACCGAGGATACGCACGCCCAGACCCGGCCCCGGGAAGGGGTGACGGTAGACCATGTCGTACGGCAGGCCGAGTTCGAGGCCGACCTTGCGGACTTCGTCCTTGAACAGTTCGCGCAGCGGCTCGACCAGTTCCATCTTCATGTCGTCCGGCAGGCCGCCGACATTGTGGTGGGACTTGATGACGTGGGACTTGCCGGTCTTGCTGGCAGCGGATTCGATCACGTCCGGGTAGATGGTGCCCTGGGCGAGGAAGTCGACGTCCTTGAGCTTGGCGGCTTCGGCATCGAACACTTCGATGAAGGTGTTGCCGATGGCCTTGCGCTTGGCTTCCGGGTCACTGACACCCTTGAGCTTGCCGAGGAAGAGGTCTTCGGCGTCTACACGGATGACCTTGACGCCCATGTGGCGAGAGAAGGTTTCCATGACCTGGTCGCCTTCGTTCTTGCGCAGCAGGCCGTTGTCGACGAAGACGCAGGTCAGCTGGTCACCGATGGCCTTGTGCAGCAGCGCCGCGACCACGGAGGAGTCGACGCCGCCAGACAGGCCGAGCAGCACCTTGCGGTCACCGACCTGGGCGCGAACGCGATCGGTCAGGTCTTCGATGATCTTGGCCGGGGTCCACAGGCGCTCGGACTGGCAGATCTCGATCACGAAGTGCTCGAGGATGCGCTGACCCTGCAGGGTGTGGGTGACTTCCGGGTGGAACTGCACGCCGTAGAACTGCTTCTCTTCCCACGCCATGGCGGCGATCGGGCAGCTCGGGGTGGAGGCGGTGACGGTGAAGGTCTCCGGGACCTTCGCGACCTTGTCACCGTGACTCATCCAGACGTCGAGCAGCGGGCGGCCTTCGTCGTCCAGGTGGTCCTTGATGTCCTTGAACAGCGCGGACTCACCATCGACACGAATCTGGGCATAGCCGAATTCGCGCACGTTGGAGCCTTCGACCTTGCCGCCGAGCTGCTCGGCCATGGTCTGCATGCCGTAGCAGATGCCGAACACCGGCAGACCCATCTCGAACACGCACTGCGGCGCACGCGGCGAGTCCAGCTCGGTCACGGATTCCGGGCCACCGGCCAGGATGATGCCGTTGGGGTTGTACTCGCGGATCTCTTCCTCGGTGATGTCAAAGGCACGCACCTCGGAGAACACGCCCAGCTCACGCACGCGACGTGCGATCAGCTGAGTGTACTGGGAGCCGAAATCGAGGATCAGGATCTTGTGGGAATGGATGTCTTGCATCTTCAGTCTCTCATTGGGGAGTCATGTGACCCGCTTCGGAGCTGCGAGGGAGCGCGGGGTCGACACAATCTGGCGCCGAGAATAGCCGAGACCAGAAGTTTCTTCGACCTAAGCAAAGCGGGAACCCGTGTAGGGCTCCCGCTTTGCATCGCGCTTCGCTATGTCTCAGTCGCGCCGATAGTTGGGCGCTTCCTTGGTGATCTGCACGTCGTGGACGTGGGATTCGGCGAAGCCGGCACCGGTGATCTGCACGAATTGCGGCTTGGTGCGCATCTCTTCGATGGTCTGGCTGCCGGTGTAGCCCATGGAGGCACGCAGGCCGCCCATCAGCTGGTGCACGATGGCGCTCATCATGCCCTTGTAGGGCACGCGGCCTTCGATGCCTTCCGGTACCAGCTTCTCGACGCCGGCGTTCTTGTCCTGGAAGTAACGATCGCTGGAACCCTGGGTCTGGGACATGGCGCCCATGGAACCCATGCCGCGATACGCCTTGTAGGTACGGCCCTGGAACAGCTCGACTTCACCCGGCGCTTCCTCGGTACCGGCGAGCAGGCCGCCGATCATGACGATGCTGGCGCCTGCGGCGATGGCCTTGGCGATGTCACCGGAGAAGCGGATACCGCCATCGGCGATGACCGGCACGTCATACTTGGCCATGGCGGCCGCGACGTTGGCGACGGCGCTCATCTGCGGCACGCCGACACCGGCGACGATGCGCGTGGTGCAGATGGAACCCGGGCCGATGCCGACCTTGACGCCGTCCGCGCCGGCTTCTGCCAGGGCGATGGCGGCTTCGGCGGTCGCGATGTTGCCACCGATGACCTGAATCTTCGGATGATGCTCCTTCACCCAGGCGACGCGGTCGATCACGCCCTTGGAGTGACCGTGAGCGGTGTCGACGACAATGACGTCAACGCCGGCTTCGGCGAGAGCCGCGACGCGGTCCGGGGTTTCCGGGCCGGTGCCGACGGCGGCGCCGACCAGCAGGCTGCCGTTGCTGTCCTTCGCCGCGTTCGGGTAGGTCTTGACCTTCTCGATGTCGCGAACGGTGACGAGACCGCGCAGGCGGAATTCGTCATCGACGATTGGCATCTTCTCGATGCGGCTTTCCTGCAGCTTGGCCTTGATCTGTTCCAGCGGCGTGCCTTCCAGCACGGTGACCAGCTTGTCGCGGCCGGTCATGATGCCGGCGACGGTATCGCTGAAGTCAGGCTGGAAGCGCATGTCGCGACCGGTCACGATGCCGACCAGGTATTCACCCTCGACCACCGGGAAGCCGGAGTAGCCATGCTCCTCGGACATCGCCAGCAGATCCTGGATCTTGGCCTTCGGGCTGACAGTGACCGGGTCACGCACGATGACGCTCTCGTGCTTCTTGACCTTGCGGACTTCCGCGGCCTGCTGGGCAATGCTCATGCTCTTGTGGATGATGCCGACACCACCTTCCTGCGCCATGGCGATGGCCAGGCGAGCTTCGGTGACGGTATCCATCGCAGAGGAGATGAGCGGGATATTGACGCTGATGTCGCGTGTGAGACGTGATCTCAGGCTGACGTCCTTGGGGAGGACCTCGGAGTAGCCGGGGACGAGAAGAACGTCATCAAACGTCAGAGCTTCTTGCGCTATACGTAGCATGTCGAACGCCCAGTAGCAGTTTATGAGGGATGCGCGAAAGCCGCAGTGCAGGGCCCGATGGACGGGCGCCATGACTACGGTTCTAGCGGTTGCTGCGAGGTAATCACCCATGATAACCCATTCGCCCCACTCGAGACAAACGTCGCAGGCTATCAATCTCGCGATTTCGCTCCCCCCTGACACTAACCATCTGGTCAACTAGAGCCCCGTACGACGTGGCCTGCGGCGGGATGCGCCGGCGGATGCGCTTGCGTCAGGGGGTCGGCGTACCGCCGGAGTAGGCATCGAACCAGCGGTCGAGAAAATCGTGACGACGCGCCGTGTCCAGCATGCTCAGAATCGAGGCGTCCAGAGGCTGCGGGTAGAGCCGCTGGCCGACCTGATCCCGCAGCGACTGGGCGGTGTAGGGGCCGGTGATATCCGTGCGGATGCTGTAGAGCGGTGTCTCGCCCGCCAGCACATGCTGCCCTTGCCGTCCGATGAGGAAATCCATGAAGGTTCGCGCAGCCTCCGGATGCGGAGCATCGCGGTGGATGAAGGCGGTGCGCATGGAGATCAGCGCATAGTCAGTGGGCATCTGCACGATGACCTCAGGGTGGGACTGTGCCCAGCGGATGGCGTAGGACCCCAGCAGGTTGTACCCCAGCCAGTAGCGGCCGTCGCTCAGGCCTTCCAGCATGCGCTGCGTGCTGGTCTCGAGAGTGGTGTCGACCTGTCCGAGCGCCGCGACCAGTTTCCAGAAGCGTCCTGAATAGTAGGAATCCTGAAGATGGAGCGCGTATCCCAGTGCGCTCTTCGAGGGCGAATAGGCCACGACTCGCCCCGTCAGTGTCTCGGCATGCTCCGTCAGCAGGTTCAGTACGTCGGCATGCGAGGATGGCGGCATCATTCTGGTCGCGAGATCCAGCCGGTAGGCCATCACGATGGGCTCGAAGGTGAAGGCGAAGATTTCATCGCGCCACTTGGCCCACTCGGGCCATTGCCTTGCAGCCTCGCTGTCCAGTCGCTGAGCCAGTCCTTGATTGACCAGCGCCACCTGCCAGGGCATCGCCGAGCTGATGATGATATCGGCCCCCGCGTCGTCCTGAACGGCCAGTGCATTGAGCGTCATCGTCGTGCGATCGTGATAGACGATCTCGATGGCGGGATACTGGCGCGCGAAGGCCGCCAGCAAGGGCGCCGCGACCTGGCGATCCATTGCCGCTTCAATGACCAGGCGGTCCTGTGCCGCCATGACTGGCCTGGCAGCCAGGAAAGTGGCGAGACCTGCCCACAGGGCCAGCACCAGGCAACTCGTGACTCGGCGGGCCCATGGGGTGTCGCGCAGCCTGTCAGACATGAGGTTCATGACGGCCACCTCGGAAAGCGGATGCGAATGCACAGCCCTCCCACATCGCGATTGGTGACCTGCAAGTCAGCCTGATGGCGCAGAGCAATCGTCTCGACGATCGCCAGCCCAAGACCCGAACCGTCGGTGTCCTGACGCCCTGCGCGCTCGAAGGGCTGACAGAGTCGTTCCAGCATCTCCTTCGGCACACCGGGGCCGTTGTCCTCGATGCTGAGCAGCACGCTATCGTCATGGGCAGCAAGGCGCAGGGTGATCTCGCTGCCGGGCGGGGTGTAGCGCAACGCATTCTCGATCAGATTGCCGATCAGTTCGCGCAGCGCCCACGACTCGCCAATCACGCAGACCGGCGGTGCAGGCAGTTCGGCCAGCCCCAGGTCATGCAGGCGCGCGAGATCGTGATCCACCCACTCCAGCACCACGCCGCGAAGCAGTTCACCGAGATCCAGCGCATCCTGCTCGGTGGGCAATGCCAGGTGACGCAGCCGCGTCAGGTTCAACAACTGCCCCGCCAGGCGACTGGTGCGTGCAGCGCTGGCGTGGATATCCCCGAGCGCTGCGCGCCATTCGTCAGGTGATGAGCTCGTCAGCGCGAACTCCGCCAGATTCTGCACTCCCGCCAGCGGCGTGCGCAGCTGGTGGCTGGCATCGGCGGTAAAACGCAGCAACGCATCGCGGGATTCTCCCTGGCGGTGGAAAAGCTGCTCCAGCGTCTCGACCAGCTCGCGCATCTCTTCCGGCATGGTGCCCTCCAGCGGCGTGGCATCCTGCGGCTGACGCCGACGCAACTGATGCCGCAGACGCTTGAGCGGTGTCAGCGCCAGCCTCAGCGTGATCAGGATCATCACCACCGCCAGCACCCCCATGATGAGCATGCGGCCCGTGGCTCGAATCATCAGCTCGCGCGCCAGCTGCCGGCGCCCTTCGGTGGTATGTCCGACCCAGAGCTGCACACGAAATTGTCGCTCCCAGCCTGCGGAACGCACGCTGCGCGCGTGCAGCCGCCACGTGACGCCCTGATAACGGATGTCCTGCCAGACATCCCTTTCTCCAGCCTCGCGCAGCATCTGCGGGGTTAGCGGGATCTCGAGGTTGCTGGCCAGTACTTGCCCCTGATCATCCAGCAGGCGGTAGAAGACACGTTCCTGATGTCGTGTGGAGAGAATCTTGAGGGCAGCCGGCGGCATCATGATGCGCGGCTTGTCATCCTGCCACTGGATGGCTTCTGACATGGCCAGCAGCGCATCCTCGAGCTGATTGTCGAAGGCGCGCTGGGCCGAGCGCTGACTGGTGACCCAGGCATCGATCAACACGAGCCCGCCGACGATGAGCATCATGCTCAGCATCCACCCCAGCAGGCGATTGCGCAGCTTGCCGTGGATGATCATCCAGCGTCTGTCATCTCGAGACGATAGCCCAGCCCACGCAGGGTACGGATCTGTATCTCACTGCCTGCCAGGCGCTTGCGCAGCCGACTGATGTAGACCTCCAACGCATTCGAGCCCACCTCGCCATAGCCGAATACCTTGCCTTCGATCACCTCCCGCGACACCACCTTGCCGGCGTGCAGCATCAGGCTTTCCAGCAGCAGACGCTCCCGTGGTGGCAGATCCAGCGTCGCGCCCACCAGCGTGAAAGTGCCGCTGCGGGTCGACATGGCAAGCGGGCCGAAGCGAAGCGTGTTGTCACTGCGCCCCTGACTGCGCCGCAGCAAGGCCCGCACACGGGCTTCCATCTCCACCAGCGAGAACGGCTTGGCCAGGTAATCATCGGCACCAAGATCCAGTCCACGCACCCGGTCGTCCACCCCATCCCGCGCCGTGATGATCAGCACCGGCGTCAGGTCATTGCGCTGACGCAACTCCGACAGCAGGTCCATGCCCTGCCCATCCGGCAGGCCGAGATCAAGCAGGATCAGATCAAAGCCGCCCTGGCGCGCCGCGTCCCGTGCAGGTGCCAGAGTATCGAAGACATCGATGGCATAGCCCAGCGTCGACAGACTGCGCTGCAGGGTGCGGGAAATGAGGGGATCATCCTCGACGACGAGCAGGCGCATGCATCCAAAGTCTCAGTAAGGGGAAGGGAAAGTGACAGGTTGATGAAAGGTCGCGCTCCTACCATGCCGGTATCGCAACTACCGCTGCGATATACCGATCAGACAGCGCCACCCTGTCGCCATGAACATAAAGCAAAAGGCGCTGTGAAGACAAAAACAACAGCCATCAGGAGCACACCATGCGCCAGTCCCGACGCCTGCCCTCTTCCCTTCGCGACATCACGCCGTTGCGCCTCGCCGCCGCCATGGCTGCGCCGCTCGCGCTGGCCGCGGCAAGCCTGGTCGCCATGCCCGCCGCCGCGGCCGACAAGAGCGAATGCATCGCCCCGGCCAAGCCCGGCGGTGGCTACGACCTCACCTGCCGCCTGGCCGCCAACGGCCTGCTGGAAACCGGCATCATCGACTCGCCGATGATGGTCACCTACATGCCGGGTGGCATCGGCGCGGTCGCCTACAACCACGTCATCGGGGTACGCAGTGATGACCCCAATCTGGTCGTGGCCGCCAGCACCGGTGCCGCCGTCAATCTCGCGCTGGGCAAGTTCGGCAAGTTCAGCGCCGATGACGTCCGTTGGGTTGGCGCACTGGGGGTCGACTATGGCGCGGTGGTCGTCAATGCAGACGCCCCGTGGCAGACCCTCGATGAACTGATGCAGGACCTCAAGGCACATCCCAGCGAGATTCCCTTCGGCGCCGGCGGCACCATCGGCAGCCAGGACTGGATGAAGGCCGCGCTGATCGCCAAGTCCATCGATGTCTCGCCGCGCAAGCTGCGTTACGTGTCCTTCGAGGGCGGCGGTGAAGCGCTGGCGGCACTGCTGGGCAATCACATCAAGGTCTATACCGGTGATCTGTCCGAGCTCAAGTCCCAGCTTTCCAGCGGCAAGATTCGCGTACTGGCCGCGCTGTCCGAAGAACGCATGGACGGCGCCTTCTCTGACATTCCCACGGCTACCGAACAGGGCTATGACGTGACCTGGCCGATCTGGCGTGGTTACTACATGGGCAAGGACGTCAGCGATGCCGACTACGACGCCTGGGTCGAACGCCTCAAGCAGTTGAGCGAAAAACCGGAATTCGCCGAGATCCGTGAAGCGCGCGGTCTGTTCCCGATCCAGAAGTTCGGCGCGGATTTTGACGATTACGTGAAAGGCCAGGTCGCCGACTTCAAGACCCTCGCCAAGGAAGTGGGACTGACAAAATGAGACTCGCCGCCGATCGCATCCTGGGCTTCGCCCTGATGGGACTGGCGGCGTTCATCGTCGCCCAGTCCCTGAATATCGAAGTGCCCTTCGCCTACGACCCGGTAGGCCCCAAGGCCTTTCCCATCGGCCTCTCGATCCTGATGGCCATCTTCTCGCTGGTGCTGATCCTGCGCCCCGGCCCGGAAGGTGACTGGCCATCCGCCAGCGTGATGCTGCAACTGGGGCTGGTGATGGTGATCCTGATCGCCTTCGCCTTCTTCTTCGTGCGCCTCGGCTACCCCATCACGGCCGTCGTCGCCATCACCGCCATCGCCCGCCTGTTCGGTGCCCGCTGGCGCGCTGCCTGCGTGACCGGGGTGCTGATGGCCGGCGCAAGCTACGTGCTGTTCACCGCCGTGCTGGAAATCTCGCTGCCGACCGGGCTGTGGTTTTCCTGATTCCGAGAGGGCTTTCTCATGTTTGATTTCATCCTCCAGGGCTTTGGCGTCGCACTGACGCCACTCAACCTTGGCCTGGCCTTCAGTGGCGCACTGCTGGGCACCTTGTTCGGTGCCTTGCCGGGCATCGGCCCCATCAACGGCATCGCCATTCTGATGCCGCTGGCCTATACCCTCGGCCTGCCGGCGGAATCGGCACTGATTCTGCTCGCAGGCATCTATACCGGTGCCGAATACGGCGGCCGGATGTCGAGCATTCTGCTCAACGTGCCGGGGGATGCCGGCGCCGTGATGACCACCCTCGACGGCTATCCGCTGGCCAAGCAGGGCCTGGCGGGACCGGCACTGGGCATCTCGGCGATCAGCTCCTTCGTCGGTGCCAGCATCGCGATCCTGGGTCTGACCCTGTTCGCCCCGCTGCTGGCCAAGGTGGCCGTGCAGTTCGGTCCGGCGGAACTGTTCACCATGATGGTATTCGCCTTCGCGTCCATGTCGGTGATGATGGGCAAGGACCCGGTCAAGACGGCGCTGGGCGCCATTCTCGGCGTGCTGATCGGCACCGTCGGCGTCGATTCCGGCACCGGTATCCAGCGCTTCACCTTCGATATCCCCGACCTCTACGACGGCATCGACTTCGTGGTGCTGATCATAGGCATGTTCGCGATCAGTGAAATCCTGCTGATGCTGGAAAGCCGCCTGCAGCATGGCAAGACCGGCGCCCTGCCTGTCATCGGCCGCGTCTTCGTGACGATGAAGGAAATCCTCTACTGCAAGGGCGCCATGCTGCGCTCCGGCCTGCTCGGCTTTTTGATCGGTGTGCTGCCGGGTACCGGCGCCTCGGTGGCGGGGGCCGTCTCCTACACCACCGAGAAACGTGTCAGCGACAAGAACAACACCTTCGGTACCGGCGACATGCGTGGCCTGGCCGCGCCGGAAGCCGCCAACAACGCGTCCGCAGCGGGCTCCTTCGTGCCGATGCTGACCCTGGGCATTCCGGGCTCCGGCACCACCGCCGTGCTGCTGGGCGCGCTGATGCTCTACAACATCACGCCGGGCCCGATGATGTTCAGCGAGCATCCCAAGGTCGCGGGCGGCCTGATCGCCTCGCTGTACATCGGCAACATCGTGCTGTTGCTGCTCAACCTGCCGCTGGCCGGCTTCTTCGCGCGCGTGCTGACCATCCCGCGCTGGGCGCTGGTACCGGGCATCGTCATCCTGTCCTTCGTCGGGGTCTATCAGCTGCATTCCGACATGGGGGCCATCTACCTGATGCTGGGCATCGGCGTGCTGGGCTACCTGTTGCGCAAGCTGAACTTCTCGCTGGCCACCATCGTGCTGGGCTTCGTGCTCGGCGGACTGATGGAAGAGAATCTGCGTCGCGCCCTGGCCATCAGCGGTGGCGACAGCAGTATCCTGTGGCAATCGGGCATCTCGCAGGGCCTGTGGCTGGCCTCGCTGTTGCTGCTGCTCGGGCCTTTCATGCTGTCACGACTCGGCAAGCGCAAGACGCGTACAGCCTGAGCAAGGCACCCCGTGTGGCACCCCCCAAGCCCCCGTTCTCCCTCAGGAGTCCGGGGGCTTCTTGGTGGCAGGCTCCCCGCCTGTGGCATCATGGCCCTCTCCATCTACCAGACAATCTCCGCCACGGATTCCCCCACAAGCCCTCACACAAGGATTGCCGCGTGTTCGAAACATCGTCTGCCGCCGATGCCATCAGCGTCACCCAGCTGAATCGTGAGTCCAAGCGCCTGCTGGAGCGAGGCTTGGGGGAGCTCTGGATCGAGGGGGAAATCTCGGGCTTTTCGCAGCCGCGTTCCGGCCATTGCTACTTCACGCTCAAGGATGACAACGCCCAGGTGCGTTGTGCGCTGTTCAAGAGCCGCGCCCAGTTTCTGCGTGAGAAGCCCAAGGATGGTGACCGGGTGCGGGTGCGCGCCAAGGTGTCACTGTTCGAGGCGCGCGGCGACTATCAGTTGATCGTCGAGGCATTGCAGCAGGCGGGGCTGGGGGAGTGGCTGGCGCGACTGGCGCGCCTCAAGGAGCAACTGGCGGCCGAGGGCGTGTTCGCCAATCAGCGCGCCCTGCCCCACCCGCCGCGCCATCTGGGGGTGATCACCTCCGCGACCGGCGCGGCGCTGCAGGACGTGATCGCGGTGACCCGCAAGCGCTGGCCTCAGGCACGCCTGAGCGTGCTGCCGGTGGCGGTGCAGGGGCCACAGGCGGTACCCCAGCTGATTCGTGCGGTGGCGATGGCCAATCGCGACAGCGATTGCGATGCGCTGCTGATCACGCGGGGCGGCGGCAGTCTTGAGGACCTGTGGGCCTTCAATGACCAGCATCTGGCGCGCGCGATCTTCCACTCGCGCCTGCCGGTGGTGGCGGCCATCGGCCACGAGACTGACACCACACTGGCGGAACTGGCCGCCGACCTGCGCGCACCCACGCCATCCGCCGCCGCCGAGGCGCTGTATCCGGATCAACGTGCCCAGGTGCAGCAGCTGGCTTCCCTCACGCAGCGCCTGTGGCGCGCTCAGCGCGGACGGCTCGATCAGGCGGCACAGCGACTGGATCACGCCCGCTCGCGCCTGCGCCATCCGGCGCGCGAGCTGCAGGCCCAGAGCCAGCAAGCCCGTGAGCTGGAGCGCCGCCTGCACGCCGCAGTGCGCATGCGCATGACCCGTGAGCAGCAGAAGGCCGACCAGCTGACCCGCCGCCTGCAGCAGGCCAGCCCCGCACGTGACATCCAGCGCCATCGCCAGCAGCTGGCGATGCTGACACCACGCCTCGACAATGCCCTGCCGCGCCGGCTGGCAGCGGATCGTGAGCGACTGGAAAGCGCGATGCGCGCACTGAACGCGGTCAGCCCGCTCAACGTGCTCAACCGCGGCTATGCCATCGTCGAGCGCGTCAGCGGCAGCCAGACGCCGGCAGCGGACGACAGCAAGGTGATCCGCGCCGCCCATCAGACCCAGCCCGGCGAGATGCTCTCGATCCGCCTCGGCGAGGGCCGTCTGGCCGTCGAGGTCAAGCGCCGCTACAAGCCCAGGTCCTGAGCACCTGATCGGCACTGATGCGCCACCAGACCGAAAAAAGCCCCGCTACCGGAATCGGTAACGGGGCTTTTTCATGGGCGGCTCACGTCAGATACACCGGACCGCTCTTGATCACTCGCCTTGCGCACCACTCACACTGACACGCGTGAACGGCTACGCAGGTCTTGACCCTGGTCTTTCGCGTGACTTCGGGCGCGTTGGATCGCTTTTGACCTTACGCCTTTCGCGCAGCTCCGGGCGCGCTGGATCGCTTTTGACCTTACGCCTTTCGCGCAGCTTCGGGCGCGCTGGATCAAAAATCAGGCGGACCCTGTTCGGCGCCCGGCTTGAAGGCGCCCGGCTCCAGATCATGACGTCCCAGCAGCTTGTAGAAGTCGGTGCGGTTGCGCCCGGCGATCCGCGCGGCCTGGGTCACGTTGCCTTCGGTGATCTTCAGTACCTTGATCAGATAGCTGCGCTCGAAACCGGCACGCGCCTCGGAGAAGGACGGCAAGGCGTTCTCTTCTGCGGCCAGCGCCTGGGAGACCAGCGCTTCCGGAATCATCGAGGAGCTGGTGAGGGCGACACACTGCTCGACCACGTTGACCAGCTGACGCACGTTGCCCGGCCAGGCACTGGAGGCCAGCAGATTGAGCGCTTCCGGCGAGAAGCCCTTCACGAACGGCTTGTGGCGGGCAGCCGCCTGGCTGATCAGGTACTTGGCCAGCAGCGGCACATCCTCGGCACGCTCGCGCAGGGCGGGCAGCTTCAGATTGACCACGTTGAGGCGGTAGTAGAGATCTTCGCGGAAGTCGCCGTCATGCATCGCCTTGTCGAGATTGCGGTGCGTGGCGGAGATGATGCGCACATCGATGGGCACTGACGTCGTGGAGCCCAGCGGGCGGATCTGACGCTCCTGCAGCGCACGCAGCAGCTTGACCTGCAACGCCAGTGGCATGTCGCCGATCTCATCGAGGAACAGGGTACCGCCATCCGCCGCCTGGAACAGGCCCTGGTGCGCGCTGACTGCACCGGTGAAGGAGCCCTTGGCGTGACCGAACAGCTCGCTTTCCAGCAGTTGCTCCGGCAGCGCGCCACAGTTGATGGCGACGAAGGGACGCGAGGCACGCGGGCTGGCGTTGTGGATGGCCTTGGCCATCAGCTCCTTGCCGGAGCCGGACGGGCCGGTGACCAGCACGCTGACATCGGAAGCCGCGACCATGCGTGCCTGCTCCAGAATCTGCTCCATCTGCGGGGAACGCGTGATGATGCCGGCACGCCAGGCATCGTCACCCTCCTTTACGGGCGGCGCCTGGGCCAGCGCCTCGTCGATGGCCGCGAACAGCTCATCCTTGTCGACGGGCTTGGTCAGGAAGCTGAACACGCCCTGACGAGTGGCACTGACGGCATCCGGGATCGAGCCATGCGCCGTGAGCAGGATGACCGGCATGCCCGGCTGACGCTTCTGCAGCTCACCGAACAGCGCCATGCCATCCATCTCGTCCATGCGCAGGTCAGACAGCACCAGGTCAGGACGCGCCGCCTCCAGACGGCTGAGCGCCTCACGGCCGCTACTGGCGGTGGTAACCTTGAAGCCACGGCTTTCGAGACGCATGCCGAGCAGCTTGAGCAGACTTGCATCGTCATCCACGAGCAGAATATGCGCTTGAGCGTATTTCACACTAACTCTCCTTGCGGGCCTGTCGCTCGGAAATCCCTCCGACGTCAGTCCCGCACAGTCTTGCGTCATGCAGCCGGTTGGGCCAATGACAGTTCGTGGCCAGACACGCCCGGCATCGGATTCAGGGCGTGGTCTGACGGCGAGAATTGATGGCTTCCTCGATGGCGGTCAGCGCCTCGAGCTTCTTGCTGAGCTGGGCGTTCTCGGCACTCAGCTTGCGGCGGACGCCTTCGCTCTTGTCGCGATCCGCGATCAGGCCGCGACGCTCCTCCAGCCCGTTGAGCCACTGGCGCAGCAGCGGCTGCAGACGACTTGGCGCGGTGGGCAGGTCCGCCTTGTAGAGGTCAGAGGCCAGTTCCCAATCGGACTCGTCTCCCCAGCTGAGCACGATGGCACGCGCCAGACGACGGTCATGGCGGTTGCCTTCCAGCTGCATCAGGGTGCTGTCGCGCCACTGATCGTTGCCGCGTTGAGCCTGCAGCGCAAAGGCGACCCACTCATCCAGCAGGCAGTTTCCTTCCTTGAAATCGGGCAGATCGCCCGCCCCATGACAGCTGTCCTGAACGCTGGGAGTATCGGCGACGTGTTCGTTGCCCGGCAAGGTGATATTCGACAGGGCGCCACAGGCACTGAGCAAGCTGACCAGCATGCCGGTGGTGATTCCCGTCAACAGTCGTTGACCCTTCATCACTTCTCTTCCTTGCGTGTCTGATGGCACTCTCGGGTGCCATTTCATGTGGTATGGGGTGCACTGTCACCCCCCAGCAGGACCTGCTCACCTTCCTGACCAGAGGAGGGTGAACGGCTGGGGGTCGGCAAGGTCAGGCGGAAACAGACGTCGGCCTTGGCGTCCTCCACCAGCGCCAGTTGACCAAACTGGGCGCGAGCACTGTCGGCGGCCACCGAAAGACCGATACCGGAGCCCTTGAGCGGCCCCTTGCGCTTCACCGCGCCCTGATAGAAGGGCTGGAACAGGTGATCGCGGTCCTTCGGAGCGATCGGTTCGCCGCTGTTGGCGACCTCGATCACCAGCTGGCGACGCTCCTTGCGCGCCCTCAGCCATAGATCGCCGCCATCTTCCCCATAGGCGATGGCGTTGGAGATCAGGTTGTCGAGAATCCGGCCGGTACGCGGACGATCCGCCTCCCAGCTGAGGCTGGCGGGTGGCAGGTGCACGCGCATGCCCTTCTTCTCCAGTGCCAGGCGGTGCTTTGACAGCACTTCCTTGAAGACTTCGTGCACATCGAAGCGGCTACGTTCGAGCCCCTGATTGTGTTGCAGCAGATTGTAGTCCAGGAGCTGCTCGATCAGCTTCTGCAATTCCTTGCTGGAGTCATCCAGCAGGCCAAGAATTTCCATCTGGTGCGGACTGAGCGGGCCGGCGACCTCATCGATCAACAGGCCGGTGCCTTCACGGATGCTGGCCAGCGGTGTCTTGAGCTCATGCGACATGTGACGCAGGAACTGCTGCTTCTGCTCTTCCAGCTCATCCAGGCGCGCCGCCAGCCAGTCGAGACGCTCACCCAGCTGGACCAGCTCGGCGGGCCCCTTGATGAGCGGACCCTCTCGGTCGGTGCCGCTGCCGAGACCATTGATGCGCCGCTCCAGCTGACGGATGGGACGGATGATCAGCCAGGTGAAGAACAGCATCAGCAACAGACTGATGGAGACGAGCGCGGCCGTCTGCCACCACAGTTGAGTCTTCACCTGGGAGGCGCGCGCACGAATGCCCTCGATGCGGGCATCGACGAGTTCACGGGTGGAGTTCAGAAGGCCGCTGGCCTGGATGGAGAAGGGACCGAAGTCCTCGAGATGACTGCTGACCTGCGCCACGCTCATCTCGGGCATGCGCTCGAGTTGCGACAGCGAGCCCTTGAGTTCGCTGACGCGCGGGTCTCCCTCGCCCAGCAGGCGCGCCTGCTCGTCCAGCAGCTCGCGGAAGGCACTGGCCTTGTCAGCGTAGATCTTCATCAGATCCGGATTTTCCAGCACCGCGTACTGGCGTGCGCTGCGCTCCATCTCGACGGCGAGATTGGTCAGGGTGCGGGCTCGGCGAGTCTGGTCAACCGCCTGGCGAGCGCTGACATCGGCCAGCTCCGAGAGCTCGGAGAGTGCCTGACCCGCCTGGAACATCAGCACTGCAATCGGCAGCATCACCACCATGAATGCCATCAATACCAATTGAAGCAGAGAGCGGGGGCGCCAGTGCCGTGTCACCTTGGAGGCCATTGAAAGAACTCTATGCAGGAAAGGGGTGGTCATCATCGAATCACGTCTTCCAAGGATACCAGAGTTCGCCAGCGCCCATCGCGGTTGCCAGTTCGTTAATCAATATGATTCTGATTTAATTCATCCCCGCTCGACGACAGAAACCGCGCCCGGGCAGGTGTCGTGGATGATTCACTTGACCCATCCTCGTGAAACGCACAAAAAGAGGGCCGGCAAGAGCCGGCCCAAGTACGCAGGGAACTGAAGGGTCAGTCATCACGACGAATGCCTGTTACCTGGAGAGCAGACCTCCATCGTGATTGCTGGGCCTGACAGGTGGTCTGCCTGTCGCTGGCCCGGGAGTCGCCAGTGCCACCTGGTGGTCGTTCCAGGTCAGTTGACACTCGCCTCGGACAGGGTCCGAGCTCCCTATCGGATACATCACAGGGGGGCGATGCATCGCAATGCTTGCGGCGCTCGCCGGGCACTTCCCGGCGCTCACCTGAATTCCGGGGATGGCGGTGACGGATCAAGCATCACCGCATCCAGTATCGGGCATCCATGCCCGGGCATCCTTGCCCTAAAGATACTTTCCATGCCCTCTGGGGGCCGTACCTGTCTCATCGCAACCTGAAGTCACACATCGCGTGGAGCAGACGCTTGGCCTGTCAGCGATCACGGAGCGCACAGGGTAGTGAGTACCGTCATCGCTGGAAGGCCGGAGAGAATGTCCATTTTCATGGGCACTCCCTCGTGCTCAACATGACTATTGCCAATGCCGTGCCAATAACCGGAAAACACATTCAAAAACAATGACTTGCAAATATACAAAAACCGGCATCGGCGTGGATTCCCACGCACGAGGCGTGAAACGATGAAATACACGTCCTTTTCGTCGCAAAATGCCAACAGTTATCGTTGGTATCCGATTTTCTCCTTCCATATCAATCAATTGAAACGTCTCCTTTGCAAGACATCGCGCCACTCACTGATCCAGAAGTGCGACATCGATCCAGAAGCGCGGCATTGATCCAGAAGCGCGGCATCGATCAAGAATTGCGACATCGAGCCAGAAGCGCGGCATCGATCCAGAAGTGCGACATCTTGCCGGAATTTCCCGCGCATCATGCGCAAGACCCCCGTCAGTCACCTGAAGCGTTCAGGCGGCTGACGGGGGTCGAGAGTCTTGAGGGCGACGGCAAGCGCCTTGAGCGCCACGTGCTTGGGTCGTGACTAGAGCGCCTTGATCAGCACCTTGGAATTGCGCGCGGAGTTGTAGATCTCTCGTCGCATCGGCGGGAGGTCATCCAGGCCGGCCGACACGAAGCCGTGCTCGATGAACCAGTGCAGGGTATGCGTGGTCAGCGCGAACAGATGCGTGAGGCCACCACGCCGTGCACGCACCTCGATCTCGGCCAGCAGCTGCTCACCCCGCTGGCCACGACGGTAGTCATCATGCACGGCCACGCAGGCCAGCTCGCCCATGGCAGCGTCACGACTGACATGCAGGGCTGCACAGCCGATGATCATGCCGTCACGCTCGAGCACGACATAGTCGTCGATCTCGTGCTCGAGGCGTTCACGCGAGCGAGCGACGAGGATACCGCGCTGCTCCAGCGGCCCCAGCAATGCCAGCAATCCTCCGACATCCTCCAGGCGTGCCTTGCGCAGCTGTTCGTAGCCCTGGCGGGTGATCATGGTGCCGATCCCGTCGCGGGTGAACAGCTCGCCCAGCAGCGCATCGCGATCCCGCCAGCTGAGCAGGTGAGTGCGACCGACGCCGCGCCGCGCCGCACCACAGGCCGCGGCCAGATGACGAGACAGTTCGCTGTCATCCTCACGTGGCGGCGCCAGGGCGGCGGCCTGTTCAGGGTTGAGCTGACGCAACAGTACGCCATGCTCATCGAACAGCCCCTCCCCTTCTCCCAGCAGGATCAGCTTGTCGGCGGCCAGCGCCACGGCCGCGTGCTCGGCCACCTCGGCCGCATCGAGGTCGAAGACTTCGCCAGTGCTGGAGAAGCCCAACGGCGGCAGCACCACGATGGCCTGCTGGGAAAGCAGCCCCTGGATGGCCTCGCTGCGCACCCGACGCACCTCGCCACCGTGCAGGAAGTCGATGCCCTCTCGCACGCCCAGCGGCTTGGCCATCACCAGATTGCCCGACACGGCGGAGAGCTCGACACCATGCAGCGGGGTATTGGGCAGCCCCAGCGACAGGCTGGCCTCCAGGCGCAGGCGCAGCGTGGCGACCTGCTGCTCCAGATGCGCGAGGATGTCACGGGTGACGACCCAACGCCCCTGATGACGCTCGGCCTCGATTCCTACTCCCTCCAGTGCTTCCCTGACCTGCGGACGCACGCCGAACACCACCACCAGTCGCACGCCGAGGGTGTGCAGCAACGCCAGATCCTGAATCAACTGCGTTCGTCGTGAGGAAGACAGCGCATCGCCTTCGATCAGAATGACGAAGGTGCGCCCACGGTGAGCGTTGATGTAGGGAGAGGAATTGCGAAACCAGTCCGCGAAGGGAAAACGCGTGTTCAAGAGCCAGCTCCGTGCAGGAGGGAGGAAAATGACATGTCAGGCATGCCCATGAATCATCATATCAGCGCCGCAGCCTGCACGGCGAGCGACGCCCCTGACATCCATGCGGCCTAAACGAGAAAGGCGACCCGAAGGTCGCCTTTCTCGTTTTTCAAAAACGTTTTTTCAAAAACGTTTTTCAAGTGCGTCTTGCCAATGCATCTTGTCGATGCGTCTTGCCGATGCGTCATGCCAATGCATCTTGCGTGTTTCTCTCATGCAGCGCCCTGTCGCAAACCCGTCGCAAGCCCGGGCGCTGAGGCAGATGTCGGCTTAGCCGAACATGCCCTTGAACATGAAGAAGAACAGGATCGACAGGATCGCGCCGGCCGGCAGAGTGATCAGCCAGGACATCACGATGGTACCGATCACGCGCAGGTTGAGCGCTGCCATGCCGCGTGCCAGACCTACCCCCAGCACCGCACCGACGAGGGTGTGGGTGGTGGAGATCGGCAGGCCGGTGCCGGAGGCCAGCACCACGGTGGAGGCCGCCGCCAGGGTGGCCGCGAACCCACGAGACGGGGTCAGCTCGGTGATGCCGGTACCGACGGTGGCGATGACGCGGCGACCATAGGTGACCAGGCCGACGACGATACCGCCGCCACCCAGCACCAGTACCCACCAGGGCATGCTGGCCTTGGCGCCGATCTGACCGGCGGAATCGACGACACTGATGATGGCTGCCAGCGGACCGACCGCGTTGGCCACGTCGTTGGAGCCGTGGGCGAAGGCCATGGCACAGGCGGTAAACATCATCAGCAGGCCGAAGACCTTCTCGACGCCGCTGAAGTCGAAATCATCACCGGTGGCGCGATTCTTCTCCTTGAGGCGAGAACGCGCGACCTTGCGCTCCATCAGCACGCCGATTCCCATCACGATGGCACCGATGACGACGGCCAGCAGCAGGCTGGACTCGAAGCTCAGGTGCAGCCCGACATGCTTGAGGCCCTTGACCATGGTCACCATCGAGATGATGAAGCCGACCAGGAACATGTACATCGGGACATAGCGCTTGGCGGCCGCGAACGGGTCGTCATTGTCGAAGATCAGCGTCTGCACGGACTTGAACAGCACGAAGGCGATGGAGCCCGCCAGCAGCGGCGAGACCAGCCAGGAGGCCGCGATCTGACCGACCTTGGGCCACTCGACCGCATCCACGCCGAGACCCGCCGCCGCGAAGCCGACGATGGCACCGACGATGGAGTGGGTCGTGGAGACCGGCCAGCCCTTCATGGACGCGATCAGCAGCCAGATACCGGCGGCCAGCAGTGATGCCAGCATGCCGTAGACCAGGAACTGCGGATTCTGGATCAGCAGTGACGGGTCGATGATGCCCTTGCGGATGGTATCGGTGACTTCACCACCAGCCAGCCAGGCACCGAGGAATTCGAAGATCACGGCGATGACGATCGCCTGCTTGATGGTAATGGCCTTGGAACCAACCGAGGTACCCATGGCATTGGCGACATCGTTCGCGCCTACACCCCACGCCATGAAGAAACCGAATACGCAGGCAAGGATGACGAGCACATCGCCGTATTGAGCAATGATGGACATTAGGGAACTCTTGAGCAGATGGCAGGACGTCCTGACAGCGCTTAGCGCGCCATCAGGATCTGCAGTCGGGTACCGACCTTTTCAGCTTGATCGGCGACATCGCCGACCCAGTCGATAATCTTGTAGAGGAAGATCACGTCGACCGGTGGCAGAGCGGCTTCCAGCGAGAACAGGGTCTGGCGGATCGCGATCTGCTGTTCGTCGGACTGCTTCTCGAGCTCATGCAGCTCATTGATCAGCTTGTCGACCAGCTCGCTCATGTTGCGCCCGAAGCCGGACTCGACAAGATCTTCCAGCTCGCCCAGCGCACGGCGCGCCTGGCAGACCGATTCGACCGCAGTCTTCAGATACTCACGCATGGCGGGCACCAGCGCGGTGGGTATCTGCATGTGGCGACCCAGCATGATGCCGGCGATATCCTTGGTGACGTTCGCGATGGAATCCTGGACATGGATCAGCTCGAGAAGGTCGGAACGGGATACCGGCAGGAACAGCGAATTGGGCAGATTGAGACGCAGCTGCGTCTTCAGTTCGTCCGCTTCACGCTCCAGCTTGCTGATGGTCTGACGAATGCTGGCCGCCTGATCCCAATCACCCTGTTCGCAGGCGTCGAAGAAGGTCAGCAAGTGCTGGGCACAGTCGTCTGTCTTGATGATGTGGGTGTGCAGCGCCTTGAAAGGCGAGCGCCCGAACATCGAAGAGAAAGGGTTGGTCGTTACCATAGTGGCCGTCGGCGTTAAGGATTGACGCGCGGAGTGTAGCAAAGCCTTTGTGACGATCACATAACTTTCATCGTAACGACACGATACCGCCATGCTGTTGTACTTCACGCAACATCAGCGGCAGTCGGGGGGAACTCGAAGGATTCCAGAGGAGAGATTGTCATGTAGCGACAGGACGCGGGGTCGCTGACTGATTACATTGTTCATAATATAACCAAGGAGTTGGCGGCAGGCAATTCATGTCACACAAATGTCACGATACTGTCATATCACTGTGATTCTGCTGACGCATCACCTGCCGTGGGAAGGCTGGCGACACGCTCTGCGCTTGCCTTGGCAAGGGACAGGCGCGAGCATGAAGCCGCCGGGGGCTGCCTGTCCCGGGATCTCGGACAGGCCGCCAGCGTCCTCGTATCGCTGTCGTCATCCATGCCCGGCCATCTTCATTCTTCATCTTCTCGTACAGGGAGTGCCGTCGTCATGGCGCAGGAAATCGAACTCAAGCTGGCGCTGACCCACAGCGGCCTCGGACGCACGGCGATTCTGGAACGTCTTGCGGATATCGCGGAACTGGCTGGCACCACGCCCCGTCGTCGCTGGCTGGCCAATACCTATTTCGACACGCCTGAGCATGCGCTGGAACGCGCCAAGATGGCATTGCGCCTGCGCCGCAGTGGAGAGGATGCCGACAGTCCGGGCCCCTTGCGCCAGACCCTCAAGACCAGTGGCGAAAGCCATGGCGGCCTGCATTCGCGCGGCGAGTGGGAATGGGCGCTGCCCGACGGCCAGACAGACCTCGATCTCGATGGCCTGCGCGGCCTTCCCCCTCTGCAGGCGCTTGAGGAAGGTCCGCGTGAGCACCTGCTCGGCGCCCTCGCCCCTACCTTCAGCACGGATTTCGAACGTCATGCCTGGCAGCTGGAGCTGACGGTGACGCAGGATGGCCAGACAGCGGGTGTCGGCGTCGAGATGGCGCTGGATCTCGGCCACGTGAAGGCAGCAGGTCGGGAAACGCACATCCGCGAGATCGAACTGGAACTCACTGGCGGTGACGACCTGAGCGCCGAGCAGCGCGAAGGGGTGCTGTGGACGCTGGCGGAATCCCTGGCCAGCCGACTGGCCCTGCGCCCGGCAGATGCCAGCAAGGCACGCCGCGGTGCCGCACTCAGAGATGGCGAATGGCACGAGAAGACGCTGGATACCACCGACACGAATGCCCTGCTCGCCGCGGCCATCGATGCCCTGGATGCACATGCCGACCGCCAGCAGCAAGATGACATGCGCTGGCACGATCACGCCCTGGCCGCCTTCTCGGCCCTGGCCTCGCGCCTGGCCGCCAGTCAGCATCCCGGTCATGTCCATGCGGTGGCGCTGACGGAGGCGCTGAGCGAATCCCGTGAGCAGGGCACGCCAGACAGCTGGATGACAGCGGCCTTCGGTCAGCACAGCCTGTCGCTGCTGGCGGCATTGCGCAGCCGAGGCCAGTGAGACAGCTCATTAGAATGCTCGGTGAGACAGCTCATTGAGAGACCCCGGTGAAATCGCTCGCTGAGCGCCTGGCCATCGCGCCCTCACCTGCCCTGCCCCCACCATCGCGTCGCAGCCCGCCCCGGCGCTGCGACGCCAGTCAAGGAAGCCCGCATGCCTGAACGCCAAGGGCCGGCCAACGAATACGGCAGTACGTCACAATCCGCCACCGCCCCCCCTCGCTCCAGCGATTTCGAGCCGGCCAGCGGCAGGCTGCGTGCCCGGCTGTTCCACTGGATCTTCGAGTCCGACACCAAGGCGGCCAAGGCCTTCGATATCGCGCTGGTCGCGATGATTCTCGCCAGCGTCGCCGTGGTGATGCTCGATAGCGTGCCATCGCTGAATGCCCGCCATGGGGAGCTGTTCCGTATCCTGGAATGGACCTTCACCCTGCTGTTCACGCTGGAATACGCAGTACGCCTCTATTGCCTCAAACACCCCGGCACCTGGGCGAAGGGCTTCTACGGGGTGCTCGACCTGCTGTCGATCGCCCCGACCTGGCTCTCGCTGCTGATTCCGGGGGCACAGGCACTGCTGGTGGTGCGCGTGCTGCGTGTGCTGCGGCTGTTCCGCGTGCTGCGCCTGATGGCCTTCGTCGGCGAAGGTCGCATGCTGGTCGAGGCTCTCGCGCGCAGTCGTCGCAAGATCCTGCTGTTCTTCATCACCGTACTCAGCATCATCACGGTGTTCGGTGCCCTGATCTATCTGATCGAACCTCCGGAAGCCGGCTTCACCTCCATCCCCAAGGCGCTCTACTGGGCGGTGGTGACGCTGACCACGGTGGGCTACGGCGATATCGCCCCCATCACGCCCTTGGGCCAGTTCATCTCGGCGATGATGATGATACTGGGCTATTCGATTCTCGCCGTGCCCACCGGCGTGTTCTCGGCCGAGGTGCTCAACGGCCTGCGCATGCAGCAGACCAGCGATGAAGCCTGCCCCGGCTGTGGCCGTGAGGGCCATGATCGCAATGCCAAGTACTGCAAGTTCTGCGGTACCTGGCTGGATGAAGACACGCGTGACCCACGCGAGCCAGAGCCTGAGACAGACCCGGAACCCGGACCTGAGCCCGACGCCGAGCCGCCAGCGAAGGAGGAAACCGCCTCCCCAGGCGACGACTCCCCCGACCGCGACCGCAGCTGACGAGGCCGAGTGTCACTCGGCACACGACAACGCCTCGGAAATGACAACGCCTCGGAAATGACAACGCCCCCGAGACCGCAAGGTCCGGGGGCGTTGTCATTCAGCCGGAAGCCGGCAAGGGCTAGCGGTCAGAGAAGGGCTTGTCCCAGGCGGTCAGCGTGGCCTCGCTCCAGCTGCCGTAGGAGGCATTCGGCAACATGATCCAATCCTTGCCGAAATGCTGCGCCTGCTCCGCGACGAGCGCCTTCTGCTGCTCGGGCGTCTTGTCGGAGAAGTCATCCGCGAAATCATGCAGGCTGTCGCCCAGCTGCATCACGATGTCGTGATCCTCCGCGATCGCCTGGCGACGCACCGACTTGCTCGGCCCCAGCAGGCGCACATGGGCGTCATCGACACCGGGCAGACCCAGGGCTTTCAGCGTGGTGACCGTGGCGTCCTTGTTCTCCTCGTAGCGATCCGACACGTAGTAGATCGCCACGCCACGCGATGCGGCAAGTTCGAGGAACTCCCTGGCACCCGGAATAAGGGTCGGCTTGCCCTCTCGCTCCCACGCCTTCCAGGTGTCCCAGCCCGTGAAGTCATGACAGGCCTTGAGATCACGCACCAGCAGCGCGGAGTTGTCGATCACGGTTTCATCAAGGTCGGTCATGATCGCGGCAGGTTTCTCGTCATCACGAGATGCCAGCAGTGTCTCCAGCTGACGTGTCGCCAGCGCATAGCTCTGACGCTGCAGGGCCGCGACTTCCGCCGATTGCTGCTGATAGCGCAGTGCCATGGCATATGCTGCCGGCGGACACTGCGCTGCCTCGGGTGTCTCGGCCGCCTGACTGACGGGAGCGACTCCCAGGCCCATGATTCCTGCCAGTGTCGCGACCCTGGTGGCTCTCGCCAGCAATGAGACACGCGCTTGAGATGAAGACGTGATCGGCATCGATGATCCTCTGTGCATGATAGGTATGTCGTTGAATTATCAAGACAGCCGAATATTAACACTCAGCGTTATTGAATTCCTGTTCAACGACCTCGCCTGCCATGTCACCATCCGCTTCTCGTCATCACGAGCAACGCGTCATGAGCATCTCGCCACGCGCGTCATGCGGCATGCCTCACTCGACGAAGTTCGAGATGTCGCCTCGTCCCTCACGCACGATGACGGGCGGCAGGTCGCGCAGGTCCACCACGCTGGTGGCCTCCAGGCGGCAGGCCCCACCATCGATGATCAGATCCAGCGCATGCCCGAAGCGCTGACGGATCTCTTCCGGGTCCGTCATCGGCAGCTCCTCGCCCGGCGGAATCAGCGTCACGCTCATCAGCGGCTCGTGATGTGCCTCC
Organism: Cobetia sp. 5-11-6-3; assembly: GCF_013374055.1. Classification (NCBI taxonomy): domain Bacteria; kingdom Pseudomonadati; phylum Pseudomonadota; class Gammaproteobacteria; order Oceanospirillales; family Halomonadaceae; genus Cobetia; species Cobetia sp. 5-11-6-3. The sequence goes on along the minus strand of NZ_BLWJ01000002.1, from coordinate 212,246 downwards.
AGCAGGGCATGCGTGATGGCATGGTCCGGCACGCGCACGCCGATGGAGCGACGCTTGGGATGCAACAGCAGGCGTGGCACTTCGGTGGTTGCGTGGAGGATGAAGGTGAAGGCTCCGGGCGTGTGGCTCTTGAGCAGTCGGAAGACGGCATTGTCCACCTTGGCGTAGGTGCCGATTTCCGACAGATCCGAGCACATCAGGGTGAAGTTGTGCTTGTCATCGAGTTCACGCAGACGCTTGATGCGCTCGATGGCTTTCTTCTCGCCCAGGTGGCAACCCAGTGCATAGCCGGAATCGGTCGGGTAGGCGATCACGCCCCCCTGCCGAATGATGGCAACCGCTTGATCGATAAGACGTTTCTGCGGGTTTTCAGGGTGTATCTGGAAAAACTGTCCCATGCGGCGCTCCTTGCGTCAGCACAGTGCGCCGGACACTGGCGCACTGATCTCGGCGAACTCTCGACAAATTCTCGGCGAACTCTCGACAAGACCGGCCTGACACGACGCGACACGCCAGTCAGGCCGGCTCTGCCATCTCTATCACATGGTGGCGGTGGCGGCCGCAAAAAAGGGTGCAAGGCGCGGATGACACCAGACGGGCGGCACTCTGGTGCGCGGTGGCGGACTCATGCTGCCGGGTGCCAGCGGCCCCCCGGGGAAGTGGAAATCACTGCCGACGGAAGCATAGAGGCCCAGTTCATCCAGCTGACGCGCCAGGTCACGCGCTCGGTCGATGTTCTGGAAGCCGCTGACCAGCTCGGCGGCCTCACCGCCGGCAGAGATGAAGTCCCGCAGCAGCTCACCGCGCTTGGTGCGGGTCAGCTTGTAGCGCATCGGGTGCGCCATCACCGCGACACCGCCATCGGCACGTATCCATCCCACCGCCTCTTCCATCTCGGGCCAGTGTGCCTTGACGTCGCCCTTCTGGCCGGAGCCCAGGTGACGCTTGAAGGCATCCTGAAGATCACGGGCCAGCCCCGCCTCCACCAGCGCGCGGGCGAAGTCCGGCCGCGACAGGGGGCGGTCTCCCGACCCGCTGAGCGTGGCCTGCTCACGGGCACGCTGCATGGCATCACTCAGTCCCAGCTTCTCCATGCGCGCGGCGATCTCGTGACTGCGCCGCTCACGTGCATCATGTTGCTGCCTGAGGCCGGCGCTCAACGCGTCTCCGGCGCCCTCGGGCATCAGCGCCACCAGGTGGATGGTCTGATTGCGCCAGCGCACGGACAGCTCGCAGCCCGGCAGCAGGGTGACGCCATGGGCGATCGCCGCCTGCTGAGCCTCGAAGATGCCTTCCATGCTGTCGTGATCGGTCAGTGACATGCGCGAGACGCCGCGCCGCGCGACCAGCGCGACCAGCTCTGCCGGCGCCATGCCGCCATCGGAGGCGGTCGAGTGCATGTGCAGGTCGATGTCCGGCACCTCGATGTCCGTCTCGAAACGCTGGGGCAGCGCGCGGGGGACAGGACGGGCAGGCGGTGGCGATGATGGCTGGTGAGCGGGCGACTCGGATGTCGGCGGATGGTCGGACAGGACGTCGGACACGGGAAAACCTCTCGGGATGAACGTCCAGAGCCTCGAGTTGCCGATCATGCTGGCAAGCCCTCGGCAGGGACGTCAGGGGCAGTGTTGACTGCCGTATATGTCTGGAAGCCACATGGGCTTTGTCAGCAGGCAGCAATGGCGGCAGAATGAACGCATGCAGGCAAGGGTGCGCCGCTGGTTGCCAAAGGATACCACTCGCACAAGCCCTTGCCTTCCCGACGGCACCGCCGTCGTGTCCAGGAGTGTGTGTTTCTCATGAAGATGTTGCTCGACTTTCTGCCGATCGTGATCTTCTTCGCCGTCTACAAGACGACTGGCGACATGATCATGGCCACGGCCGTACTGATCCCTGCCACCCTCGCCCAGGTGCTCTATATCTACTGGCGTCACAAGCGTGTCGAGAAGATGCAGCTGGTCACGCTGGCGCTGGTCGTCGTGCTGGGTGGCGCGACCGTGCTGTTCGGCAACAGCGCCTTCATCCAGTGGAAGCCGACCGTGGTCAACTGGCTGTTTGCCGTCGCCTTCCTGCTCTCGCCGCTGTTCGGCGGCAAGCCGCTGGTGGAGCGCATGATGGAGAAGGCGATCCAGCTGCCGCGTGCCATCTGGCACCGCCTCAACCTGGCGTGGGTGGTATTCTTCCTCGCCATGGGCGGCCTCAACATCTATGTCTTCAGCCACTATTCGGAAGACATCTGGGTCGATTTCAAGCTGTTCGGCATGCTTGGCCTGACACTGCTGTTCGTCATCGTTCAGGGCGTCTATCTGTCCCGTCACATGGTGCAGGCCCCTCAGGAAGAGTCTTCCTCTTCCACCTCTTCACATAAGGATGATTCGTGATGCTGTATTCCATTGTCTGTCAGGATGTCGAAGGTAGTCTCGAAGCGCGCATGGCAGCACGACCGCCACATCTGGCACGTCTTGAGGCCCTGAATGCCGCAGGCCGTCTGGTCATCGCCGGCCCCAACCCGGCCATCGACAGCGAAGCACCGGGAGACGCCGGCTTCAGCGGCAGCGTCATCATCGCCGAGTTCGATTCCCTCGAAGAGGCCCAGAAGTGGGCCGATGCCGATCCCTTCGTCATCGCCGGTGTCTATGCAAGCGCCGAAGTGAAGCCGTTCAAGCAGACACTGCCCTAGTCCTGACTGCCGCTCGGCCGCTGACCGGCGGCTTCGCCCCCTGACGACGGACAGCCTGGCTGTCCGTCGTCTGCGTTGGAGACGTTGCCCGGCCACTGCCCTGATGCCCTGCTCTCCCGCTCGACCTCCTGCCAGGAATGCCCGTGAACGATCGTCCCTCCTCCCCCCGCCAGCCCGCTTCCGCCACGCCTGAGCCGTCCACGTCTGAGCCGTCCGCATGGTCAGTGTCCGACGCGGCGCCGAAGGACAGGCCGGACGCCATGACACGCAAGCCTGCGACGACGCCACCGAGCGCGATCGACCCTGTCACGGCACCCGGCGTGGTGCCGGAGGTCCCGCTGGCACCGCTGGCCGCGCTGGAAGAGGCACGCCTTGAATGGGATGACGCGGCCCCACAGGCCATGGATTACGGGGATGTGTACTTCTCGATCCACGATGGCCGCGCCGAGACCGTGCACGTCTTCCTCGACAGCAACCGGCTGAGCGAGCGCTTCCGAGACTGGCGGGAAGCGCGCCCCTTCGTGATCGGCGAGACCGGCTTCGGCACCGGCCTCAATATCCTGTGCGCCGCCCAGCGCTTTCTGGCCACGGCACCCGCCGAGGCACGCCTGCATGTCGTCTCGGTGGAAAAGCATCCGATGCGTGCCGCGGATCTCGAACGCGCGCTGTCCGCCTGGCCGGATCTCGCCTCACTGGCGAAACCGCTGGTGGCACAATGGCCGGCTGCGGTACTCGGCGTGCATCGTCTGTGGCTGGATGAGCGCATCACGCTGGATCTGCACTTCGGCGATGCCGTCGAGCGCCTGTCACGCCTCGAAGGAGGCGTGGATGCCTGGTTCCTCGATGGCTTCTCGCCGTCAAAGAATCCGGAAATGTGGTCACCGGCGCTGTTCGCGGCCATGGCCGGCATCTCGCATCCCGAGGCGACCTTTGCCACCTTCACCGCCGCGGGCTTCGTGCGGCGCGGCCTGCGGGCGGCAGGCTTCGCCTGGCGCAAGGTGCCCGGCCATGGCATGAAGCGCGAGATGATCTGCGGCGAGCTGGACGCTGCCACCTCGGCGGCGCGCGCCGAGCTGATGGGGCTTGCCGAAAGGCAGGAACAGCATGACCGGCCCCGTCCCCCGCTGCCATCACCCGCACAGCGCGGGGTGCTTCATCCGCTGCGCCGGGAACAGCCCTGGACGCAGCCGCCCCAGCCGGCGCCCATCTCCCGCGAGACACACGTCGCGGTACTTGGCGCTGGCATCGCCGGCACCAGCTGCGCCGAGGCGCTGGCGCGGCGTGGCGTGAAGGTCACGCTGATCGACGCCGAAGCCCCCGGTGCGCGGGCCTCCGGCAATACCCAGGGGGCGCTCTACGTGAAGCTGGCCGCCGAGACCAACCCTGCCAGCCGCTTCCAGCTGGCCGCGTTGCAATACAGCCGGCGCTGGCTGGCAAGCCTCGACCCCGAGCAGACCCTGTGGTCCGCCAGCGGCGTGCTGCAGCTGGCCACCAGCGAGCGTGAGCGCAAGCGCCAACAGCGCTTCGCGGACAATCACCCGCTGCCCGAGGCGCTGCTCAGGCCGGTCACTGCCGACCAGGCCAGCCAGATCGCCGGCAGCGAGATCACCTTCGATGGCCTCTTCTATCCCGTCGCGGGCTGGGTGCGTCCGAAGGCGCTGTGTCAGCACCTCGCCGCCACGCCGGGCATCAGCTTTCGGCAGGCGCGCATCGAGGCCATTCAGTCGCTGGGGGCCGAGGAAGGCAGAGAGGAAGGCGGAAAGACAGGCAACAACGCACCAACGCCGCGTTGGCAGCTGCAAGCCAGCGACGGCAGCTGTCTGGAAGTGGATCAGCTGATCGTCGCGCTGGGGGAGAAGACTCACCTGCCCGAGCCGCTCGCGCATCTGCCGCTGCAGCCGATTCGTGGTCAGGTCAGCGAGATCACGGTGCCGCCCGAACAGGCAGCAGGGCTGCCCATGCTCGACAGCGTGGTGTGTGCCGGTGGCTATGTCTCGCCCTGTCAGCATCACGCCGACGGCAGCGTGACGCTCAGCTTCGGCGCGACCTTCGCCCCGCGCGATGAGGATGACTCGGTACGTGAAGCAGACCACAGCGCCAATGTCGCCGAGCTGCGCAGTGCGCTGCCCGCCTTCGTCGCTGCCTGGGAGCGGGCGCGTGGCGTCAGGCTGGAAGACGATGCCTGGCAGGGGCGTGTCGCCTGGCGCGCCGCCAGCCCCGACAAGAGTCCGCTGGCCGGTCCGGCACCGGACGCCGCGCAATGGCGTGAGGATTACGCCGCCATGGCCTTCGATGCGAAAAAGCGCGTGCCGTCACTGAGCGGCGCCCATTTGCCCGGCCTGTGGCTCTCCACCGCGCATGGCTCACGCGGCTTCACCACCGCACCGCTGTGTGCGGAGCTGATCGCCTCACAGCTGTGCGGCGAGCCGCTGCCGCTGGAACGCGAACTGGCCGAGCACCTGCACCCGGGACGCCGCCTGATCCGCGATATCGTGCAGCGGCGCTGAGGCATTGGCGGACATGGGTGGGCACTGGCAGACATGAGTGGACACCGGCTGAGGCAGAGGGCTCGCCATCCGATGACGTCCTTCAGGGGAGTCGGCACTGCCTGGCAAGCGCCTGACGATCGATGACCTGATAGGTGAAGGAGGGGCGGCCTATCTGGCCGTAGTGGAAGGCCTCGCTGAGCATGCCGCAGGCCGCCAGATGGCGCAGGTACTTGCGGATGGTCACGCGCGACATGCCCGTGGCGCTCAGCAACGCCTCGCTGGTGAAACTGTCTTCATCGCGTGGCAGCGCCTGGATGGCACCGGCGACCAGCGCCAGGGACGCTGCCGTCACACCCTTGGGCAGGCGGCCATCAGACACCGTCCCCGCCGCGCCACTGACCGCCATCTGCGAGCCGAACAGCTGGTCCAGCTGCTGCTGACTGACCTCCCCCTCGAGACTCTCCAGCTGCTGGCGACCACGCCGTGCCAGTGCCAGCGCCTGCTGGAAGCGGGCGAAGCTGAAGGGTTTGACCAGATAATCGCAAACCCCGAGCGCATGCGCGCTGCGCACCGTGTCCGCCTCACTGGCGGCGGTGATCAGGATCACCTGGATGTCAGGGGCGGCATGGCGTCTCAACCAGCGCAATACCTCCAGACCGCTGCGGCTGCGCAGATAGACATCCAGCAGCACCAGGTCCACCGCCTCCTGCGCCAGCACCTCCAGCGCCGCGGCGACATCCTCGCACTGGGCGACCAGGCGCATGCCATCGATACGATTGAGGTATTCGACATTGAGACGCATGACCATGGGGTCGTCTTCGACTATCAGCACACGCATGCGCTCAGGCTCCTTGATCATGCGGGGTCTTGGACGGCAGCCGTCCAACGACGTGGAATGCTCTCAGGGCGCCGCAGTGGGCGACCGCTGGCAGGGCAAGGTCAGCTCGACCAGGGTGCCGCCGCCCGGGGGCGAGTAGAAGTGCCAGTCTCCCGCGCGCGCGGTCACGATCTCCTGTACCAGCGACAGCCCCAGCCCGCGACCTTCACCACGACTGCTTACCCCCGCCGCGCGCGCCGTCTCCATGAGCTCCGCCGGCATGCCGGGGCCGTTGTCTGCCACGCTGATCGACAACTGGGCCTCTGACGCCTCACCCACGGATTCCAGCATCAGGCTCAGAGTGACGGCCGGGGCGTGTGTGGCATCGTCCATTTCCTCCAGCGCTTCGAAGGCATTGTCGAGCAGATTGCCGATCACGCTGACCAGATCATGGCTCAAGCTGCGCTCCAGCACCGGCAGCACGGCCTGAGACAGCTCGGCCTGAGACAGCGCTGCGCCGGGCATCTCCCGGTGCTCGGGCCGTGCATGATGCCACTCGACGTCCAGCTCGACATTGAGTGCGATGCCCCGCTCGCGAGCCTCACTGTGCTTGCCGATCAGCAATCCTGCCAGCAGAGGGTCCGCGATGCGCTCGGCGGCCGCGGCATCCGCTGGCAGCTCCCGCTCCACCAGCAATGCCAGGTAATCTCGCAGGCCGTCGAGGTCCTGCATCTGCGTCAGCCCTGACAACACATGCAACCGATTGCGAAACTCATGGCGCGCGGCGCGCAGTGACTCTGCCTGTCGGCGGACGCCGGTCAGCTCCTCGGCAAGGCGCTGCATGCGGTCGTGCTCACGCAATACCAGCACGCCGCCCATGAGATGCTCGCCATCATGCACCCGCTGGCAACGCACCCACAATCGCCGCCCGTCATGGGTGACCTGACGCAGGCGAGCCGCGTCCTGCTCCGCCACCGGCGAGTGCGCGGCTAGACACTCGTGCATGCCGGTATCGGGCAACCACGCCTCAAGGCATTCTCCCGGTTCGGGGGCCGTCCCCAGCAGCTCGCGCGCCGCGGCATTCACCAGGGTGACATGCCCCTCGGGGTCGACCACGATGATGCCCTCTTCCAGGCTGGCCAGCACCGCCTGATGCTCTTCCACCAGACGCGCGATGGCCGCCGGCTCCAGTCCCTTGAGCTGTCTGCGCAGATAGCGTGCCAGCCCCAGCGCCCCCAGCGTGCCGAACAGCATCAGGATGCCCAGCCCGATCAGCAGCTGACGCTTCTCATCGGCCAGCCGCCGCCCCAGCGAATCCAGCGTGATGCCGATGGCAACGGCGCCGATGACGGAACGCGCTTCGCCATCGGATGCAGAGGCCATCACCGGGGCAAAGCTGCGCAGGCTTTCGCCGAGCGTACCGCGGGACTCGGAGAGATAGGCCGCGCCTCCGAGCGCACGTTGCTCGTCTCCCCCCTGAAACGGCTGGCCGATCCGCGCGGGCTCCGGGTGACTGAGTCGCACGCCGTCCGGACGCATCACCACGATGAAGTCGACGGCATTCTCGCGGCGCAGCCGCTCGATGCGTGCCGCCAGGCGGCTATTCGCGACGGGAGGCGCTGCCTGCGAGGCGTTGGCTTCGCTCAAGGTGGCGCGCACCTCAGGCAGCCGCGCGATGCGTTGCGCGAGGGCGGCGATGCGCTGCCCCTGTATCTCATGCTGGGTCCGCTCCAGCTGCGCACTGAAGAGCCAGGCCGCGACCAGCAGACTGACGATCACCATGCCGGCAGCCAGCAGCGAGGTCAGCGCGCTCAGTCCGGGTTGAGAAGAATGCAACACGCCAGACAGTCCACGTGCCCCCTTGGTGGCATGGCCAATTCGCCCAGCACGTGAGCGAGCCGCGCCATGCGGTTTCATAAGTTTCAAAAGGCTTTCTTTAATTCGCAAAACTTGGCCCTCGAAAGCCACATCGTAAGCTCCCTGTGACGCGCATCCACTGCGCGGACATGATGTCCCACCTTGTCCCAACCGATCCCGCGATGCCACGCCAGCGCATCCGGACATGACAACAGGTCCTGCAACGACAGAGTGCAGGACAAGGAGCCTGCATGACACATTCCTCGCAGACCGCCACGGCCACGCCTGCCGACGAGTCGCCTTGCCTGAAGACACGCATCTTCGGCATGTCCCTGCCGATCTTCGCCCTGTCGTTTCTGGTCCTGATCGCCGCCATCGCCACCGATACCCTGCCGGCCGGCATGATCGGCGCCCTGATGGTCATGATGGTCCTCGGTGAGCTGCTGGGCTTTCTGGGTGATCGCCTGCCGATCATCAACAGCTACCTAGGAGGCGGAGCGATTCTCGCCATCTTCGGTGCCGCAGCGCTGGTCTATAGCGGCTGGCTGCCACAGGATGTCACGGCCAGCGTCAGCGAGTTCATGAAGGCCGGCGGCTTTCTGAATTTCTACATCGCGGCACTGATCACCGGCAGCATTCTCGGCATGGACTCCCGCGTGCTGGTCAAGGTCGGGGCACGCTTCGCGCTGCCGCTGCTGTGCTCGGTGCTGTTCGCGGCACTCTTCGCGATGCTGGTCGGCTGGATCATGGGCTTCTCGCCCAAGGATGCCGTCATGGTCATCGCCCTGCCCATCATGGGCGGTGGCATGGGGGCAGGCGCCGTGCCGATGAGCCAGATCTACGAGCAACTGCTGGGACAGCCGGCCAGCTATTACATCTCGATCCTGGTACCGGCGCTGGCGCTGGGCAATGTCTTCGCCATCATCATCGCCGGGCTGCTCAACGGGCTTGGCAAGCGCTTCCCGTCACTGACCGGCGGAGGCCAGATGATGCCGGGCGTCGATGTCCGTGAAGAGAAGAGCGCGCCTGATCTCTCCCAGCTGGGTATCGGCATGGTCATCGCCCTGAGCTTCTTCGTCGCCAGCCAGATTCTCGGCAAGGTCATCCCGCTGCACCCCTACGCGCTGATGATCATCGCGGTTGCCGTACTCAAGTGCGCCAACCTGGTGCCGGAAAGCATCAACCAGGCTGCCGCTCAATGGTTCCGTTTCGTCGCGGGCAACTGGACCTTCGCGCTGCTGTTCGGCATCGGCGTGGCCTACACCGACCTGGGCCAGGTGATCGACGCCATCACCATCACCTACGTGGTGATCGTCTTCGGTGTCGTCGCCGGTGCCGCCTTCGGTGCAGGGCTGGTGGGCAAGCTGGTCGGCTTCTATCCCATCGAGTCCGCCATCACCGCTGGCCTGTGCATGGCCAACATGGGCGGCACGGGTGACGTCGCGGTCCTCTCGGCGGCCAATCGCATGCAGCTGATGCCCTTCGCGCAGATTTCCTCGCGCCTGGGCGGAGCCTTGATCCTGCTGATCTCGAGTCTGGTCGTGCCGATGTGGTTCGCATGATCCGGCCTCGATGCGCATGATCCGGCTTCGATAGGAGCACCGACGCCAGGTGCCTCGACAGACGCTGCAGGAACGACGACGCCCCCGGCCTGTGCCGGGGGCGTCGTCGTTTCCAGGGACAGGAGCAAGGTCAGGGCTTCGCCAACGGATCATGACCGCTGGCCGGGCTCAGTCGCCCTCTTCCTCATCGTCTGCCAGCTGACGCCCGAAGGACTGCCATTGCTCCAGCGTCATCACCTCGGTGGATTCGGTGCCGATGTCATGGACGATCAACAGCTTGCCGCGTGACAGCTGGCCTTCCAGCTCCGCGACCCAGCCAGCCATGCCTTCGCCGACATCGGTGGTGTCATAGCCCTGACGGGTGACGAAGGTCTCCAGCAGGGCACGACGCGTGTCGGCGGGCAGCATGGTCTGCGGCACCTCGATGAAGCGATCCTTCGGGTCCATCTGATCAAGCGGCATCTGACTCATGGGTAGCTCCTGTTCATCCGTGGAACGTGACGCAGCCATTGGCGCCTGCGGTGCATCATTCAGCGTGTCCGTACTCATGCATCCTCTCCTGCGCTGTCTTGCGCATCGGCTTTCTGCGCGTCCGAATCTGAGCCTGAATCTGAATCTGAGCCTGAAACTGAGTCGGTGCCGGCTTCCCACTCGGCCAGACGCGCCACGAAGGCCGCTTCATCCAGCACCGTGAGCCCCAGCTGCATGGCTTTCTCGAGCTTGCTGCCCGCCGCCTCCCCGGCGACGACACCAGCGGTCTTCTTCGAGACACTGCCCGCCACCTTGGCGCCCAGCGCCTGCAGGCGCGCCTTGCCTTCATCACGCGTCATGCTGTCGAGACTCCCCGTCAGCACCCAGGTCTGGCCTGCCAGCGGCTGGGGCCGCTCGCCGATCTCGACCTCTTCCCAGCGCAGACCACAGGCGAGCAACGCTTCCAGCGTCTCGTTGTTGGTCGCTTGCTGGAAGAAGGTATGGACATGCGCCGCGACGATGGGGCCGACATCTTCCACGGCTTCCAGCGCGGGTTGATCCGCCGCGCGCAGCGCCTCAAGCGTACCGAAGTGCGTGGCCAGATTCGCCGCGGTGGCTTCGCCGACTTCGCGGATACCGAGGGCATAGATGAAGCGCGCCAGGGTGGTGTGGCGGCTCTTGTCCAGCGAGGCGACCAGATTGGCGGCGGACTTCTCGCCCATGCGCGGCAGCTCGGCGAGCGTGGCAGCGTCGAGATGGAACAGATCCGCCGGCGTCTTGACCAGCTCACGTTCGATCAGCTGCTCGATCAGCTTCTCGCCGAGGCCATCGACATCCAGCGCCTTGCGGCTGGAGAAGTGCTTGAGGGCTTCCTTGCGCTGGGCGGCGCAGATCAGTCCGCCCGCGCAGCGTGCCACCACCTCGCCTTCAAGGCGCTCGATCTCGGAGCCACACACCGGGCAGCCGTCCGGCAGCACGATGGCTTCACGGCTGGCACCTTCGCTGGCGACCCGCACCACCTGCGGGATGACATCGCCGGCCCGCCGGATGATCACGCTGTCGCCGATCTGCACGCCGAGACGTTCCACCTCATCCATGTTGTGCAGCGTGGCATTGGAGACCACCACCCCGGCGACCTGCACCGGTGCCAGCCGGGCGACCGGTGTCAGCGCGCCTGTCCGTCCGACCTGGAAATCGACGCCTTCCAGAGTGGTTTCCTGCTCCTGCGCGGGATACTTGAAGGCGATGGCCCAACGCGGCGCGCGCGCCACGAAGCCCAGCTCGCGCTGCAGACGCAACGCATCCAGCTTGATGACCGCGCCATCGATGTCGTGATCAAGCCCTTCGCGCTGCTCACCGAGACGGCGGGTGTACTCGATGATGCCTTGGGCGCCGCGCACCACCTCAAGCTGCGGGCTGGTGCGAAAGCCATAGTCATTGAGCAGCGCCATCAGGCTGGAATGATTCTGACCGACCTCCGTGGCCAGCAGCGCCTCATCGAGGCGCGCGACCTGATAGGCACAGAACTCCAGCGGGCGCGAGGCAGCGATGCTGGAATCCAGCTGACGCAGACTGCCGGCGGCGGCATTGCGCGGATTGGCGAACACCTTGCCATCCTCGTCGCGGCCGCGCGCATTCAGCGCCTCGAAGCCGGCGTGACTCATGTAGACCTCGCCGCGCACTTCAAGCAGCGCCGGCAGATCCCCCCCCCGCAGCCTGAGCGGGATCGAGCGGATGGTGCGCAGATTGGTGGTGATGCCTTCCCCGGTACGTCCATCGCCGCGCGTCACGCCCTGCACCAGCACGCCATTCTCGTAGATGAGCGACACGGCCAGGCCATCGAGCTTGGGTTCACAGCAGAAGCTCAATGCCTCGCCTGCGTCTTCCGCATCGCCCAACTCCAGGGTTTTCGCCGCACGCTGCACGAAGGCACGCAGCTCATCGTCATCGAAGGCATTGTTGAGCGACAGCATCGGTACCGCATGCTGCACTTCCTCGAAACCGCTGGCCGGTGCGGCCCCGACACGCTGGGTGGGGGACTCCGACGTGATCAGCTGGGGGTAGTCGGCTTCCAGTGCCTCGAGACGGCGCAGGCGCGTGTCGTAGTCGGCATCGGTCAGCGTCGGGTCATCCAGCACGTAATAGCGGTGGCTGGCCTCGAGCAGCTCGCGATGCAGCTGCGCGACCTCCTCCATGACCTTGACAGGCACACCTTCCACCGCGGCCGGGGCAGCGGACTGAGGAACGCTCGAGGCGCTGGAATCATCGGCAGGGGCCGAAAACAGATCATCCTGGGCTGACATGACACTCACTCGAAACGGTGGCCTCATCAGCAGCGCCCAAAGGGCTGCGCTGATCGACCGGAAAGCGGGTGGCGACAGGTCCTCCGGCCTGAATCGCAGGGCCGGAGGATCGCCATGATGCCGTCATTGTACTCAAAGCGCTCGATGGACCCCACTCCCGGCTGAGAGGAAAGGCCGCAGATGACACATGGCATCAGGCGCTTCAGAACGAGGACGGAGAATCGCATGAACCACAAACGCCAACGGCGACCCGAAGGTCGCCGTTGGCGTTTGTGGCATGACGGACCCACTCTGAGAATGGCTCGCGAGTCGATCAGTTGGCCTGGTAGCGATGCAGACGATTGCGACGCTCGAACTCGTGCACCTGCTGGCGCTTGAACTCGATGGTCTGGGCCGTCATCACGCTGTGGTTCTCGTCCTTGAGCTCACCGCCCAGGCGACGCACCAGCAGCATGGCGATCTCGACCATGGTCTCGAAGGCGGCAGAAGTGTCGTCCGCGCCCGGCAGCGGCATCAGGAAGGTGACGCCATCCAGCTGACTGTCCACCATCTCGGCCGGCGCGAAGATCCCCGGCTTGACCACGTTGGCCATCGCGAACTGCAAGGGACTGTCGTCATCATCTTCCTCATGGCGCAGGAACAGCCCCATCTCGGAATGGCGCAGACCACAGGCCAGCGAGATGCCCAGCACGTCTTCACCGCTGAAGCCTTCCTCGCCACGCGCCATCACCGAGATGATGATGACTTCACTGGCATCAGCCAGGGTGTCACGGGCGAGCTGGTCATCGACCTGATTGCGCTCGGCACGCAGCACCAGCGGATGGCGATCATCCTCGGAGACTGTCGTGTCGGCTGCAGGCACGGCGGCCGCTTCCAGCGAAGGTTCCTTGCGCTCGGAAGCCGCGTGCTCGTCATCGGCCTGCTGGCCAGCGGAGGACGCTTCGGCCTTCACATCCTGACCTTCCTCGATCTCGGCCATCGGCTCGAGATCATCAGCCTGGGTGGAGGAGACGCTGATGCTGTCGTCATCGGCGGTGATCACCGGCTTCTCATGGAAGTCCTCTTCGCGCGCCGTCTCTGACTGCTCGCTGGAGGCGGTGCCGAGCACAGGCTCGCGATGCGCCTCGTCATGCTCGTCGTCGCGCCGCGCGCCCAGACTGGCGGTCACGTCGCGCATCGACTGGCTGGCACGCGCCCCGAAGGCCGCCGCACGCTCGCCGAAGCCCTTGCGCTCCGGCGCTTCACGGCGCTCCATGGGCTGTGCCGGACGACTCGGTTGAGTCACCCGTGAGGCCTTGATGCCATGGGCATTGTCGAGCACGGCATCCTGCTCCGCCTCGGCCTGCGCTTCGGCATCGCCAACCACCCGGTAGCCGCCATTCGGCAGCTCCCAGTTGTCACGTTCTTCCTCTTCTTCCACCGCGGAAACACCCGCCTCTTCGGTGGAATCTTCCGTACCCGCTCGATCCAGTCGGGGTACTCGACGTTGACGTTGGAGCCTGCGCACACCGTCAACGACGATGATTGCGACCAGCACCAACCCCAACAAGATGAGCCACTCTCTCAATTCCATGGGTCATTAGCCTGTTTGCTTGGGCACCATGCACGTGAACAGCATAGCGCGATTGCAGAAAAAGGGGACATTTTTCGAATGTCAATCCTGTGGTGGTGACCTGCGCAATCGCCCTTCAATTATCCCTGACTGACACTATGACGCAAACTCGTAGTGCTTTCGATCTCTATGTGCAACACGATTTTGCCAACTTGGCCGCAAAGACGGCCGCTGGCTACCGCGCACAAGGATGACCTTGGCCTCCTGCACGGCTTTTCACTCACGCTTCAGCCAGTACCGCCGCTTCTTCGATCCCTACAGAGACAAGACGCGAGACGCCCGGTTCCTGCATGGTGACGCCCATCAACCGATCCGCCGCCTCCATGGCGATCTTGTTATGGGTGATATAGATGAACTGTACGCTTTCCGACATCTCTTTCACCAGCCTTGCATAACGCCCGACGTTGGCATCATCCAGCGGCGCATCCACCTCATCGAGCATGCAGAACGGGGCCGGATTGAGCTGGAAGATGGCGAAGACCAGCGCCAGCGCCGTCAGAGCCTTCTCCCCGCCTGACAGAAGATGAATGGTCGAGTTTTTCTTGCCCGGCGGGCGTGCCATGATCGCCACGCCCGTCTCGAGCAAATCATCGCCTGTCAGTGTCAACCACGCGGTTCCGCCACCGAAGATCTTCGGGAAAAGCGTCTGGATTCCGGCGTTGACCTTGTCGAAGGTGTCCTTGAAACGCACCCGCGTTTCCTGATCTATCTTGCGTATCGCACGCTCAAGGGTCTCCAGCGCCTCGGCCAGCTCCGCATGCTGGGCTTCCAGGTAGTTGCGACGCTCGGCCTGCTGGTCGTACTCCTCGATGGCGGCCAGGTTGATGGCCCCCAGCCGCTTGATGCGCTCACCGACCTGCTCCAGATTGTGGCTCCAGGCCGATTCGGTGGCGTTCGGGTCCAGCTCGTCCTCCAGCAGCGTGATCGCCGCCTCGTCATAGCCCAGCTCCAGCAGCTGCTCATCCTGCGCATCCGCTTTCAAGGTCAGGGCCTGCACCTGCATGCGCCCTTCCTCGAGGCGCTGACGAATGCCCTCGAGATTGCGTTCATGGGTCTGGCGCGACTGTTCCGCCTGACGCATCTGTTCGACCAATTCATGAGTCTTGTCACGACAGGCATTCAGCTTGGTTTCCTGATAGAGGCGTGTCTCGAGCAACATCTCGAGCTGTTCGCGCTCTTCTTCCTGCGGCAGCGAGGCTTCTTCACGGCTGGCCTCGAGCAGCTCGATGCGCTCGGCGAGCTTCTCGCGCTGCTCGACGGCCCGCATGCGCTGGCCCTGCATGCCATCGCGCTCTGTCACCAGGCGCTGACGTTCCATGTCGAGACGGCTGACCTGCTCCCGCGCGGGCGCCAACTGGGCACGCAGCCCGGCCAGCGCCTCCTGATGCTCGCGCCGTGAGCGCTCCAGCGACTCACGCGACTGGGCATTGTTCTCCACTGCCTCCAGCGCCTGCTGCCAGCGCTCGCGCGCCTCCTCAAGCGTCAGAGCATGATTCTCGCGGGTCTCCGCCAGCTGCTCGAGCTCTTCCTCAAGCTCACGGGCACGGCCATCGACGTGCTCGAGTCGGCTGGCGAGCCCCGCCTCCTTGAGGCTCAGCTCACGCTGACGCTCGCCAAGCTCCCGCTCTTCGACCCGCAGATGCTCGAGCTGTTGCTCGGCGCCGGCAATCTGTTCATCAGCGGCAGCCAGCCGCGCCTCGATATCGTCGAGTCGCGACTCCAGCGCTTCCAGTTCCAGCACGACCTGCTCGAGACGCGCGCGCTGGCCGATCACGCTGTCGGCACGCTCGCCCGCTATCTGACGCCGACTCCAGCCACGTCCCAACCACAGGCCGTCCGGTGTCAGCACACTTTCATGGGCGGCCAGCGAATCGCGCCGGCCCCAGGCGGCGGCCTGTGACTCGACACAGTGAATGCTGGATAGCCAGCCCGTCAGCGCCGGGGCACCGCTGATCCGCGCCGCCAGCGTGCCTTCAGGGGCCGTGGCATTCGTCTCCCCGGCAGCATCGACCAGCAACAGCTCGCCTCCGGGCAACTCACTCATCAGGGCAGCCGTCGCATCCGACTCTGCACGGGACATGCGTGCCTTGAGGAAGGGCCCCAGCACCCAGGCACTGACGGACTCCCAGCCCTCGGCGACCTCGAGCCCCTCGGCCAGCGCCGGGGCCTGCGCGAGACCATGTCGGTCCAGATGTGTCGCCAGGCTGTCATCGTCATCACGCAGCGCGGCATCGATCAGCGCCTGAAGCGAGGCCTGCTCGCCCTGCAGCACGTTGCGACGCTGGCGCAGTTGGTCACGCTCACCGTCCAGCGCCAGACGATGCGTCTGTGCCTGCTCACGGGATTCACTGGCCTGCTCGCGGCGCGACTCCAGCGATTCGCTGCCGAGCGTCAGCTCGTCGAGCTGCTCGCGCAGTTCCTCACGGCTTTCGCGCAGTTCGGCGACATCCGGCAACTCCGCCAGCTGCTGACGACGGCGCTCGCGCTGAATCTCGGCGTCACGAATGGCATTCTCGATGCGCTGGATCTCGCTCTGGGCACGCTCGGCCCCGCGCTGGGATTCGTTGTCGGCCTGGCTGAAGCGCTCCCACTCGCTCTGGCTGTCTTGGCGGCGCTCCTCGGCCTCTTCCAGCGAAAGCTCGAGGCCTTCCAGCGTCTCACGCGCCAGCTCCAGTTCCGGCGCGATATCTTCCAGACGTGCCTCGATCATCTCGAGACGCTCACCGTCCTCGCCCTCGACGCGCTGGATGTCGCTCAGCTCTCGCCGCGCGATCTCGAGATCCGCCGCCAGCTGCTGCTCACGGGTTCGGGCGTGCTCGAGACTCTGCTCGAGACGGGCGATCTGGGCTCCGGTCTCATAGAAGGCGGCCTGATGCGTTTCCAGCTCACCGGCCAGCTCGTCGTGCTGATAGCGCTGCTCTTCCAGCTGGCTCTCGCACTGACGCTGACCGAGAATCTCGCGCTCGACACCGGTTTCCAGCTCCGCGACACGTGACTGCTGCTCACGCTGCTGCGCGCGCAGGCCACGCCGACGCAGCACGGCCAGCTCGCCCTTGAGGCGGTATTCATCCTGCTTGAGGGTCTGGTAGCGCTTGGCGGCTTCGGCCTGACGCTTGAGGCGCTCGAGCTGCTTGTCGAGTTCCTCGCGCAGATCATCCAGGCGTTCCATGTTCTCCTGGGTGCGCTTCATGCGGTTCTCGGTCTCGCGGCGGCGCTCCTTGTACTTGGAGATGCCGGCGGCTTCCTCGAGGGTGCTGCGCAGATCATCCGGGCGCGCCTCGATCAGCTGCGAGATCATGCCCTGACCGATGATGGAGTAGGAACGCGGGCCGAGCCCGGTGCCGAGGAAGACATCGGAGATGTCACGTCGGCGACATTTCTGGCCATTGAGGAAGTAGCCGGACTGGCCGTCACGCGTTACCAGACGCTTGACGGCGATCTCGGCGTACTCGGACCAGGCGCCACCGAGGCTGCCGTCGGCATTGTCGAAGGTCAGCTCGATGGAGGCCTGCCCCACCGGCTTGCGACCGGTGGAGCCATTGAAGATGACGTCCGTCATCGACTCGCCGCGCAGGTTCTTGGCGCTGGACTCGCCCATGACCCAGCGCACAGCATCGATGACGTTGGATTTCCCGCAGCCGTTGGGGCCGAGAATCGCCGTCATATTGCTGTCGAAGGGCACGGTGACCGGATCGACGAAGGATTTGAAGCCGACCAGCTTGATCGATTTGAGCCGCATTGCGCCTGGCGCGTCCTTGAGTCTGGAGGAAGAAGAGCTGAAGCAGGAAAACCTGAACCGCCGCGGTCTCTCAGGTCTCCCGGTGGAGAGCCCGCGCCGCTGCAGGGTAAACATGTCCTAACGACGAAACAGCCGCTCATCGAGGGCGTTTCGAAAAACCAGCGCGCAGTCTACCCAAAAGCGGCGATGGCCCCAACCGGCGCAATGATGATCCACGTGATCAGATCGTCGAGTCGGGGCACATCGCGACTCACCGTGCGACGCGGTGATCGATACGCAGCATCAGCGGTGCGTCCGCAGCCTCGTGGCTGACATCAGCATCGGCCTCGGTGCTGCGAGTAACGATGACATTCTCGAGCTTGCCTTCAAGGTCCCCCGACTGCGCCACCGGCTGACCGGAAGCGGAGATGCGCGCGACGAGAGTGACGCGCTCCGCCATCGAGAGCCGCGCCATCGGGGCCATGGCATCATCATCCGAGAGCGTGACCGTCAGCGGCAGCGTGTCTGCGGTGGTACGCACCACCGCCAGCGGCGGCAACTTGCCTTCGGCATCACGCGCCACGATGAACAGGGTCGCCTCGTCAGCACTCACCGGCATCGCCGCCAGCTGCGCCTCGAGTGCGGGGTCCAGCGACACCTTGAGCGTCAGACGTGCAGTGCCTGCCTGACTGTCCTGAGCAGCAGCCGTTGCCGGGCTGTCCAGCGCCACCGAGGCATCGACTTCACCGGCACTCGCCATGCGCTGACGCGCGGCCGCGATGCCTTCACGCAGGGCCTTGGCGGCATCGGGGTTCTCGAAACCGGCAATCGCCTTGCGCCAGTAGTCGATGGCCTCGGGATAGCGGGCTTGCTCGAACGCCTCGATCCCCAACAGGCCGAGCACGGTGGGCTGACGCGGGTCGGCTGCCAGCACCTCGTCGACCAGCCCCTGCACCTCATCGGTCAGCGTGCGCTGCGCGGCGAAGAACTTGAGCTGCGCCAGCTGCGCGACCAGCGCGGGCACCCGACCTTCGAGCGCGATCAACGCCTCGAGAGACTGCATCGCTTCATCGAGGCGTCCGGCATCACGATAGAGCGGAAACAGCGCCATCCACACCTTGGCGTTATCCGGCTGTGCCTCGGCCTCGGCACGCAGACGCGCGATGCGCGCATTGAAGCTGGCGGCATCATGGATCGGCGTGGCGGCAATCGCCTGCGCCAGCGCCAGATCGCCGCTCGCCCCTTCGCGCTGATACCAGTAGAGCGAGCCCGCCACCATCGCCACCAGCAACACGGGCACCAGCACACGACCACTGCCGGCCGCCTTGAGCGGGGAGCGCCTCAAAGCCTCGGCATCTTCCAGCAGACTGCGTTCCAGCTCGACACGCCCTTCCGCCAGCGCCGTGTCATCCAGCTCGCCGCGCGCATGGCCGCGCTCCAGTGAGGCCAGTCGACGTCGATAGACACGCACGTTCTCGGCGCCGAGGCTGTCGTTGTCCTCGAAGGCCTGCTGGGCGGCATGCACGCGGCGCGCGCGGCGCAGCGGCAGCAACAGCAGCCAACCGGCGGGAAGCAGCAGCACGGCGATCGCCAGCCATAACAGAATCATGAGCGCTCCTTGGCGTCTTGCGGTGCATTGCCGGCATCGCGATGCCTGTCGAGCAGCGCCGACAGGCGTGCCTGCTCATCATCGTCCAGCGCACGCACCCGCGCCCGTCGCCGAGCCCGCACGATCAAGGCCACGATGAGCAGTCCGAGCGCGATCAGGGCCGCCGGGCCGCCCCACAACAGCCAGGTACGCCCATCGAGGCGCGGATTGTAGAGCACGTACTCGCCGAAACGCGCGACCATGAAATTCTGGATCTCGCTGTCACTGCGACCGTCATTGAGCAGATCCGCCACGTTCTGGCGCATGTCACCGGCGATGGGGGAATCCGAGTCACCGATCGCCTGGTTCTGACACTTGGGGCAGCGCAGCGCGGCCGTCAGGCTGTCGTAGCGCTTCTGCAGCACAGGATTGTCGAACTGATGCACCTCGATGGCAGCCTGCGCCTTGCCAGCCGCCAGCCACGAGAGAAACAGCAGCACGACCAGCGCCTGCACCAGCGGGATGGCGACACTCTTGAGCACGGACTTCATGAGCTGGCCTCCTCGCCGGCGGCACCAGTCGCAGGTTTCGCGATCCGCTCCAGTGTCGGCAGGATGACATCACGGACATCCTCGGGGCGGATGTAGCCGGTGTGGTGATAGCGGATCACGCCCTCGGCATCGACGAGGAAGGTTTCCGGTGCTCCATAGACGCCGAGATCAAACCCCAGGGTGCCGTCCGGGTCGAAGAGATTGACGCTGAACGGGTCACCGAATTCCTCCAGGAACTGCCGGCCCTTGGCACGCGTGTCCTTGTAGTCGACCCCGACCATGTGCACACCGCGATTCGCGAGATCCAGCAGCTGCGGCATCTCGTGCTTGCAGGTCGGGCACCACTCGCCCCAGACGTTGACGAGGCTGACCTGGCCCTTGAGCAGCGAGGCATCGAGGCTTGCCTGCGGGTCACCCAGGGTACTGAGCGAGAATGCGGGGAAGGGGCGCGACAGCAGCGCGGAATCCCGTGCGTAGGGGTCATCATCGAGGCGCTGATAGAGAAAAGCGCCCAGCCCCACCACGACCACCAACGGCAAGAACAGCACCAGACGACGAAGATTCATGGGTGAGCCTCCTGCGTGGTGAGTGAGGGATTGTCGCTCACCGCCCTGGCCTCGACACGCCGGCGATAACGGCGATCCAGCACGGCGATCACACCGCCCGCGCCCATCAGCAAGGCGCCCAGCCACAGCCAGCGCACGAAGGGTTTGACCTGGATGCGTACTGCCCAGCTATCGTCATCGAGCTTCTCGCCCATGGCGACGTAGAGGTCACGCGTGAAGCCGGCATCCAGCGCGGTTTCGGTCATCGGCATGCCGCTGGCCAGGAACAGGCGCTTCTCGGGATGCAGCGTCGTCACCGCCTCGCCATCACGACTGACCTCCACCGTGGCGCGGTCGGACAGGTAGTTGGGACCGCGATATTCGCCAAGCTCGGTCATGCGGAACTGATAGCCGCCCACGCTGACTTCCTTGCCCTGCACCATGCGCACGCTCTCGGCGACCTCGGTATTGGAGACCAGCGTCACGCCGACGATGGTCACCGCCAGGCCCAGATGCGCCAGCTGCATGCCCCAGTAGCTGGGCGTGAGGCGCTTGAGACCCGCCAAGCGCCCTGCCCTGGAGGCACTCTTGTCCCACAGGTCGCGCAGCAGCGGCAGCACCACCCACAGCGCGATGACCAGCCCGAGCGCCACCGAGAGACTCCACTCGATATCCAGCAACAGTGGCAGCAGCCCGCCGATGATGAGTGCCGCGCCGCCGGAAAGTGCCAGACGGCGTGCAAGCTCGCGCCCCGGCATCTGCTTCCAGCGCGAGGCCGGCCCGAGCCCCATGAAGGCACACAGCAGCGTGGTCAGCGGCACGAACAGCGCATTGAAGTACGGCGGGCCCACCGAGATCTTGCCCAGCCCCAGCGAATCCAGCACCAGCGGATAGAGAGTGCCCAGCAGCACGGTGACCATCATCACCAGCAGCACGAGGTTGTTGACCAGCAGGAAGGCATCCCGCGACAGCCAGTGGAAGCCGAGCGTCGAGCGCACGCGCGGTGCGCGCAGCGCGAACAGCAACAGCGAGCCACCGACGGTGATACCGAGCAGCACGAGGATGAACAGGCCACGGTCCGGGTCACTGGCGAAGGCGTGCACCGAGGTCAGCACGCCGGAGCGCACCAGGAAGGTCCCCAGCAGTGACAGCGAGAAGGCGAAGATCGACAGCAGCACCGTCCAGCTCTTGAAGGCACCGCGCTTCTCGGTGACCGCCAGTGAGTGGATCAGGGCGGTCCCGGCCAGCCACGGCATCAGGGAGGCGTTCTCCACCGGGTCCCAGAACCACCAGCCGCCCCAGCCCAGCTCGTAGTAGGCCCACCAGCTGCCCAGCGCGATGCCGACGGTCAGGAACGCCCAGGCGATGTTGGTCCAGGGGCGCGCCCAGCGTGCCCAGGCCGCATCGAGGCGCCCGCCCAGCAGGGCCGCCATCGCGAACGAGAATGCCACCGAGAAACCGACATAGCCCATGTAGAGCATCGGCGGATGGATGATCAGCCCGATGTCCTGCAACAGCGGATTGAGATCCGCGCCATCTGCCGGCATGTCCGGCAGCAGACGTGCGAAGGGATTGGAGGTCAGCAGCACGAAGGCCATGAAGCCGGTGGAGATCAATCCCATGATGCCCAGTACCCGCGCCAGCATGTCGCGCGGCAGATCGCGCGCACCCAGCGAGACGGCAAAGCCCCAGCCCGCCAGTATCAGGCTCCACAGCAGCACCGAACCCTCGTGACTGCCCCACACGGCACTGAACTTGAAGTACCACGGCAGCTGGCTGTTGGAGTTGTTGGCGATGTAGGCGACGCTGAAATCATCCAGCAGGAAGCTCGCGGTCAGGCAGGCATAGGCGATCAGCACGAACAGGAACTGCCCCCAGGCCATCGGCTGGGCGAAGCTCATCCACAGCGGGCGACGCGTGGCGGCTCCCGCCAGCGGCACCACCGCCTGCACGCAGGCCAGACAGGCCCCCAGAATCAGCGCGAAATGGCCGATTTCCGGCAACAGTTGCGTCAACATCACTGCGCCTCCTGAGGTGTTTTCTCTGTCATCCCGGTGTCTATCCTGTCACCCGTCCTGTTGCCAGAGACATCACGTCCGGACGCCTTGAGAGCCTCGGATACCTCCGGCGGCATGTACTTCTCGTCATGCTTGGCGAGCACTTCGCTGGCCTCGAGATGCTCACCATCGAAGGTGCCCATCACCACCACGCCCTGCCCTTCACGGAACAGGTCCGGCAGGATGCCCTGATAATGCACCGTCACGTCATGATCGAAATCGGTGACGGTGAAGATGGCATCCAGCGTCTCGTTGTCACGCCTGACACTGCCATCGCGCACCATGCCGCCTGCGCGAATCTGACGCCCCTGGGGCGCCTCGCCACTGGCGATCTGGGTCGGGGTGTAGAAGGCATTGATGTTGGCGCGCAGGGCATAGAGCGTGAGGCCCACCGCGAGGGCGGCCAGCAGCACGATGGCCGTGACGAGATACAGGCGCTGCTTGCGTTTGGGGGTCATGGTCAGGGCTCGATCAGGGCAAGGGACGATCATGCCTCTCGCGACCAGCGGGACGACTGGCACGGGAGGTCGAGAATGGATTCAGGAACGGGCGGATTCCCGACGCAGGCGGCGGCGGATATCGGCCTCCACCGCGCGACGGGACAGCCGCGTGGCGATCACCAGCCCCGCGAGGCATGCCGCCGTCAGCCCCCAGGCGGACCACACGTAGAGGGCGTGCCCTCCCATGGCGAAGAACTCGCTGACACTCGAGAAGGCGACATCGGGCAAGCTCATCAGTGATCACCCTCTGTGGAAACGGGGCCTGCAGGCGAATTCTGGCCGGGGCGTGAGTCCGAGTGCGGGCTCAGCAGGTCACGCACCCATTGCTTGCGACTCTCACGCCTCAGCACCTCGACCCGCGTGCGCATCAGTACCAGCGCACCGAACAGGGCGTAGAAGCCGATGACCATCAGCAGCAGCGGAATCCACATGCTGGCCGGCATCGGCGGTGCTTCACTCAGCGTGAAGGTGGCAGGTTGATGCAGTGTGCTCCACCAATCCACCGAATACTTGATGATCGGGATATTGACCATGCCGACCAGCGCCAGAATCGAGGCGGCACGCGAGCCGCTGTCACGACTGGCGAAGGAACCACGCAGCACGATCACGCCCAGATACAGGAACAGCTGGATCAGCATCGACGTCAGCCGGGCATCCCAGATCCACCAGGTGCCCCAGGTGGGAATGCCCCATACCGAGCCGGAAAACAGCGCCAGCGCCGTCATAAAGGCGCCGACGGGAGCGGCCGCCGTGGCGACCATGTCCGCCAGCTTGATCTTCCAGACAAGGTAGATGAGTGCGCATACCGCCAGCAGCATGAAGCAGGACTGGGCGAGAATCGCCGCCGGCACATGCACGTAGATGATGCGGAAGCTGTTGCCCTGCTGGTAATCCGCCGGCGCGAAGGCCAGCCCCCACGCACTGCCGGCCACCAGCGTGAGGATCGCCACGGCCCACAGCCACGGCAGCCAGCGCTGGCTGGCCGCGAAGAAGGTCGCCGGTGTGCCCAAGCGATGCAGCCATGGCCACAGCCCGCCCTTGCGCGGGCGAACCTTGCGAGCAGGCGCTTGATGAGAGTCGGAATCGGCGTTCACACGAGCCTCTTGTCAGGGGCGAAAGGATATCTGGCGAAGTACTGGCGGCACTCAGGCCACCCCCTGCCAGCCGGCAGGGAGCAGGGACTAGCCATTGATGCTCAACCTCAGACCGGCGGCGATGGCAAGCGGCGCCAGCAACAGTGCCAGCGCCAGCATCGCACCCAGCATGGCCAGGTGGGCGGCGCTGGGCATGCCGGTGACGGCGCTCTGCACCGCGCCGGCGCCGAAGATCAGCACGGGAATGTACAGCGGCAGGATGATCAGCGAGAGCAGCACGCCGCCGCGCCGCAGCCCGACCGTCAGCGCCGCGCCGATCGCGCCGATCAGCGACAGGCTCAGACTGCCCAGCGCCAGCGAGGCGATCAGCACGCCAAAGGCGCCACTCGGCAGCCCCAGCATCACGCCCAGCAGCGGCGCCATCAGCGCCAGCGGCAGACCGGTCAACAGCCAGTGCCCCGCCACCTTGGCCAGCACCAGCAATGGCAACGGCTGGGGTGTCAGCAGCAGTTGCTCAAGGCTACCGTCGTCGAGGTCCTGCCGGAACAGCCCCTCAAGTGACAGCAACGTGGCCAGCAAGGCCGCCACCCACAGCAGCCCCGGCGCCAGTGTCGCCAGCAGCGCCTTGTCCGGCGAGATCCCCAGCGGAAACAGCGTGATCACCAGGGCGAAGAATACCAGCGGGTTGATCAGCTCACTGCGCCGGCGCAACGCCTGACGCAGGTCGCGTCGAAGTGTCGCCTTGAGTGCTCCACCCAACGAGCAGGCAACGGGAGACTCGGACAATGGTGTCAGAGGATCATGTCTCATGCCCAGGCGCCCTCCCTCGACTCCGCGCCAGCGCGTTCTCCAAGACCTATTCGGCGCAATCGCGAGACATCCGAGAAGCGATGGTGGGTCGTCATCACCACGCTGCCACCCCGCTCGGCATGCGCCAGCAGCAGCGCCTCCAGCGCCTGGACGCCATCGATGTCGATGGCGGTGAAGGGCTCGTCGAGCACCCACAGTCGACGCGGTGTCAGATGCAATCGCGCCAGGGCGATGCGCCGCTGCTGACCAGCCGACAGCTGCTGGGCCGGGACATCCTCGAAGCCGGCAAGCCCCACGGCGTCCAGCGCTGCCCAGGCGAGCGAGCGTCGCTCCGCGGCGTTTCGAGAAGATGCGGCGTCACCGAGCGCCTGATACCAGGCAAGATTCTCCAATGCCGTCAGCGTGCCCTTGATGCCGGGCTGGTGCCCCAGATAGAGCAGTGATCCCAGAAAGTCGTCGCGCACCCGCGAGGCAGGCTGCCCCTGCCAGAGCACTTCACCTTCGTGATCATGGAACTGCCCGGACAGAATCTTGAGCAGGGTGGTCTTGCCACTGCCATTGGGGCCTTCGATCTGCAGGATCTCGCCCGCCGCGAGGCTGAAGTCGAGCGCCTGGAACAGCCAGCGCTCATCGCGCTCACACCCAAGCGCCCGTACCGCCAGCAAGGGCGGCACGCAACGGGCTTCATCGCTGACTGGCTGGATCGACATCCCGACATCTCGCGGCTGGTCAGTCGCGGAGCGCGACATCAGAGGCTGGTCCCGAGGGATCCAATCGCGTCATTCTACGAGCTGAAGCCGGCACTGACCACCGGTCGCCCGAATGACGCGACCCGCACGTGTCGAGCCTTGCCCGGGAGTCAAGTTCTCGCGCGCTCCATCAGCAAAGCATGGTGCACATTCATACGACACACCCATCGCCTGATTGGCATCGACGACCGACTCACCCCTTGCCACCTCGCGCTGGCTTGCTATGATGCAGACACTGTATACAAAAACAGTACTCATACAGTATCGTCATCGCATGCCTGGCATTGCCCGGGCAGCAGACCGAACGGGTCGGCTCTCATCGCGTTGTCATCATGTTCGCAGAGCCTATCAGGCCGCAGATGAACTCAGCCTGACGACCTTTCACGCTGCATCGCAGGTCGGCTCCCTCTGCCGACCGCACAGCATCAGGGGATAGCTCATGTCACGTCTTCACGCTCCACACTACCTTCAGCGCCTTCACAATCTGCCGCTCAATGACGAGGCCTGGCAGGAAATCACTGCCAGCGACATGATGGATATCCCGTTGCTCGGCAACATCACCGCCGGCATGCCCATCGAAGCCATCGCCGACTGCGGCACGATCGCCGTGCCGACGCGCATGGTGCGACGCAATACCTACGCCCTGCGCGTTCGCGGCCACTCGATGATCAACTGCAACATCCATGATGGCGACATCATCATCATCGAGCGCAGTGAAAGTGCCGAGAACGGTGAGACCGCCGTGGTGATGATCAACCAGCAGGAAGTGACGCTGAAGAAGCTGTATATCGAGAAGAGCGGTGTACGCCTGCAACCGGCCAACGACAGCATGGCCCCCATCTACCTCAAGAATGCCGATATCGAAGTGCTGGGCATGGTGATGGGTGTCGTACGCGGCAACGCCGTCACTCATTGAGGGCGACGCTTTGCTAAGATGGCACGATGAGCTATCAGATACCTGCACTGGCGCCAGAGGCGCATCACGAGCACAGCATCGAGATCGAGAAGAGCCGCTTCATCGCCTGGCTGGCCCACGCTCCGACACCAGACGCCATGACGCGGCTGCTGGAACAGGCGCATCTCGCCCATCCCAATGCATGTCATCACTGCACGGCATTCATCGCGGGTGCGCCGAATGAGCAGAATGCCATCGGCTTCTCCGATGACGGAGAGCCGGGCGGTACCGCCGGCAGGCCGATGTATCAGGTACTGGAAGGCAGCGGCGTGGGACAGATCGCATGCGTGGTGATCCGCTACTTCGGCGGCATCAAGCTGGGCACCGGTGGTCTGGCTCGTGCGTACAGTCGTGCCGTGCTCGACGCCCTCGAGCGACTGCCCACCACCACCTTCACGCCGCGTACACCCAGACGCCTCAAGGTCGGATTCGCTCATGAGGCCGACGTGCGTCACTGGCTGAACGGCTACGATGTACCGGTGGATGCCAGCGACTATGCCGCCGATGGCGTGGTGTTGACGGCCGGCTGGCCGCAAGGCGGCGCTCAGCCACCGCTGGAAGAACTGCATGCGCGCCTCAAGGGCGCACTGGAAGTGCTCGAAGACCAAGGCTGAGCGTTTCCAGCCACTGTCTCCTCCCCCAGTGACCTCTGCTTCCCGATAGCACAAACGCCACCGCCGCTCCTCTCAGAGCGGCGGTGGCGTTTTCATTCATCATGCTCAACCAATGTGACTCAGCTACGGCAGATACACCGGGTCAGAGAGCATCCACGTAGTTGGCGATGCCTGTCCTGGCCTCTGACAGAGCTCCCACCTTTTGCTCATCGCCCATGTTGAGGCCTTCAGCGTATACGAAGTGCTGATCCGTGATGCCCATCAGCCCAAGCATGGATGTGAGATGCGGCGTCTGGGAGTCCAGGTCACTGCCCGCATACATCCCGCCACGTGCTGCCAGCACCAGTGCCTGCTTGCCTTCCAGCAGACCTACCGGCCCCTTCTCGGTATAGCGGAAGGTCTCGCCGGCACGCAGCACCCGGTCGAACCACGCCTTCATCTGGGTCGGCAGGCCCAGATTGTAGAGCGGTGCCGCGATGACCAGCAGGTCAGCCGCTCTCAGCTCGGCCAGGAAACCATCGGACAGCTCGGCGAGCTTGCGTTGCTCGGCGCTTCGCTCATCCGCCGGCGTCATCCATGCCTGCATCTCGGCGGCGCCCAGGTGCGGAAGGTCGCGCTCGACCAGATCATGATGCGTCAACTGATGCTCGTGACCGGACGCCTGCAAGGCATCCACGAACGCGGAAGCCAGTTCACGAGAGTTGCCTTTTTCTCCGAACAGGGAAGATGAGACCAGCAGAACATTGAGCGGTGTGGCAGACATGGCAGGTTCTCCGCAGACAGAAAGGACGATTTCCCATCACGAGCCAGGCTTGGCACCCGTTGCCCGTGATGGAGAGCTGCCCGCCATGATAGATGAACTCCGTGGCACGAAAAGCGATAAAGATCGCACCAACCATTCGAAAAAATCGACGAAAAAACGTCATGTCAGGGGAGGTATGCCTCTCCACAGCCACTCAGATCTCGAGATTCTCCTCCTTTTCGCGTCAGAGTCAGCTCGGAGGTCAGCGGATACGGGGTACCTTGCATGGTGTCGAAGCAGGCACCCGGCGTCAGGCTCAGTTTCAGCCACCCCCTGCCGACTGAAGCGCGCGGCAAGCGCGCCGACAGCACCTTGCCATGCTTGCCGTCGTCATTGACCCGATAGGGTAACGTCAACTGACTGAGCGACGATGACTCCTGCTCCTGCTTGCCGCTCTCGTTCCCGGCAACGCCAGAGCTGCTGTCATCGGTGCCTGTAGCGTCCTGCGACACCCGCGCCTTGCCTTGCACGGCACCCAACAGGTCGGGCGATGCCGTCACCGTCATCCGGTTATGCGCTCGATCCAGACTGATACGCCACTCAGGCTCGTGACCCTGTGCCACCAGCAGCGGCTGGTCATCGGGGATCTGGATGGTGCGCTGATCATCCTGAACGCACTCAAGATTGCCGCGCGCATTGTGCAGCGTGGCTTCCCGCCCCTTGAACCAGACTTCCAGTTCACGGGCTCCCCCCTCGGCCTGTTGACGCTGCCGCTCGGAGACCGGGGCGTCATTGGCCCGATAACGGGCGCCGGAAGCACTCACCACATGCCCCAGGGCGTAGGCATGCTGACGCGACCATAGCCGCAGCCAGCCTTCAGCAGTCGCCTCCTGAGGGGTGTCCTTCGCCACAGAGACGGGAGGCCTGCCCCTCGCGTCCTGTCCATCACTGAAGGCCATCAACAGATCCTGCGCCGGCGTACAGCGCCAGACCTGATACTCGCTGGCCCCCCGAGGCGGCAGGAAGGTCGCGGGCAATGTCACCGCCGGCGCTTGACCCAGCGACTCGGCACTGGGTGCCCTGGGCTTGACTGGTTTCGTGGCAGGACGCACTTCAGGAATCTTCAGCGGTGCCGGCATCACCTGCGCACTCGGCGCATCACGCGATTCATCCGACAGCATGGAGCAGCCACTCAGCAGCGCCATCATCGACACGCACAGGAGATTGGCCGAGGCGCCTGTCGAGATACCTGTCGCAGTGCATGTCGAGATAGTGGCCACCTGACGCCCGCCACGACGAGGCGAGACATCTGGCGCCGAACAGGCAGCGGCCCTCGTATGATCCGGGCGCGAGTGAAACGGAAACATGAAAAGCCCTCCCTGGGCATGCCTGACGACAGAACGTAACGCACCGCACTCCGCTGGAGGCGGCGACACAGCGTGATTTCAAGGCGTAGAGAGCAACGCCATCCTGGCGCATGAAGAAAGTCTATCAAGCGCAGCCAGCCTTGTGGGCCTCGATTCACGGCAATTCCCATGAGGTGCCGTCATCGTGAAGACACTGGCACTGCCTGCATGAGATGCCTCCCTCTGCGATGGCCATGCCGAGATCCATCAGGCTCAGGGGGAATGCCCAACGGAGCTCATTGACGCTTCCTCGCGCAGCAGCGATTGACCTGCGCAGCACTTCGCCCAAGAATTGAATGAAAATGAACTGTTCACTCATCCAAATGAGCAAAACTCATCATGCTCGAACTACGCCATCTCCGCACGCTGCTGGCACTGCGTGATGCCGGCTCGCTGGTCGAGGCTGCCGAGCGCATCCACCTCACCCAGTCCGCCCTCTCACATCAACTGAAGGACCTGGAAGAGCGCCTGGGCACGCCGCTGTTCATTCGCAAGACGCGCCCGGTCGAGTTCACCCGTGCAGGGCAACGCCTGCTGTCACTGGCAGAACAGGTACTGCCGCAATTTCGCATGGCAGAGCGTGACATCGCGCGCATGGCAGGCAGTGAGCAAGGACGGCTGCATATGGCCATCGAATGCCACAGCTGCTTCCAATGGCTGATGCCGACGGTGGATCGCTTCCGGGATCACTGGCCGGAGATCGAGGTCGACATTCCTTCGGGCCATAGCTTCTCTCCCCTCCAGGCGCTGGGTCGCGAGCAGCTGGACCTGGTCATCACGGCCAATCCGGTGGAGATGACCGGTATCCAGTACCTGCCGCTGTTCCGCTACGAAGTCATGCTGGCCGTGGCACGCCAGCATGCACTGGCTCTCAAGGGCCGTGTGGAACCGGAAGACCTGCGGGAAGAAGTGCTGATCATCTACCCTGTCGAGCATGACCGGCTGGACGTGTTCACCCAGTTCCTCGAACCCGCCAACATCAGCCCTCGCGAGATCCGCCATGCCGAGATGACGGTCATGATGATGCAGCTTGTCGCCAGCGGTCGCGGCGTGACGGCACTGCCCAACTGGGCATTGGCCGAATACCTGACCCGCGATTATGTTCGTGGCCTGCCTCTGGGCGACGGAATCTGGGCGACGCTCTATGCCGCGGTGCGAGAGGATCTGCTGGGCACTCCCTGGATGGATGATTTCCTGCGCACTGCCCGCGAGACCTCCTTTGAGGTGCTCAGCGGCGTGAAGCCAGCCTGAGCCAATGCCCCAGGGCATCTCCGGACAACCACTTGAATGACAAGAGCCCCGTCCCACTGCGCTTCTCGTGCAATGGGACGGGGCTCTTGTTCATGGCATGCCTCTGCGGGGCGTACCAGGTCACCGATACTGCATTTTTTCACGCACACAAACAGAAGCGCCCCAGCATGAGCTGGGGCGCTTCTAGACATCTATCATCTCACACGGAACGAATTCCGCAGCGAGTGATGATCAGTCGATAGCCTTGACGTTGGCTGCCTGCAGGCCTTTCTGGCCCTGAGTCACGTCGAAGGAGACCTGCTGGCCGTCCTGCAGGGTCTTGAAGCCTTCTGCCTGGACTTCGGAGAAGTGAACGAACAGATCGTCACCGCCGTCAGCCGGAGCAATGAAACCAAAACCTTTCGCGTCGTTGAACCACTTAACTGTACCAGTTGCCATGAGAAATTCCTCTCTGATTAGCATGTTTGAAATAACGGGCATTACCCGAAGAGCGTGGGCAAAGCAAAACCATGCATCAAATCAGCGAGGCATTTCGGGGCGCTCAAGGCGTTTTACCGAGCAGCACAGGCGACTGAGTGGTGCGTCTTGCTATCCAACAGGGGTTACCTTGCACCTTAAGCCATGATCCCGTCAAGCCTTTTCGGTAATGATGTCATCTATCATGAAGGCGCTGCCAGGCAAGCCAGGTGGTATAGCCCCCTGCAGGCAGCTGAAGATTGGGCGCGTCCGTGCCCAGCAGCAGTGACTCTCCGGTGAGCTGGACTCGCCGCGCCAGCGTCACGCCACTCCAGTCCGCGATGCTCGCGACGTCTACCTGATGACGGACCTCCTGACGCCGCTCATCCCAGCACCAGCGCCCACAATAGGCAAAGCCCTGCCGAAAGGCCGCCATCAATTGATCATCAGTGGGCGCCACCCCTAGAGGCTCACGCTCACGAGCCGCCAGCTGAACGCTCATGAAGCCATTGGGGAGATAGTGCAGCTGACCCGCACACCTCCCCAATGGCTCCCATTCACGCCCATCCGGCCAGGCATACCAGAAGCGTTGCAGCTCCCAGGAGCCGATCAATGCGTCATGCAGAGCCCCGACGTCACGGCTCGCATCTTGCAGATTCATCCACTTGCCCTCCTCGCTGATGACATCGCTTCGCACCACTGCGTATCACGATAGAGTAGCATCGCTCAGGTGCGCTGCCCGTCATCCCCCTCCCCGGGGGTCACGGGCGGCAAGGAAGGAGGCGCCTCACGTCCCAGCTTGCTGCTGGACAAGGGCAGCAGCAGGCTGAAACGTGCCCCTTTCAGGGCGATGCCCCGATCGACCACCACGCTTCCGCCATGAGAGTGCATGATCTTCTGCACGATGGAGAGCCCCAGACCATAGCCACCTGAAGATCGCGTGCGTGAATCATCCAGTCGCGCGAATGGCTTGAAGACCTTCTTGCGGTCCTCCTCGCCCACGCCGGGGCCATCATCCTCGACATCGATGCGCACCACCTGCGGGTCTCTGGAGATGCGCACCAGCACACGTGAATCTGCATGCCGACAGGCATTCGAGACCAGATTCTGCAGCGCACGCTGCAGATAGCGTGCCTCCGCCTCCACATCAAAGGCACCGCCTTCAATGCTCAGCAGCAGCTCAGGATGCAGTGGCGCCAGGGTTTCACAGACCTGTTCCGCCACTTCCCGACAGTCCACCGCTCCCAGATCCAGCTGAACCCCGGCGGCGTCATTGAGGCGTGCATAGGTCAGGATCTCGTCGATCAGCTTGTCGAGCTCCTCGATGTCACCATCGGCGCCCTTGATCTGCCGGAGCACGAAGTCATCATCCACCATGTCCTCGATCATCTGCAGCGCGAAGCGGATACGTGCCACCGGGGTACGCAGCTCGTGGGAGACGGCGCGAATCATGTCCTGCTGGGCACCCAGCAATCCCTGCACGCGTTCGGCCATGCCATTGAAGGCCATGCCGAGACGGCCAAGAAAGTCATTGGTCTCGATCCTGACCCGCGTATCGAGGTAGCCGCCGGCAATCCGGGTCGCCGCCTTCTCCAGTCGAGTCAACCGTGCCTCCAGCGAACGCACGACCAGATAGATGACACCTCCCAACAGGCTGATGACGGCCAGAATCATGGCAACGATCAATGCCGCCGGGGTCGTCTCGAAGACCTGCAGCGGCCCGACCTTGATCAGGTTGTGACCCTCCAGGCGGGTATAGAGCGCCAGCGCCTGCCCATGGCTTGCCATGTTGAGCACCACTCGCTGGTCGTTGATCCGCCCGACCTGTTGCGCATCCAGCCCGTTGGGCATATCAGGCAATTGAGCGAAGGCCAGCCCGGAGGCATCCTGCAGCTCCGACAACAGAGCGACACGCTGCTCCGGTGCCATGGGCAACAAGGTTTCCCGCAGCAACGACATCAATCCCCGCAACTGTCGCTCAGCCAGATGCAGCAGCCTGAGCTCCAGCACCTGCTCCTCGCCCGGCACCTGCATCAGTAGCTGCCAGCCAGCATCCTGATGCTCATGCACCAGAGGCCGGCCGGCCGCCAGACGGCGCTTCTCCCACCAGTTGAGGTCGAATACCTCGACAGGCGCCAGCATCAGCCGCGCATCCAGCAGGCGCGAGGAGCGCTCCAGCAGGCTCGACCTTTCGGTAGGAGGCGCCTCGGCCACCTGCCGGGTCAGCAGCAGCATCGGCGCCGCCCCCAGGCGGGTCTGGTAGGCCTCGAGTCGGACGGCGTTGGTCAGCTGATAACCGCCCAACGCCACGCCCAGCGTCAGGAGCAACGCCAGCAGCAGCACCACGTAGACGCGCAGGAAGATACTGTCAGACAGCGCACGCCGCATGAATCAGAGGTCCTTGACGAACAGGTAACCCTTGCTGCGTACCGTCTTTATCCGCTCAGGGTGATTGGGGTCATCACCGATCTTGGGCCGGATGCGCGAGACGCGCACGTCAATGGAGCGATCCTGGCCGTCATACTTGATGCCACGCAGCGCCGAGAAGATCTCTTCGCGAGTCAGCACGCGCCCGGCATTGGAAGACAGCAGCCACAGCAGATCGAACTCGGCACTGGTCAGCTCGATACGCTCACGCGCCAGCCAGGCTTCACGGGTAGCGTTGTCGATCTCCAGGTCATTGAAGACGAGACGCGTCTCGCCTGCCGCCTCTTCCGGGCCGTCGGCCCGCCTGAGCAAGGCACGCATGCGCGCCAGCAACACGCGAGGCTGCACCGGCTTGGGCACGTAGTCATCGGCGCCCATCTCGAGGCCCAGCACCTGATCCATGTCATCAGTACGTGCCGTCAGCATCAGAATGGGGCCGGAGAACTGGGGCCGCACGCGACGACAGATGGACAGGCCATCCTCGCCCGGCAGCATCAGATCGAGGATCACGATGTCGGGGCGCAGGCTGATGATCAGGTCCACTGCCCGGCCGCCATCGTGTTCGACGCTGACGCGGAAGTTGTTGGCTTCGAGATACTCACGCGTCAATGTCGCCAGACGCTCGTCATCCTCGACAATCAGTACATGTTCTTGCGCATTGGTATCCAAGGGCATTCCATCCGCATCGTTGGGTCGGCGTGGCCAGCGGCTCACAGGGAGTTACCGTCCTGTGCCACGTCGTAACCTTTTCAGGGTGATTTGTCACGAATGATACGCCAATTTGGGGATTTACGCGCCAGCTGTCCCGCACACATGCGCACTGACGAGGGGCAAAGAAATTAACACGCAATGTCTTGACATCCCCGGGCGGCAGGCACGGATTTTCAACCACACCTTACCCACAAGTTATCCACTTGCACGACCCCAAAAACAACACTATCTTGTGTCCAAATTCAGCTCACACCCCATATGTAGGGTTTTGGCGACGTCCGCACCCATAAGCCGGAAAGGCAATTTTCAAGCCTCAAGTCAAGCCCGAAAGAGATGATTCAGCAGATGGCGCGGCAACGCATGATCTGCCGCGACCAAGCTGTCATCGGTACCGAATTTCCTGTCTGACCGCCTTTCAGTGGCCTGACGGGTCATGCCAGCCGAGACAGCGATCAGACGATATGTCAGCCAGCCGTACGTGATGGCACGCCCCACCGGGTGCCTCGCCGGCAGTGACACACGCTTTGCCCACGGGCCCTCGCCGGGCAACGATTCACCTTCAGACGATTCAGGAAGGCGTCATGGATTCCACTTTCAGCACCGATCAGGCGGCAGTCGACGTGACCGCACCCCAGCGCCTGCGCGTCATCAAGCGCACTGGCGATGTTGCGCCCTTCGATGCCAGCAAGATCTCCGTCGCACTCTCCAAGGCGTTCATCGCCGTGGAAGGCGATCAGGTCGAGTCCAGCTCGCGCATCCGCGATCTGGTCCAGCAGCTGACCAGCCAGATCACCGATGCCTTCCAGCGTCGCATGCCTGATGGTGGCACTCTGCATATCGAAGACATCCAGGACCAGGTCGAACTGGCCCTGATGCGCTCCGGCGAGCACAAGGTGGCCCGCGCCTACGTTCTCTACCGTGACGAGCACGCCCGTGCCCGCAGCGCGCAGAACGACGGCATCGCCAAGCCGCACCCGACCATCAATGTCACGCACCTCGACGGCAGCGTGCGTCCGCTGGATCTGGGCCGTATCGAGACACTCGTCTTCGATGCCTGCGCCGAGCTGTCCAACGTCGACGCCCAGAAGATCGTCGATGACTCGCTGAAGAACCTGTACGACGGCGTGCCGGTCGATGGCGTGTCCACCGCGCTGATGATGACCGCGCGCACGCTGGTCGAGAAGGACCCGAACTACACCTACGTCACCGCCCGCCTGCTGCAGGACAACCTGCGCCGCGAAGCCCTGAGCTTCCTCAAGGTCGCTGACGAGGCCACCTTCGGCGAGATGAAGGACCACTACCCGGTCGCCTTCAAGGCCTACATCGAGAGCGGCATCGCCTTCGAGCAGCTGGATGAGCAACTGGCCACCTTCGATCTGGATCGCCTCGGCGCCGCCATCGATCACACACGTGACAACCAGTTCACCTATCTCGGCCTGCAGACCCTGTACGACCGCTACTTCCTGCACCAGAACGACGTGCGCTATGAGTTGCCGCAGGTCATGTTCATGCGTGTCGCCATGGGTCTGTCCCTGAACGAGGAAGACCGCGAAGGTCGCGCCATCGAGTTCTACGAGCTGCTGTCCAGCTTCGACTACATGGCCTCCACGCCGACCCTGTTCAACGCCGGTACCCGTCGCAGCCAGCTGTCCAGCTGCTACCTGACCACCGTGCCGGATGCCCTGGATGGCATCTACGGTGCCATCCGCGACAACGCCATGCTCTCCAAGTGGGCCGGCGGTCTCGGCAATGACTGGACGCCGGTGCGCGCGCTGGGGTCCTACATCAAGGGCACCAACGGCAAGTCCCAGGGCGTCGTGCCCTTCCTGAAGGTCGTCAACGACACCGCCGTTGCCGTCAACCAGGGTGGCAAGCGCAAGGGCGCCGTCTGTGCCTACCTGGAAACCTGGCACATGGATGTCGAGGAATTCCTCGACCTGCGCAAGAACACCGGTGATGACCGTCGTCGTACCCACGACATGAACACCGCCAACTGGGTGCCGGACCTGTTCATGAAGCGTGTCTTCGATGACACCGAATGGACCCTGTTCTCGCCGTCCGACTGCCCGGACCTCCACGACCTGTACGGCGCGGCCTTCCAGGCGCGTTACGAGCAGTACGAGGAGATGACCCGTCAGGGCCAGCTGAAGCTGTTCAAGCGCGTCAAGGCGCGTGATCTGTGGCGCAAGATGCTCTCCATGCTGTTCGAGACCGGCCACCCGTGGATCACCTTCAAGGACCCGTGCAACCTGCGCAGCCCGCAGCAGCACGCCGGTGTCGTGCACTCGTCCAACCTGTGCACCGAGATCACCCTCAACACCTCCGAGGATGAGATCGCGGTCTGCAACCTGGGCTCGATCAACCTGGCGCAGCACGTCATCGACGGCAAGCTGGATGGCGACAAGCTCAAGAAGTCGGTACGTACCGCCGTGCGCATGCTCGACAACGTCATCGACATCAACTACTACGCCGTTCCGCAGGCGCGTCGCTCCAACATGCGTCACCGTCCGGTCGGCCTCGGCATCATGGGCTTCCAGGACGCGCTCTATGCGCAGTCCATCGCCTATGCCTCCGAAGAAGCCGTGACCTTCGCCGACGAATCCATGGAACTCGTCAGCTATCACGCCATCGAAGCTTCCAGTGATCTGGCGGCCGAGCGTGGCCGTTACGAGAGCTTCGACGGCTCTCTGTGGAGTCAGGGCATCCTGCCGATCGATTCCATCGAGAAACTCAAGACCGAGCGTGGCGCCGACTACATCGAGATGGACGAAAGCCAGACTCAGGACTGGGACTACATCCGCGAGAAGGTCCGCACCCAGGGCATGCGCAACTCCAACGTGATGGCGATCGCGCCGACCGCGACGATCTCCAACATCTGTGGCGTCTCGCAGTCCATCGAGCCGACTTACCAGAACCTGTTCGTCAAATCGAACCTGTCTGGCGAGTTCACCGTGGTCAACGCCTACATGGTCAACGACCTCAAGGCGCGCGGCCTGTGGGATGAGGTCATGATCAACGACCTCAAGTACTACGACGGCAGCGTCCAGCCGATCGAGCGCATTCCGGAAGACCTCAAGGCGCTGTACGCCAACGCCTTCGAAGTCGAGCCGAAGTGGATCGTCGAAGCCGCCTCGCGTCGCCAGAAGTGGATCGACCAGGCGCAGTCCCTGAACCTGTACATCCAGGGCGTGTCCGGCAAGAAACTGGACGTGACCTACCGCATGGCATGGTTCCGTGGCCTCAAGACCACCTATTACCTCCGTGCTCTGGGTGCGACCGCCGTGGAGAAGTCCACCGTCGATCGCAGCAAGCACAACGCCGTCGGCAACGCACCGACCCCGGCTCCTGCTCCCGCGCCGACCCCGGCACCGGAAGCCAAGCCGGAACCGCGTGGCATCGAAGACTTCCTGCAAGGCAAGAGCGGTCAGCGTGCCCCCTCCGCCAGCAACATCGATGAGCTGGGCTGTGAGGCCTGTCAGTAAGCGATTGCGCAAGACTCGAGTCAGGCCCTGCCTGACTCCCCGCCTGCGATGACATCCCCGGCAGGCGGGCTGCGGCACTTTCTCAAGACCGAGCCTGGCTCGGTCTTGTGCCGACACAACAATCACTGCCTCCTGACATTGTCTCGAAACACGGCCCGGGCCTGACCTTCCCTCTCGGCAGATCACGCCTCTCGATGGCGCCAGCGTCGCAGGACGCACCGCCAACGCCTTCTTGTCACGCTGATTGCCCGCGTGACCACTACGAACACGAGGAACGCAACATGTTGAACTGGGACGATTTCCACGAAGACGAAGCCCCCGCTGCCGAGAAGCCGGCCGCTGCCAAACCGGCGCCGCAGGCCGAAGCCCCGGCGGCTGAAGTTGCCGTCGCGAGCGAGAACAGCGAAGGCTACGCGGTCAGCGAAGCGGAACGCATCGCCCGCGCCCAGCAGGCGCTGGACGATCTTGACGTGGCCAAGGGTCTGGAAGAACTGGAAATGGGTGCCCAGCGCATTCAGGTCGACGAGAAGCGCATGATCAATGCCCGCGCCGACGTCAACCAGCTGGTGCCCTTCAAGTACGACTGGGCATGGCAGAAGTACCTCGACGGCTCCGCGAACCACTGGATGCCGCAGGAAGTGAACATGAACGCGGACATCGCGCTCTGGAAGAGCCAGGACGGCCTGACCGAAGACGAGCGTCTGATCGTGATGCGCTCGCTGGGTTACTTCTCCACTGCCGACTCGCTGGTCGCCAACAACCTGGTGCTGGCCGTCTACAAGAACATCACCAACCCGGAGTGCCGCCAGTACCTGCTGCGTCAGGCCTTCGAAGAGGCGATCCACACTCACGCCTACCAGTACTGCATCGAGTCACTGGGCATGGACGAAGGCGAAGTCTTCAACATGTACCGTGAAGTGGACTCCGTGGCGCGCAAGTCCGCCTGGAGCCTCAAGCACACCCAGGCGCTGGCGCGTGCCGACTTCCACACCGGCACACCGGAAGCGGACCAGGAGTTCCTGCGCAACCTGATCGGCTTCTACGCCGTCACAGAAGGCATCTTCTTCTACTGCGGCTTCTCCCAGATCCTGTCCATGGGTCGTCGCAACAAGATGACCGGCGTCGCCGAGCAGTTCCAGTACATCCTGCGTGACGAGTCCATGCACCTGAACTTCGGCATCGACGTGATCAACCAGATCAAGGTCGAGAACCCGCACCTGTGGACCGCCGAATTCCAGGACGAAGTCACCCAGATGATTCTGGAAGGCACCCAGCTCGAGATCGAATACGCGCGTGACACCATGCCGCGCGGCGTTCTGGGCATGAACGCGGCCATCATGGAGGAATACCTCCACTTCATCTGCAACCGTCGCCTCGCGCAGCTGGGCCTCAAGGAGCAGTTCCCGGGCGCCAAGAACCCGTTCCCGTGGATGTCCGAGATCATCGACCTGCGCAAGGAGAAGAACTTCTTCGAGACGCGCGTCACCGAATATCAGGTCGGCGGCGCCCTGAGCTGGGATTGATCTAATTTAGTTAAATATACGTCATAACTTTCTGCGCTTGCGCTCATCAGTGCATAACTATAGTTTCACTAATGAGCTAAAAAGCCATGTACTCGGAGAATTACAGCGATGGTCAGAAAAACAAGAAGCGACTGCACTGTAGGTACTTTTGAGAAGTCACGAGGATTACCTCCTGGTTCAGTGAGGAATCCCGACGGACGTGATACTAGGTCAGATAAGAAAATCGGCACCATTCGAAAAGAACATGGGAAGCCACAAAAGAAGCAATAAAAAGCTAATGTTTTTGTGAAGATTCCCAACGGGCCATGTCATTGATATGGCCCGTTTTTGCGTCCAGCGCCCGCACAGGGTAGGCTTCGCGCCGTCCCGACTCTCCCCGGCTTCACGTGAAAGGAACGAACATGCAACTCGGTATCATCGGACTCGGCCGCATGGGCGGCAACATCGCCCGCCGCCTGATGCGCAATGGCCACGAAGTGGTCGCCCATGACCGTGACGAGGCGATTGCCCAGTCACTGGTCGCTGACGGCGCCACCCACGTCGACAATCTCGCGGCGCTGGTCCAGCAGCTGAAGGCACCGCGTGCCGTGTGGGTCATGTTGCCGGCGGGCGAGATCACCGAGCAGACCATCAGCGCACTGGCCGAGCTGATGGAAGCCGGCGACACCATCATCGATGGCGGCAACACCTTCTACAAGGACGACATCCGTCGTGCTGCCACGCTGAAGGACAAGGGTCTGAACTACGTGGACGTGGGCACCTCCGGTGGCGTGTGGGGCCTGGAGCGCGGCTACTGCATGATGATCGGCGCCGAGAAGGCCGTGTTCGATCATCTCGAGCCGCTGTTCGACACCCTCGCCCCCGGCTATGGCAACCTCGAGCGCACCAAGGGTCGCAATGCCCCGGATGAGCGCGCGGAACGTGGCTATATCCACGCAGGCCCGGTCGGTGCCGGTCACTACGTGAAGATGGTGCACAACGGTATCGAGTACGGCCTGATGCAGGCCTACGCCGAAGGCTTCGAGCTGATGCAGAGCAAGGGCTCCGAGGACCTTCCGGAAGACCAGCGATTCGACCTCAACCTGGCCGACATCGCGGAAGTCTGGCGTCGTGGCAGCGTCGTCTCCTCCTGGCTGCTCGACCTGACCGCCCAGGCGCTCGCCGGCGATGCGCGCCTGGATCACTACAGCGGTGCCGTCTCCGACAGTGGCGAAGGCCGCTGGACCGTCGATGCCGCCGTCGAGCAGGGCGTTGCCGTGCCGGTGCTGGCAAACGCGCTGTTCTCGCGCTTCAGCTCGCGCAAGGAAAACACCTACGCCAACCGTCTGCTGTCCGCGATGCGCTTCGGCTTCGGTGGCCATGTCGAGCCGCCCAAGCAGGACTGATCTTCCGCTGACGCATCAGACGTGAAACGCCCCGCTCATGGTCTCCCATGAGCGGGGCGTTTCGTTGGCGAGGCCATCGTTGGCAAGACAGCATGAGCATCAGAACCTGTCAGTCTGACTATCTGGCCGGCCTCTCCTGCCCGGCAGTCTCGTCAGCCGCCACGCCCCGCAACCGGCGTGAGTGTCATCTGCTGCCCCCGCATGTTGATATCGAACTCCCCCAGAAAGCTCATTCCCAGCAGCACCACCTCATCATGCATGCCCGGCACGATGGCCCCGCGCACCTCGCGCTGGTTGAGCCCCGCCAGACTGACGACATCCAGCGTGGTCAGTGCGCCATGGCTCACCCCATTGGCGGTGGTGAAGCGGGCATCCCGCCCGCGTGGCAGCTGAAGATGCTCGGCCAATGCTTCGGACACCGAGACATAGGTGGCGCCGGTATCCAGCAGGAAGGTCACCGGCTCACCATTGATCTCGCCGGGGGCCACGAAGTGCCCTGAGCGGTTGCGCGTCAGGGTCAGCGGCTCCCCCTGGGACAATGCCTGGCCGGCCAGCGAGGCATTCGGGCGGGTACGCTCCTCGAGCTGCCCCTGGAACCACCACACCAGCATGCCAAGTATCAGCCCCCAGCACAGCACCAGCATGCCGATACCGTAACGCCGGGTTGTCCCCTGGCCTTCAGAATCCTTCATTCACTCTCACCTCTGACAGCCGGTTGCCAACATGCGCCCCCCTCCATGCCACCGGCCCTCTTAATGCTACCGGCCTTATTCATGCTACCGGCCCTCTCAACAACAGACGCAGCGCCACCAGACACAGCGCGACCCCCAGCGCCAATGGGACGCCGATCAACCAGCCGCGCGTGCCAGGCAGACTGGCCTCGTGAGGCGCACTGCGTCGATAGTTCACGGCCACGGTCTCGCCGACCGCAGGCGTCGGCGTCTGCACCGCCAGCGGTGATACATATTCATGCCAACCGCCACGCCTGTCCTGATAACGCACGATGGGCGCGTACTGGATCGACTCGACATTGAAGCGCCCCCCCGGCGGCAAGCCTGCCATCGCCAGGGCCTCGTCCTCACTCAACTCACCGCCCTTGGGCAGATGGATGCGGCCGCGCCCTTCCACGTTCAGGGCGCGATCATGACTGATCACCTCTCCCATCACCTGGACGCTTTCCCGTGCGAGTGATTGTGCGTACTGCCAGCGAAGCGCACCCAGCAACAGCAGCGCCACGCCGATGATCAACAGCCCCCAGGGTAATACCATGCGCTGCCTCCTGCGTAGGTTGGCCATCATGTCTGGCGGGAACTCGCCGAGCGGGCTGCCTGAAGCGTCTCGTCCGACACGACATGCGCCACGCCCTGCTCCCGACCACCAGCCGCTTCCAGCATGTCACTCAAGGTCTCGAACTTGCGCCAGCGGGCGTGCGCCAGAGGTGTCACTCCCTCGGCATCCGCGAGATTGACGTCAGCGCCGTGATCCAGCAGCTGCTTGACCACCTGTTGATAGGCATCCCCGCCGTCCCCCAGCAATACGGCTTCGATCAGCGCCGTCCAGCCAAGGCGATTCTGATGATCAGGCGGCACGTCCGTCTGCTCCAGCAACACGCGGCAGATATCCGCATGGCCGCGCTCGCTGGCGGACATCAGGGCCGTGGAGGAGAAACGATTGAGCACCGTGGCCGAGGCACCGTGCTCAAGCAGGCAGGTCAGGCAATTGCCATATCCCAGCGCCGCGGCAGCTAGCAAAGGCGTGTCATGCAGGGCGTCGGTCTGCTCGCTGTCAGCTCCCGCGGCCAACAGCACCGCCACCGCTTCGGGCTGATTGGCCTGCACGGCCACCATCAACGGCGAGCGTCCGCGATAATCGACATCATTGAGGCGCTCACGCGCCCCGGGCTCGGCAAGCGCTTCCCTGAGCCCTTCCAGATCCCCACGCTGCGCGCACATCGTCATGTCCTTCATGCCCACCTCCTGACGCCTGAGAATTCACACGACTCCTGTCTGACAGCCTATGCGATCCTGAAGACGACCGTTAGCCTCCCTGCGTTCAATCTCCGCCTTGCGCACCCGCCAACCCTCTCCCGGGGTCACTGACGGGCGCGCATCCCGCTGCCGGAACAGGGGAGATATCAGGCATAAAAAAAGCGCCCCCGAAGGAGCGCCAGTTCGTCATCACCGCAGGGCGCGGCAGACGAGACTCAGAAACGAAGCCCGTCCGGCTGCCAGCCGAACCCCCTTAGAATACGGTGCGGCTGGCGTGACGCCCAATCATCTCTCGGGATCGAGATGATAGCCAAGCCCTATGAGTTGATATCTTTCAATAGGATAATATCAAAGGGCTGCAGGACACCCCTCTTCCCATCAGGCCGTGGGCTTGGTCCCCACCAGCGGTGAGCTGGGCAGCCAGACATGCGCCGCCAGGCCGCCTAGAGCGGAGCGCTCCAGCCTCAGCTCGCCGCCATACAGCGCCATCAGGTCGTCCACGATCGCAAGCCCGAGTCCTGAACCGGAGCGCCCCTCATCGAGACGTGCACCACGCCCCAGCGCGGCGGCGCTCTGCTCGTCGCTCATGCCCGGGCCATCATCCTCGATGACCAGCAGCACACCGCCATCGCGGGACTCGCTGGTCACACGTACCTGCTGCTGCGCCCATTGCAGCGCGTTCTCGAGCAGATTGCCGACCATCTCCTGCAGGTCCTGCGGGTCGACGCGCACACCGGCATCATCCTCCAGCGCGAGGCTGAGAGTGATGCCACGCCGGCTCGCCAGGCGCCCAAGGCCATCGAACACCGGCCCGGCGGCCTCGCGCAGACTGACTCGCCCACTGAGATGCGCACCGCCCGCGGCACTCGCCCGCGCCAGATGGTGACGCACGGCCTCATCGATACGTCGCAATTCGGCATCGATGCGGGCGCGGTCCTCGCCATCAAAGCGCTCGGACTGGGCCTTGAGCACACTGACCGGCGTCTTGAGCGCATGCGCCAGATTGCCCGCCGCGGCACGCCCACGCTCGATCAGGCGTTGATCTCGCTCCAGCACTGCATTGATCGCGCGCGTCAGCTCTGTCAGTTCAGGTGGCAGGCGTGTTTCCTCCAGCCTGTCCGCCTCACCCTCCGCGACCCGCTTGAGGCGTGCCCGCAACCGCCGCAGCGGTGCCAACCCCCAGCTGATCTGCGCGGCGGAGCCACACACCAGCAACGACGCCAGCGCGACAAGCGCTCCCGCCAGCAACCACTCGAAACGCGCGAC
The DNA here is from genome assembly GCF_013374055.1 of Cobetia sp. 5-11-6-3. NCBI lineage: Bacteria > Pseudomonadati > Pseudomonadota > Gammaproteobacteria > Oceanospirillales > Halomonadaceae > Cobetia > Cobetia sp. 5-11-6-3. Next base: position 168,637 of record NZ_BLWJ01000002.1, on the reverse strand, counting down.
CTCGGCGTCCACCTCGCTGCGACTCGCCGCCACCATCACATGCAGTGGCTGGCTGCGGCCCGGCAGGCGAATATCACGCTCGATGGCGCGCAACGACTGATGACGCGGCCCGTCGAGATCCCGGCTCAGGAACCCGTCGGCACTGATCTCATCGCGAATCGGCAGGCGTTGATCCCACAGCGAGCGCGAGGTCAGCACATTGCCGTGGCGATCGGAAATCTGCCAATACCAGCCGGAGTAGGCCTGATCGAAACGCGGATCACCCAACGAGCGCGTAAGCCCCGGACGGCCCTTCTCGCGATCGAACTGGATCGCGGCGATCAACACCTTCGACAGCGACAGCAGCCGCTGGTCAAAGGCTGTCGTCACCGCATCCCGAAAGCTCCACGCCAGCCCCAGACCGGTCAACGGCATGACGATCAAGGCGATGACCAGCGAGCCACCCAGCAGTCGCCGGCCGACGGACAATGGCTTCATGCGTCGCGGCCGTCCGCTCCCGCTGCGCCGGCCCCGTCTGCGCCACCCGATTCGGCATCCGGGTCGCGCAGGCGATAACCGCGACCGCGCAGGGTCTCGATACGCTCAGCCCCCAGCTTGCGACGCAGGCGGCTGATCTGGACATCGATGACATTCGAGTCGGGTTCATGGTCGCGGTCATAGACATGCTCGACCAGCTCCGAACGGCTCACCACGCCGGGCACGGCATGCATCAGGTGCATCAGCAACCGCGTCTCCTGTGCCGTCAGTGACACGGGGCGCCCCGCCAGGCTGACAGTGCCGCCATGCGTATCACAGGCCAGATCCCCCAGCTTGAGCACCGGATGGGCATGCCCGCGCGAGCGACGCACCAGCGCGCGCAGGCGGAAGATGACCTCGGCCGTCTCGAAGGGCTTGGTCACGTAATCATCCGCACCGGCAGAGAAGCCGGCCGCCTTGTCCGACCAGCGCTCACGCGCCGTCAGCACCAGCACCGGGACTTCGATGCCGGCCTCACGCCACTGGGCCAGCCAGCGGGTGCCATCACCATCCGGCAGGCCAAGGTCCAGCACCACCGCATCATAGCGCTCGGTCTGCACCAGAAAATCGGCATCGGCACCATTGACGGCATGCTCGACCAGCACATCTGCCTCACTGAGGCGTGCCATCAGCGCTTCGGCCAACGGCATGTCATCTTCCACCAACAATATCTTCATGAATTCTGGGCACTCCTGGGCAGTCGCTATCCGGTGACGGATACCGCGTCACGGCATCACACGAGGACACTGCTGCAAGCATAACGGTCCTCAGGGGTCTTCGGCACCCTCAAGACCGCCCGTTGGCTGACGCTCGCTCAGGGATGGCGACGGGCCTGCCGGGCTCTCGAGAGCATGACGGCGCATCGCGTCCAGATTGACGCCACGCACCTCACGCAGCTCTCCATCCGCGGCCCGTACGGTGAACTTGGCCATCTGGCCCTGCGGTCCGAGCATCTCGACCTCGTAGATCAACTCGCCATGGATGTCTTCAAGCTCCACCTCGACCACCTGCCCCAGCCAGTCACGCTCGAGACTGTCCAGCAGTTCAGACAGTGAAATGACACGGCCGGCAGCCACCTCATCGTGCAGGCTACGCCAGCGCTCACTGTCACACAGCGCATGCGGCGGCATGGCCAGGACACCGATCAGCAAGCCGCCCAGCCCCAGGCACAACCATCCATAGCGTTGCCGCCATTGGCTGACGCGGGATGCGCTGGCGCCTGTCTGGGCCTTGCGGGGAGTCGGCATGACGGAAAACCTCTTGAATTGCGGCGGGTCTGGTGCGCCGCGACGGGCGCTGATGCTCGACAAGCATCCTGGCAATGGAATGTGCAAGCAAACCTGCGTTGGAACAGCGCGGACGCCAGCGGATGCGCACGGATGACCGCATGCCGCAAAGACTGACAGGCAGCAATGAACCTCAGATGAATCCCCCTCTCAGTGTCATGCAAGGTCGCATGTCTCACAGTGAGGCCATGTTCCACTGCCTTGAGGAGGCGTCCATGCCGTCATCTCCTGCCTCTACCAGTGTGAAGGAGGCTCGCTCTCGGGCCATCAGCATCCGGCTGGCGGGGCGCTCCATCGTGAACCTTCGCCAGCGACTGGGAGCGGGCGCTCTCGGCCTGATGCTGGGCTCGGTGCCCGCCTATGCCAATGGCATCGAGGATCTCCCTCCCCAGCATCGACTGAGTGCTTCCACGCTGGGCACGGGGTTGGGTGACACTCGTCGCGAGGTGGCCGCGCTCGCCACGGCGAGCGGGCACAGTCCCGATAGCTCTGGCAGTCCTGACAGCTCTGGCAGCCCTGACAGGCGTGCTGCGGGGATGGGCGATGACAATGGCGATGCCACGTCAGGGCAAGCGTCACCGGACTCGCAGCGCGATTACGCAGGCTCTCACGAAAGCTCTCGCCTTCTGTCCACGGGGCTGGCCCCGGAACTGCTGACCCAGCTGATGATGCGAGCCAGCCACAGTGGGATGCGTCAATTCAGTGGCATGGACATCGTGGCGAATCAGGTCCGTTTCACCGGCTGGGGGCGAGACGGCTGGGAGATGGAACTGTCCATCAATCGCGCGGATGGCGAGCTGATCGATGAGGCACTACGCCGCCAGACCCGCCAGACGGAGGAAGGGGCAATGGGGAGAAACAGCCTGCGTCAGACCTTGAATTTTGCCGCCAGCGACGGCATTGAAAGAATACGCAGTGTCGACGTGGAGGCGCATGCCATCCGAATCGTCGGACTGGACGGGCAAGGCCGACAGCAGACCCTGTCCTTGAGCCTGCCCACCCTCGCCAGCACGATGCCGGGCGGATGACGCTCGGACCTGACGGCCTCCACCGCGCCCCTGCGGACACGACAATCGCCTTGACGACAACGCTGCCAACCTCGATGCTGAGATCATGAGGCAGCCAAAGGCATGACGAATCTCGCAGGGGCCTGCAGTGCCGCCCTGGCTCAGGTGCTTCAGGCGCTGACAGCCAAATGAGACACCCCACTTTCCAGACCCGATACCCCCGACCATCCACCTTCACACATCGGGTCTTCCCTGCCCGGCCCATCGGCCCGGCAACCATTGCGGAGAATCAACATGCAAGGCCAACAGCACAACACTCTCTGGAACCAGGCTCGCCAATGGCAGGCCAACGCCGGCAACCAGCGTCCTTCTCAAGGCCTGTCCGGCCTCAAGCTGGTCGCTGCCTGGCTGATCGGCGGTGTCGTCATGATCTTCAGCCTGTTCGCGGCACTGATCATGATGGTACTGGGCATCATCATGCTGCCCTTCATCCGCCGGCGCATGAAGAAGCGCATGAGCGAGATGCAACAGCGCATGCAGGAAGCCCAGGACAAGGCCAACGGCCGCCAGAACTATTCGCGGGATGCGACACGTGAAGACGGCAGCAGTACCGCGACGCTGGATGGTGAGTACCAGGTCAAGGAATAAGCCCCGACACCGATGACCGATTCAGGGTCACATGACGCAAGAAGGCCGCCCCACGGGGCGGCCTTCTTCGTTTCAGCGACCTGACGCTACACAGGCAAGCTCAGATGCCTGACCCTCACACGCGATAGACGCTGGCGGTCATCACCTTGGACATCAGCCGCATGGCGCTCTTCAGCGGCCCCGGGAAGCGATGTCCTCCGGCCTCCAGCGCCCATTGCTCATGATGGGCTTCATCGATCTCCATCTGCCGCAGCACCGCGCGTGAACGCTGATCGCCCTCGGGCAGTGTCTGCTGGTGCTTCGACAGATGCTCGCCTACCAGCTCCTCGGTCGCGGCCACGAACCCGAGGCTGACCTTGTCGTTGATGGCGCCGGCCGCTGCCCCGAGCGCAAAGCTCGTCATGTAGAACAGTGGATTGAGCAGGCTGGTATTGGCATCCAGCTCGACGAGACGTGCATCGCACCAGGCGAGATGGTCGATCTCCTCCTGAGCGGCAAGCTCCATCTGGCTGCGCGTTTCCGGCAGACGCGCCGTGAACCCCTGGCCCTGGTACAGCGCCTGGGCGCAGACTTCACCGGTGTGATTGATGCGCATCAGACCGGCAGCATGCTGACGCTCCGCATCACTGATCTCGCTGTCCACGATATCGCCTGCCGGGGTAGGTCGTGACGGCTGAGCCGCATGAGGGACCAGCGTGCGCAGAACGGTATCGAACTGATGGATCAACTGGTCGGCGCGACTGTGGTGACGTTGTGCCTGACTGGCGGTGGGGTGCGTCATATAAGAACTCCTGCACGGCGTGAGCAATGCCACCATCTTACGCAAGGCCCCCACTCACGGTAAGGGGCAGAGTGACGCTGTCGTCGTCGGCACGTCTGAGTCTCGCATCGCTCCGACATCTCCTGCCTGCAGCCTGCAGAACAAGACCGGGCATGACGCTTTCACGTCATGCCCGGTATGCGCCCGTGTGCCGCACGCTTGTATATCGCTAGCCGCTACCTGCCCGCGAACCGCCGGTACAGGCGCCTGCTCTACGCCGGCTCAGCCAGCCGGCCAGGTGAAGCGGCGACCACCCATCAGGTGCATGTGAATATGATAGACCGTCTGGCCGCCATCTTCATTGCAGTTCATCACCACACGGTAGCCATCGTCGGCGAAGCCGTATTCCTTCGCCAGTCTGGCGGCGGTGTACTGCAGGCGTCCCACCGTGGCCAGCTGGCTTTCCTCGATATCATTGAGCGTGGCGATGTGCTGCTTGGGAATGATCAGCACATGGGTCGGCGCCTGAGGGTGGATGTCATTGAAGGCCAGCACCTCCTCATCCTCATAGACGATATCGGCGGGAATCTCGCGATTGATGATCTTGCAGAACAGACAGTCCATGACACCTTCTCCCTCGACAATGACGTCGCCGCCAACGGCAGCGCAAGGTGCAAGCGTAGCGTCAGCACCGCAATGGGCCAAGCCCCGAGACAATGATCACCGAGACGTCCCCGATACCGACAGGCGCCTGCGCATGAGACGAGTGTCGCTGGATGGGCAACAGAATGATTCACTCACGACGGTGGGCGGACTCGCTAAATGATAGGATAATCATTGTTACCTCGCTAACAAGAAGCCTGCCGTCATGCGCCTGCAAACCTCCTTGATCCCCTCCCTGCACAAGGCGACTCACGAGCTGGACGCCTCCGGCAGGGCCACCACAGGTACAGTGACACCCAAGGCATCAGTGGCCACGCCTGACGCGGACACTGCCGGGACGCTGTCACGCGAACCGGCGGCAGAGGACTTTCTGCAGCGCGCCAAGGGCTTTCTCAAGGCGGAAGTCTATCTCACGCACCTCGATGGCCAGACGGTGGTATGCAAGGACTACCGTCGTTATGCCGGCACCCCGGCGGCACTGATCGCGCGCTGGCTGGTCCGTCGAGAACTGAAGATGCTGAGCCGCCTGGCCGGCTGGACGCATGCACCGCGCGCCATCGCACGCGTCTCCCCGCTGGCACTGGCCATGGAATACATTCCCGGCCCTCTGCTGAGCGATGCACAGCTGGATCCCGCGGCGCATCCAGGACTCTGCCAGCAGCTGATTCTCGTCGTGCAGCAGCTGCATCAGCGCCGCATGGCGCACAACGACATCCGCGGCTCCAACGTCATACTGCGCGATGGCATACCGGTACTGATCGATTTCACCTCGGCGGTGCGGCTGCCGCGACTGCCGGGCACGGCCGGTGTGATGCGCATGATGCGTCGCTTCGACCTGCGCCACTCCCTCAAGCTCAAGCAACGTACGCTGGGGCTGCCGCTGCGGCCACGCGAGGCTCGCCTGCTGATGCGCAGCGGTCGCCTGAATCAGGTATTGCGCCTGTGGAAGAAACGCATCCTGCCGCGTCTCAAGGGCCGGTGACGCGTCCTGCTCTCGCCGACCTCACGTCTCAGCGGAAGCGGCGCTGGGCCAGCAGACTCCTGACCAGCGGCGTGATGATCAGCTCGATGGCCAGCGCCATCAGGGCACCCGGCACCACCAGCGTATGCGGGCGCGACATGAAGGAGCCCTGGATCATCGCCAGCAGATAGGGGAAATCGACGCTGCCCGGATCACGGAAGTGCACGACGACCATCGACTCGGCATCGGTGGGAATGTCCTGCGGCTCGAAGGGGTTGGAGGTGTCCACCGTCGGTACGCGCTGGAAGTTGATATGGGTACGCGAGAACTGCGGCTGGATATAGCGGACGTAGTCATCCATGCGGCTCAGGATGGTATCGACCACCGCTTCCTGGGAGTGCCCGCGCAGCTTGGTGTCCCGGTCGATCTTCTGGATCCACTCGAGGTTCATGGTCGGTGCCACGCCGATCAGCAGATCCACATGACGCGCGATGTCATGCTCGGGCGTCACCAGCCCGCCATGCAGGCCCTCGTAGAACAGCAGGTCCGTGCAATCCGGCAGCGACTGCCATTCGGTGAAGGTCCCGACCTTGTAGCCCGCCTCGATCATGCGCTTGTCTTCGGCATGGATGTAGTGACGGTGCGTGCCGGAGCCCTGCTCGCCATACTCCAGAAACAGCGCTTCCAGTCGATCAAGCTGGTTGGCCTCGACCGCGAAGTGTGACAGCTCGCGCTTGCGCTCCGGCGCCTCCTGGAACATGCGTACCAATTCATCGCGGGTATAGCGGTGAAAGGCATCGCCATCCACATAGGCGGCATGGATCGACTCACGCGAGAACATGCGCTCGAAGGTCCGCATGACCGTGGTCGTCCCCGCACCGGAGGAGCCCGTCACGGCGATGATCGGATACTCCCGCGACATCAGCGCGCCACCTCGCAGGCCAGCGCCGCGACCGTACGCTCGATCTCGTCACTGACACGTGCACTCGGCACGGCCAGTCCGTCGGGGCCGGCAAACACCAGCCCGACCCTTACGGTGGCCAGCACACTGCCGTCACCGACCCGCACCAGACGATGATGGACACCCAGTCCCTTGCCGGACACGGGGTCCATGGCGGTCTCCACCACCAGCGCATCGCCCAGCTTGCCTTCCCCCTGATACTGCACGGCCAGATCGGAGACGATGCTCATGAGGCCATCGACATCCCATTCCGGGAAGCCGAGTGCCTGCCAGGCCTGGCCGCGTGCCTCGTGCGCCAGGCTGACCACGCTATCGTGACCGAGATGCTGGCCATAATTGATATCGCTGACACGAATCGTCATCGCATGACGATGCACCAGGCGCTGCTCTGGGAACTCGAGCCGAATACGCTCCATGAGGACTCCTCGTCGGCGAGACGGAAATGGACGATGACGGCGGAGTCGCCATGCTTCCCCGATGCCATGCTCAAGGCCGGGGAGACCCATGGGCCGCCGTTCATGCGTGAACAAGTGATGATGAAGGTTATCGCACGGCCGACACCGACATGACCAGACTCTCGACACGATGGTCGTAGAATGGCCGACGCGAGAATCACGGTGCGATAACGACAAGACCCGGCCAGAGGCCGGGTCTTGCAGACAATGCGATGATGCCGGACAGGCTCAGGCGTCGCCACGCTCACGGGCGATGGCACGCCAGGCGATGTCACGTCGCACCAGCACGTCCTGCCAGTCGATGGCGTCCACACCCTCGTAGGCACGCTCGGTGGCAGCGGCCACGCTGTCGCCCAGTGCGGTGACGCACAGCACGCGACCACCGCTGGTGATGACCTGGCCGTCCTTTTCGGCGGTGCCGGCATGGAAGACCTTGCAGCCGGTCGCCTCGGCAGCGTCGAACCCGCTGATGACATCGCCCTTGCGGTAGCTGGCCGGATAGCCACCCGCTGCCAGCACCACGCCGACCGCCGCGCGGGAATCCCACTCGCAGCTCTGGGTGTCGAGACGCCCCTCTTCGGCGGCCAGACACAGCGCGACCAGATCGGACTTCAGACGCACCATGATCGGCTGGGTTTCCGGGTCACCGAAGCGGCAGTTGTACTCGATGATCTTAGGCGCGCCCTGGGCATCGATCATCAGACCGGCATACAGGAAGCCGGTGTAGGGGTGGCCTTCGGCCGCCATGCCACGCACGGTGGGCAGGATGATCTCGTCCATCACGCGCTGGTGAACGTCAGCCGTCACCACCGGTGCCGGAGAGTAGGCCCCCATGCCGCCGGTGTTGGGGCCGGTATCGCCTTCGCCGACGCGCTTGTGATCCTGACTGGTGGCCATCGGCAGCACGTTCTCGCCGTCAACCATCACGATGAAGCTGGCTTCCTCGCCGTCGAGGAATTCCTCGATCACCACGCGTGCGCCGGCATCGCCGAAGGCGTTGTCCTCGAGCATGTCACGCACCGCTGCGCGGGCTTCCTCGTCGCTCATCGCGACCACGACACCCTTGCCCGCCGCCAGGCCATCGGCCTTGATGACGATCGGTGCCGGATGGGCCGCCAGGTACTCAAGCGCCGCATCGACCTCGGCGAAGGTAGCGTAATCGCCGGTCGGGATGGCATGACGCGCCAGGAAGTCCTTGGTGAAGGCCTTGGAGCCTTCCAGCTGGGCAGCGCCGGCCGTCGGACCGAAGCACTTGAGCCCCGCCTCGCGGAAGCGATCGACCACGCCGATCACCAGCGGCGCTTCCGGGCCGACGATGGTCAGCTCGATGGCGTTGTCCCGCGCGAAGGCGACCAGAGCATCGAGATCGTCAGCGGCAATCGCCAGATTGGTCAGCTTGGACTCGCGCGCCGTGCCCGCATTGCCGGGGGCCACGAAGACCTCCTCGACACGGGAGGACTGGGCGGCTTTCCAGGCCAGCGCATGTTCGCGGCCACCGCCGCCGATGATCAGGACCTTCATCTTTTCAACCTTCATGAGCCAGTGAGGATCAAGGCTGCCCGCAAGACACGGGCGACCGAGGAAATGTCAGGCTGCGCATTATGGCAGAAAGGGGCTCCCCTCGGGACGCCCCTTTTCACATCAACGCGATTTCATGTGATTTTCATACCGGCCGACCAGGCATCACTCAGCGTGTGCCCTCGGGGTCGTGGGCCTCGCCGTCGTCGTTCGTCCCGCCCTCCGGGGCATCATCGGCAGAGCGTGAGCTCGTCCGGCCCCGGTTGATGCCGCCCCCCATGGCCTGCTGCCAGAAGCGCAGATTCTCTTCGGCGACTTCGCGCATCATCTCCATGGGCGAGTGGCGCATGGCCTGGGACCATTGCTCCTGCATGCGCTGCTGTTGCTCCATCATCAGCCGCGTGCCCTGCTCCAGATACCCCGCCAGCGGCAATGGCTTGGCCATCGCATAGATGCGGATGAACTGCTCCAGCAGCTCGTTGGAGAAGACTTCGGCCTCACCATCGCCCTGCTCCTGCTCAATGATGATGGTCAGCAGGATGGTACGCGTGAGGTCCTCGCCGCTCTTGGCGTCCTCGACCTTGAAGACCTCTTCCGCCAGCACCAGGCTGCGCAGGTCCTCGAGGGTCACATAACGGCTCTGCTCGGTATCGTAGAGACGCCGATTGGCGTATTTGCGGATGACTCTCACGGATCAAGCTCCTGTCAATTTTTCTTCATTGTGCACTCAAGGGGGGGCACTGCAAGGAAAGCCGCTTCCACGCGGCTGATCCACTACCGCCACGCCCCGGGCAATCGCCCCCTTCGCTGTCATTTCGCCGGAGCCGAGCCATCTGGCGTCCATGCTAGAATGCCGCCTCTTTTCCTCCTGTCTGTCTACGGTATCGCCATGAACCTTATCCTGCTCGGCGCTGATGACCTGCTCGCCTCCGACCATGCACGCGTGACGGACCCGCGCAGACTGCGCCATCTGCGCGAGGTGCATCGTGCCGCTGTCGGTGACGAGATGACCCTGGGAATCGAAGGCGGGCTGATCGGTCGTGGACGCCTGGAGCGGCTGGACGCCGAGGTGGCCGAATTCAGTCTGCGTCTGGAGCGTCAGCCGCCGGCACCACTCGATGTCCATCTGCTGCTGGCGCTGCCACGCCCGCGCATGCTGGCGCGCTCGCTGGAACACGTCACGGCGCTGGGCGTGAAGCACATCACCCTGCTGCATACGCGGCGCGTGGAGAAGAGCTACTGGCAGTCGCCGGAGCTGAAAGAGGAAAAGATTCGCCAGCATCTGGTGCTGGGACTGGAGCAGGCGCGCGACACCATCATGCCGACGGTCACGCAGGAGACATTGTTCAAGCCATTCGTGGAGGACAGACTGCCGGACCTGATGGCCCCGGAGAGCGCCGTGAAGCCGCGCGGCATCATCGCGCACCCGGGCATGCCGAAGGAGTGCCCGCGCGCGGTGAGTGAGCCGGTGATCCTGGCCATCGGCCCGGAGGGTGGATTCGTGGACTATGAGGTAGAGCAGTTCATGAAGGCCGGCTTCGAGGGCGTGCACCTCGGCGAGCGCATCCTGCGCGTCGAGACGGCAGTCACGGCGCTGCTGGCGCGACTGGGCTGAGACCTCACACCGGCTGACCCGCCAGATGCCGCCACTCCCCCCAGTGGACGGCGGCATCGAAATCCAGCAGACAGTGCTCGAACCAGCGCGCCCCGAGTCGCCAGTCTCCCCCGGCGGCAAGCCATGCACGGGCCAGATGCTGGCGCTCATCCCACGGCAGCCAGCCTTCCCGGGTCAGCCTGTGCATGGCCCGGTCCACCCGTACGTCGCCCGTGCGCCCTTCGCGCCAGCGCTGGAATGCCACATCGCAGGCCGCCTCCTTCTCAAGCGCCTCGCCATACCAGCCCATCAGCGATTCCTCGGGCTGCGCTTGCAGGACCCGCTGCCAGTACTCGCGCTGGAGCAGCACGGCCATCAGCTGATGCGCCGCGAGAGACTCCCCCATTTCCCGTCGATGTTCCGCCAGTGCCTGCAGGATGCGCCGCGGACTGATGCAGCCCTGCGCCAACCAGGCGGACAGGCGCCAGGCAGCCTGCACCTCGGCATCCTCTGATTCCGGACGCGACCAGACGAGGGAAGACAGCTGCTCGCGCGCCGGCTCCTCTCCGCCTTGAAGCGTGGCGATCTCCCCCACCGGTTGCCAGGCGCTGGCCGTGGCGCACACTGCCTCCAGCGGCGGGAAACCGCGTGATGCCGATTCCGGCCATGGCGGCAAGGAACACGGCAGCCCCTGCAAGGGATTTCGCGAGGCATGACGCGTCCACCACTGGGCATCATCGAGACGCAGAGACATCACCCCGCGTGACGCCAGCGCTGGCGAGAGCCGCGAGGAGGCGGGCAATTCCGGGGCGGCGAGAGACATCGCCTTCGCACCGTGGGCCGGGCTTTCCATCACATACGGAGGCGTCCACAGGGCCGTGGGCTCCTGCGTCGCATCCCGCTCGTCCAGCGGCTCCAGCACGAGCCCTTCACGTGGGTGGCAATGCAGCCGGGTACTGGCAGGAAGTTGCGCGGCAAGACGCTGAAGATTGCCGGCATCATCCGGGGTGCGGGAATGACTGACTTCCAGGCAGTCCACGTCATGCTGGCGGACCTGGGCCAGCACCTCGCTGACGGGATCCCCCACTCGCACCAGCAGATCACTGCCGCGGCGCAGCAACATGCCACGCAGGTTCATCAGGCTCTGCCAGAGGAGGCGAAGGCGGGCAGGTCCCAGGCGAGGCAGACCCTCGACAGGCGTCAACCAGCGCTGGTCCAGCACGTACATGACCAGAAGTTGATAGGGGCGACGGACACTGGGCAGCGCGAATACCGGGTTGTCTTCCAGACGCAGGTCATGACGCAGCCAGACAAGTGACGTCTCCGGTGGGCCGCCCGAATTCGTGCTGATGGCCTCTCGCATGCGAGCTCCAAAGCGTTATCGGCGTATAATATTTGTACAATAAATAGCCCGCTCTGTACAACACGCTGTCCGATCAGGGACCTCATCCGACCTGCCGCCCGTGCGCTGGCGAGGGGTGCAAGTGCGTGATACATTCGAGAGGTTAGGTCACGATCCACCAATGTTTTCAACAAGATCGCGCAAGTGTCTCTACCCGCAAACACACTTGTCATCCAGGGGCTTCAGGAGGAATACGGCCATGCTCGCAAGACATGACATGACCGCACCAACCCGGCATCTTCACCGTCTGCCCATCGCGGGCAGCCGGGGGCGCGCTGCGGACCTCATCCCCACCTGGATGCTGGCACCTCGTGCCGTGCGCCTCCCCTTTCTGACTGATCCGCCCGCGGCGGTGACGTCTCATCCCGAGGTACCTGCGTCCCTGCCGGGCGCCTGAACCTCTGAGCCGCCATCGGCTGCCACTGCCACCCATTCCCGCCACTTGATGGCGGCACGCACCTCCCGAGCAGGCGTCGACCTGACACGGAAGCGTGATCCAGAGGTGGCAACCTCGGCAGCCTGCAATGCGCTCGCCTATCCTATCGGCACCCAGTGGCCGAAATCCGCGTCCCGACCTCGAAGCTGGTGGCCTGGCCCTGAGCCCGTGTCCGCTCCGCTGACGACAGAGGGACAACGCCCTACAACGACTGGAGCGAGTCTTCCATGACCCTGCTGTTGATCGTGCTACTGCCATTGCTCGGTGCCCTGGTGCCGTTGATGGCCAGAGACCTGCCCCGCGGCCGCCTTGCCTGGCTGACGGCGGTTGCCCCTGCCCTGGCACTTGGTATCGCCGTCTTCCATCTCGGCGATGTCTTCGCCGGCCAGATAGCCCAGTTCCACCTGCCGTGGATCACCGAACTGGGGCTGGATCTGGCGCTACGCTTCGATGGCCTGTCAGCTCTGTTCGTCCTGCTGATTCTCGGCATCGGACTGCTGATCATTCTCTATTCTCGCTACTACCTGTCGAGCGAGGACTCGCTGGCACGCCTCTACAGCTTCCTGATGCTGTTCATGACCGCGATGCTCGGCATCGTCATGGCGGACAACCTGCTGTTGATGTGGGTGTTCTGGGAGCTGACCAGTCTCAGCTCCTTCCTGCTGATCGGTTACTGGTATCAGCTGAGCGAGGCGCGCAAGGGCGCCCGCATGGCACTGACCGTCACCGGTGCGGGCGGGCTGGCGCTGCTGGCCGGCATCCTGGTCATCGGTCATATCGTCGGCAGCTACCAGTTCGATGACGTCCTCGCGGCGGCAGACCAGATCCGCTCCCACGAGCTGTATCCTGTCGCACTGGTACTGGTGCTGCTGGGCGCCTTCACCAAGTCCGCGCAGTTCCCGTTCCAGTTCTGGCTGCCCCACGCGATGTCGGCTCCGACACCGGTGTCCGCCTTCCTGCACTCCGCCACCATGGTCAAGGCCGGGGTCTTTCTGCTGGCGCGCATGCACCCGGTGCTCTCGGGGACTGATCTCTGGTTCTACATCGTCAGCCTCACGGGCCTTGCCACCCTGCTGTATGGCGCCTGGTTCGCCTTGATGAAGCAGGACCTCAAGGGTGTGCTGGCCTTCTCGACCATCAGTCATCTGGGTCTGATCACGCTGCTGTTCGGCTTCAACAGCCAGATGGCCGCCGTCGCGGGCCTGCTGCACATCATCAATCACGCGACCTTCAAGGCCTCGCTGTTCATGGCAGCCGGCATCGTCGACCACGAATGTGGCACGCGTGACATCCGCAAGCTCAACGGCCTGTACCGTTACATGCCGCATACCACGGTGCTGGCGATGGTCGCCTCGGCCTCGATGGCCGGCGTGCCGCTGCTCAACGGCTTCCTGTCCAAGGAAATGTTCTTTGCCGAGAGCCTCGATGCCCAGCTGCTGGGCGGTCTTTCCTGGCTGATTCCGGCGCTGGCGACCCTCGGTGGCATCCTGTCGGTGGCCTACTCGCTGCGCTTCATCCACGACGTCTTCTTCAATGGCGAGCCGAAGGACCTGCCCAAGACCCCGCATGAGCCGCCGCGCTACATGAAGCTGCCCATCGAGGTGCTAGTGCTGATCTGCCTGCTGGTGGGCATCCTGCCGTCACTGGTGATCAAGGACCTGCTGGTGAGCGCCTCCGCCAGCGTACTGGCAGCGCCGGTGCCGGACTTCAGTCTCGCCATCTGGCACGGCTTCAACCTGCCGCTGCTGATGAGCGTCATCGCGCTGGGCGGCGGTGTCGCCGTCTACGCCCTGCGCCATCATCTGTACGCCTTCCAGCGCCAGTTCCGGGCGCGCAACGCCCTGCTGGTCTTCGAGGCCAACGTCCAGCGAGTCGTGAAACTGTCCGAGCGCTTCATGGACAGCTTCGAGAACGGTTCGCTGCAGCGCTATATGCTGTGGCTGCTGCTGACCGCGCTGGTCTTCGTCGGCATCGGCCTGCTGGCCGTGCCGCGCCTGGGTGGAGAGCTTGAGCAGCAGCCCTTCGATGGCATGCTGCTGACGGGTGCCGTGATCACCGGCCTGGCCGGCCTGGGCACCGCGATCACTCACCGCAAGCGCCTGATCTCCCTGCTGATGCTGTCAGTGGTCGGCCTGATGACCTCACTGGCGTTTGCACGCTTTGCCGCCCCGGACCTGGCACTGACCCAGCTGGCGGTGGAGGTGGTGACGATGATCCTGCTGATGCTGGCACTGTTCTTCCTGCCACAGCGCACACCCAAGGAATCCAGCGCGCGACGCATCATGCGTGACGTCCTGCTCGCCAGCGCCTTCGGCGTGGTGGTCGCAAGCCTCAACTTCGCCATCCTGACCCGCCCGGTCGAATCGATCTCCGACTTCTTCATGGCCAATGCGGTCTCCGGCGGTGGGGGCCACAACGTGGTCAACGTGATTCTTGTCGACTTCCGTGGCTTCGATACGCTGGGCGAGATCACCGTACTCGGGATTGCCGGACTGGCGATCTTCAAGCTGCTCAACCGCCTGCGCCTGTTCATGCCGTCCACTGACCTGGATGGCCGCAACTGGTCGCCGGACCGCCACCCGATGATTCTGGCCACCGTGTCCCAGACCCTGCTGCCACTGGCGCTGCTGGTCTCGGTCTACATCTTCCTGCGCGGCCACAACGAACCCGGCGGCGGTTTCATCGCCGGTCTGGTGACCGCCGTGGCCATCATCCTGCTCTACATCGCGCGCGGCGTGGACTGGACACAGCGCTGGCTGCGCTTCCCCTACCAGCCGGTCGCGGCGGCCGGGGTGTTGATCGCCGGCCTGACGGGCGCGGGCAGCTGGGTCTTCGGCTATCCGTTCCTGACATCATCGTTCGGCCACTTCACGATTCCCGTGATCGGTGAAATAGAGCTGGCCACCGCGCTGCTGTTCGACCTCGGGGTCTATCTGACCGTGGTCGGCGCGACCCTGATGATTCTCGCCAACCTCGGCAAGCTGACGACACCGCACCGCCCGACCAAGGAGAAGAGCTGATGGAAGCCCTCTACGCCACTACCA
Organism: Cobetia sp. 5-11-6-3; assembly: GCF_013374055.1. Classification (NCBI taxonomy): domain Bacteria; kingdom Pseudomonadati; phylum Pseudomonadota; class Gammaproteobacteria; order Oceanospirillales; family Halomonadaceae; genus Cobetia; species Cobetia sp. 5-11-6-3. The sequence continues at coordinate 153,386 of NZ_BLWJ01000002.1, read as the reverse complement.
CCGGCCTGCTGGCCGCCTGCGGTGTCTACCTGACCCTGCGCGGGCGCACCTTCCCTGTCGTGGTCGGACTGACGCTATTGTCCTACGCGGTCAACCTGTTCCTGTTCTCCATGGGGGGGCTTGCCATGCACGGCACCCCCGCCGTGGTCGGCTCAGGCTCGCCCACGGCGGACCCGCTGCCCCAGGCACTGGTGCTGACCGCCATCGTGATCGGCTTCGCCATGACGGCCTTCGTGGTCATCCTCGCCATGCGCGCGCGCGGTGACCTGGGCAGTGACCACGTCAACGGCAACCGTCTGGACGACTCGAAAGAGGATGGCAAGTGATGCTGCAACACCTGATTGTCCTTCCGATCGTCCTGCCGCTGCTGGTGGGCGCCTGCCTGCTGCTGAGTCGCGGCTCATCGCCGGTACTGCGCCGCAGCATCAGCCTGATCACCCAGGCCATCATGGTGGCCATCGCCATCGCGCTGGTCGTTCAGGCCAACGACGACACCATTCGCTACTACGCGCTGGGCGACTGGCAGCCTCCCTTCGGGATCGTGCTGGTGCTGGATCGCCTGTCGGCAACCATGGTGCTGCTCAGCTCGGTGCTGGGCCTGCTGGCCTGCCTGTATGCCACGGCGGGCATCGATGAGACAGGCTCCAACTTCCATGGCCTGTTCCTGCTGCAGCTGATGGGGATCAACGGCGCCTTCCTGACCGGTGACCTCTTCAACCTGTTCGTGTTCTTCGAGGTCCTGCTGATCGCCTCCTACGCCCTGCTGCTGCACGGCGGCAGCAAGGCACGCACGCTGTCGGCCCTGCATTACGTGGTGCTGAACCTGATGGGGTCGGCGTTCTTCCTGATCGCGCTGGGCATCCTCTACGGCGTGACCGGTACGCTGAACATGGCCGACATGGCCGTCATCGTCACCACGCTGGACCCGGGGCGTGCCGGCCTGATGGAAGCCGGCGGTCTGCTGCTGCTGGTGGTATTCGGCCTCAAGGCCGCGATGCTGCCGCTGTATTTCTGGCTGCCCCGCGCCTACGCCGCGGCCTCGGCGCCGGTGGCGGCGCTGTTCGCGATCATGACCAAGGTCGGCATCTATTCCATCCTGCGCGTCTACTCGCTGATCTTCACCGACAACGCCGGCACCCTGGCAGACCTCGGTCGCGACTGGCTGTGGTGGGCAGGGCTCGCCACGCTGGTCGTGTCGATGCTCGGCGTGCTCTCGGCACGTGACCTGCGCACCCTGGTGGCCTATCTGGTGATGATCTCGGTCGGTACGCTGCTGACGGCGCTGGGCATGAACAGCATCGCGGCGGACAGCGCCCTGCTGTTCTACCTGATCCACTCCACCCTGGTCACCGGCGGCCTCTTCCTGCTGGTGGATGTGATGGCAGGCCAGCGCGGCAAGGCCGGCGCCCGTATCGTGCGCTCACGGCCACTGCTGCAGGCGGGCCTGCTGGGCGGACTGTTCCTGATCGGCACGGCGGCCGCGGCGGGCCTGCCGCCCTTCTCGGGCGCCATCGGCAAGGCGCTGATCCTGTCATCCGCCTCACTGGAGCAGCAGGTATGGCTGTGGCCAGTACTGCTGCTGGCCGGGCTATGCTCGATCGTGGCCTGTTCGCGTGCCGGTTCCAGCGTGTTCTGGCGCACCGGCAACAGTGAACCCAGCGGTGAACGACTCGGTGTCGCGCGCGGCATCGCGACCTGCGGCCTGATCTCCGCCGCACTGGCACTGGTCGTCTTCGCCGGTCCCGTCTCGCAGTGGACCAAGGCCACCGCACAGCAACTGTCGGACCCGGCACCCTATCTCGATGCCCTTCTGGGCAAGGACGCCGCACCGGAAACCGCTCTGCCGCTCAAGGGAGACGCTCAATGATCAAGTCTCGTTCTCGCGTTCTGCCCACCCCGATGCTCTCGACCCTGCTGCTGGTCGTGTGGCTGATGCTGCAGAACAGCGTCTCGCCCGGGCAGATATTGCTCGGTGCGGTGCTGGCCATCGCCATCCCGGCACTGACCTATCGTTTCTGGGAGCCGCAGCCGGACCTCCAGAAACCGTGGCGACTGATCGGCTACCTGCTGCGCGTCATCCTGGACATCATCATCGCCAACCTGCAGGTCTCGCGACTCATCCTGAATCCGCGTGCGAAATTCCGCCCGGCCTTCGTGCGCTATCCGCTGGAGCTCGAGCAGAAGTTCCCGATCACCCTGCTGTCGAGCACCATCACGCTGACACCGGGGACGGTCTCTGCCTATCTCACGCTGGATGGTCGCCATCTGATCATCCATGCACTGGATGTCGAGGATGAACAGGCATTGATCGACGAGATCCGCCAGCGCTACGAGCGCCCGCTGAAGGAGATCTACGAATGCTAGACATCGCCCTGTGGATCAGCATCGCGCTGTTCGCGGCGTCCCTGATGCTCAACGTCTTCCGGCTGGCCATCGGCCCGGACCTGCCGGACCGCATCCTCGCCGTGGACACCATGTACGTGAACTCCATCGCGCTGATCGTGCTGTTCAGCATCCAGCTCAACAGCAAGGCCTACTTCGAGGCGGCACTGCTGATCGCCATGCTGGGCTTCGTCAGCACCGTGGCAGTCTGCAAGTATCTGCTGCGCGGCGACATCATCGAATGACCTGAGCGGAGAGTCTCCATGCCCACCTGGTTCTATCCTGTCCTGGAAGGCGTCATCGCCTTCTTCCTGATCGCCGGCGGCCTGTTCGCCTTCATCGGATCGCTGGGGCTGACGCACCTCAAGGACTTCTACATGCGTCTGCACGGCCCCAGCAAGACCACCACCCTGGGGGTCGGCTGCGTACTGATGGCGTCGATGATCTATTTCCGTGCCACTACCGGTCACTTCAGCTTCCAGGAGATGCTGATCACCATCTTCCTGTTCATCACCGCCCCGGTGACCGCGCACCTGCTGTCCAAGGCCGCGCTGCATCAGAAGCTGGTGGCGGACATCCGTACCCGCAACGTGCCGGAACGTCTGGAAGTATCAGACGAACCGGATGAGGCAAATGCCGAGGCCTCGGAATCGCGCCTGCCCTGAGCGCTCGTGTTCGCCTGACGCTCTGACCTGCCCCCGGTCGGCTCCACTCCTCTCGCGAGGCGAGACGGCAGACCAACGCAAAGCGCCCCCACCAGGAGACTGGTGGGGGCGCTGTCTTTCCAGCGTTTCACTGCGCATCTGTCACTCGGACTGCGGTGCTCAGATCATTCAGGCGGGCCTCATGCCTGCCCTGCTCGTCACCAGCCCTGAGCATGCTGGCGGCACAGTGCCTCTAGCAGATCGATATGCTCACGACGGTCATTGAGCGCCGGAATGTAGCGGAACTCGCCCCCGCCGGACTCGGTGAAGTAGCCGCGATTCTCCTCTTCCAGCTCCTCCAGCGTCTCGAGACAGTCGGCCGCGAAGGCCGGCGAGATAACGTCGACGCTTTCCAGACCTTCAGCCCCCCAGGCCTTGAGCGTCTCATCGGTATACGGCTTGAGCCACTCGGCCTTGCCGAAGCGGGACTGATAGGTCATCGCCCACTCATCGTCCCCAAGCCCCAACGCCTCGGCCAGCAGCTGGCTGGTGCGCTCGCACTGGCGTGGGTAGGGGTCGCCCGCCGTCGCATAGCGCTTGGGGATGCCGTGATAGCTCATCAACAGACGCTTGCCGCGATGCCCTGCCTTTTCCCAGTGTTCACGGACACTGGCGGCCAGCGCGGCGATGTAGTCAGGATGATCATGGTAGTCACGCACGAAGCGCAGTTCCGGCAGGTGCGGACACGGCTTGAGCGCGCGCGCCAGGCGATCGAACACCGCGGCAGTCGTGGTCCGCGAGAACTGCGGATAGAGCGGCAGCACCAGGATGCGATCTGCCCCACGACTGGCCAGCTTGCGCCCCACCTCTTCCATGGTCGGCTTGCCGTAGGTCATCGCAAGCTCTACCGGAATCTCCTCGCCCAGCGATTCGGCCAGACGCGCCTCCAGCGCGGCACGCTGACGCTTGCCGATCGCCATCAGCGGCGAGCCGTCTTCCGTCCACACCGAGGCATAGGCCTCGGCGACCTTCTTGGGGCGAGTCGTCAGCACCAGGCCATGCAGGATCGGCAGCCAGAGCAGACGCGGCAGGTCGATCACGCGTACATCACCGAGAAACTCCGCGAGGTAGCGACGCACCGCCTTGGGTGTCGGGGCTTCAGGGGTGCCGAGATTGACCAGCATGACGCCGAAACGCGGGGTGCTCATGGGCGATGAACTCCTGACAAGGGGCAAGAAAAGAGGTGAAGCGGCAACCAGCCACCCTCACCGACAGCGCAGCCATGTTACCAGCTCGCCCTGTGCGTGAGGGATGAAGTTATACTATCATCACGATTTGTACAGCTTTACGACAATCATTATCACAACCTGACGCAAGCCGTGCTTGCGCTCCGCCGCAGGAGTCAGCGTGCCCGAAACCTCCACTCTGCAACTTGCCACCCGTCACGACTTCGCACGCCCGCTGGTGCTGATTCTCGGTGACCAGCTCAGTCACGAGCTTGCGAGCCTCAAGCAGGCACCTGCCGAGAGTCTGATCGCCTTCTGCGAGGTCGAGGAGGAAGGCCGCTACGTGCCACACCATCCGCACAAGATCGCGATGATGCTGGCCGCGATGCGCCATCACGCACAGGAGCTGCGCGACTGCGGCTGGCAGGTGCATGAAAGCCGCCTGGATGACCCGGACAATCGTCAATCGCTGATCCTGGAAGCCGATCGGCTGGCCGCGCTCCATCAGTGTGACGGCATTCTGGTGACTCGCCCCGGGGAATGGCGACTGCTGGAGGCCTTCCTCGCACGCCGTGAGGAAGGCGAGATCCCCTGGGTGGTGCTGGAAGATCACCGCTTCTTCACCACACCGGCACAGTTCGCGACCTGGGCCGACGGACGCAAGCAATTGCGCATGGAATACTTCTACCGTGAACAGCGTCGTGACACGGACCTGTTGATGGAAGGCAGCGAGCCCGCCGGCGGCAAGTTCAATCATGATCATGACAATCGCGAACCGATTCCCGCCGACTTCCAGTCACCGCCACCACCGCAGCATGACCACCGCCAGGATACGCTGACGCGCGAAGTGCTGACGCTGGTGGACACCCGCTTCGGCGAGGGAGCCGAGGGTGAGCTGCGTCATTTCGGCAATCTGGACAACTTCAACTGGGCCGTGACCCGCGCCCAGGCGCTCGACGATCTCGCTCACTTCCTCGCGCACTGCCTGGCAGACTTCGGCCGCCATCAGGATGCCATCGATGACAGTGACCCCTTCCTGTTCCACTCCCGACTTTCCGCGGCGCTCAATATCGGGCTTCTGAGTCCCCAAGAAGTCTGCGCTGCCGTCGATGATGCCTGGCGACGTGGCGAGGTACCGGTCAACTCCGCCGAGGGCTTCATCCGGCAGATTCTCGGTTGGCGAGAGTATGTGCGTGGGATCTACTGGACACGCATGCCCGGCTACAAGCAGGAGAATCGCCTGAGTGCGACACGGGATCTACCGGAGGTCTTCTGGCGCGGCGACAGCGGCATGCGCTGTGTGGATCAAGCCATCCTCAGTACGCGTGATCATGCCTATGCCCACCATATCCGCCGCCTGATGGTCACCGGCAATTTCGCCCTGCTGTGCGGCGTGAAGCCCGAGGCGCTGTGCGACTGGTATCTGGCGGTCTACGTCGATGCCTGCGAGTGGGTGGAGCTGCCCAATACCCTGGGCATGGTGCTGCACGCCGATGGCGGCCTGATGGGCTCCAAACCCTATTGTGCCTCGGGCAAGTACATCGATCGCATGTCCAATCACTGCGACAGATGCCAGTACTCGCCGAAGAAGGTCACCGGCACGCATGCCTGCCCCTTCAACAGTCTCTATTGGCACTTCATCGAACGCCATCGCGAATCACTGTCACGCAACCCGCGCATGTCGCTGGTCTATGGCAGCTGGCGACGCATGAAGGACGACAAGCGCGAGGCATTGCTGCAACAGGCCGAGGCCTTTCTCGCCCGACTCGACAGCGCCGCTGACTATGGCAGCGGTGCCCATCGCGCGGGTTACCATCCCGCGCCCTCCAGTTCCACGACCGACAAGGAATCCTCATGAGTCGCATCTGGCAGGCCAGTGCACCGGTCACGCTCTATCACGATGGCAAGTGCCCCCTGTGCCAGCGGGAGGTCGCCTGGCTGGCGAGACACCCGAGGCGGGAACGGGTCAGGACGGTCGACATTCGTGCAAAGGACTTTTCCCCAGATGCTCTGGGGCTGAGCTTCGAGACGATGATGGGGCGCCTGCACGTGCAGGATGCGCGCGGGGAGTGGTATGTCGGCATGGACGCCAGCCGAGCCCTCTATGCGGTGCTCGGCTATCGGCGCCTGGTGAGGCTGTCATTGCTGCCGGGGCTGCGTCCGTTGCTGGATGTGGGCTATCGGGTCTTTGCCCGCCACCGTGAGCGTATCGGCCGTTGGATCCCCCAGAGGAGACGCTGACTCAGAAGCTCAAGGGGATGCGCGAGCTCAACGGTTGATGGTACTGAGGCGGTCGGCCGATCATCTCGTCGTTGGCCACCTGGGATACCAGCCAGGCGCGTGACAGACCGGCGCGCCTGAGCTCGCTGTAGACATCCTCCAGCGAGCGGAACAGCATCGGCTTGCCACGCTTCATCAACAGTTCACTGCGCTCATCGTCTTCATCGGCACCCGCTTCCAGTACCAGCTGGACCTGATAGAAGCGGCTGGCGGCATGACTGATCACGCGCGCCTCCAGTGCCGGATACTCGGCGATCAGCGCATTCAGGTTGCTGACCAGCAGGCCAGCAGGTGTGAAGGCAGCGGCAATTCTGGACATGGTGTCGGCTCCTGGACCTCTGTTGTCTGAGGTATCCATCATCGTGAAGGTGGCGTCAAGGCTTCACGCCAGCTTGCGGGGGGACGATGACGATTGAACGGCACCGCCATGACCATTGGATGACGTCATGTTCAAGGCCGCCGCCCCGGAGAGGCTCACGGACACTGAGCACGAACCGCCAGCTGACGTTCCGCGAGGATACGCAGCAGATCCAGAGGACGCCCAAGGCCGCGATAGCATCCCCCTCGCATGATGATGAAATCCTCGTCACGATGAATGTCCCGGCGCCCGAGCAGCTTGGCCGACAGACGCTCGAGCGGCTCATCTTCCTCGACACGCAGTGAATGGGTCTGCATGACCTCATGAATCGCCCGTCGTCCATGCAGCTCCGGTCCGAAGCGCTGATTCAGCAATCCCAGCAGTCGATGGCGGATGATCATGCCGACCGGCCGCTGCTGCGCGTCCACCACTGCCAGCGCCATCAATTCCGGCTCGGCATGCAGACGCTCGGCCACCTCCTCGAGACAGGTATCCTGCAGTACCGGCGCCACCCGCCGCAGCAGGCTGCCGGCACTGAGTGCCAGAGGCGCGGCATGCCGGCGGCGACTCAGACGACGCAGGCGCTGCTCGAGGCCGGCACGCTGGCGAGCAGGGTCCACCTTGGCGCTCGCAAACAGCCAGCCTTGCAGATACTCGGCCCCCAGCTGAGACACGCATTCCATCTCGCCTTCCTGCTCGATGCCTTCCGCGATCACCTGACTGCCACTGCCGTGGGCGATGTCGATGATCGAGCGCACGAAACGCCGCTTGAGTGAATCCTGATGAATACCGCTGATGAAGTGTCGGTCGATCTTGACGAAGTCAGGCTGAACCGCCGACCACAGCTTGAGGCTGGCGTACCCTTCACCGAGGTCATCCAGCGCGATGGCGAAGCCCATCGACTGGTAATGGCAGACGGCCTCACGCATCAGTGCCGGGTCAAGCCCCGGGGTCTGCTCAGTCAACTCGATGACGACCTGATGCGGATGCAGCCCATGGCGATGCAGAAGATGACGCGTCAGTCCCCGAGAATGCGCACTGTCCAGCAGCACCTCCGGCGACACGTTCAGGAACAGGCGCTCACTCAGGCCCTGCTCGGCCCATTGCTCAAGCGCCAGCTCACGACAGAGGCCGTCCAGCTCGGCGAGACGCCGATGCTGGCGAGCCGCCTCGAACATCGCCATCGGTGAGCGCAAGCTGCATCCCGCAGCAGCGCGCGCGAGTGCCTCGTAGGCGAAGACCTCACGGCCATCTGCCGCCACGATGGGCTGGAAATGCATCCGCAACTGGCGAAGACGCAGCAACGCCTCCAGCGCCTGGCCGGATTCGGGAGTGGATGCCTCAGCTAAAGCGGGATGCGGGGATGGCAGCATGCCAGAATCAAAGCATGCTGATATGACAGGAAAATGACACGGGGCGGTGATGTGTCAGCGAAGGGTCGGGCACATCACCGCGGTGCTGCCGTGCAAGGACGCCTTGCGACGAGCCTGCCCGGTCGTGGCTGGCCAATACGCTCATGCCACGCCGGAAGTGGACGCCTTACAGCGAGTTGGGGTCGATGGCCTTGCCGAGGGAATTGCGGTCGATCCACTTGCCGGCCTTGGTTTCCTTGTAACGGAAGACCACCATGTCGCCCGCGACGACCGGCACTTCACTGTCTTCGGTCTGATAGCTGTAGCTCTCGCCCTCCACGACCAGCGTGAAGCGATAGAGATCCGGCATGCCCAGCCATTCCTTGAAAGGCCCTTCGCGCTCAAGGCTCTCCAGCGTACCGCGTCCCTGAAGCTTGGGAGTGCGTGCGCGTCCGCGCCCAAATCCACCTGCCATGCTATCTCCTCCCCGTCAGTGCGGGTCTTGCGGGGCGACGTCGCTGCCGCCGCCCGGGTACATGTTTGATGCGCATGCGCATCACGTCATTCAGCGAAGGCCTGGCCATAACTGTCTGGCGCCAGGTCCTCGAAACGGGTGTACTTGCCGATGAAGGCCATGTGAACGGTGCCGATGGGGCCGTTACGCTGCTTGCCGATGATCAGCTCGGCCAAGCCCTTGTTGTCGGGATTGTCCTTGTTGTAGACCTCATCACGGTAGACGAAGGCGATGACATCGGCGTCCTGCTCGATGGCGCCGGATTCACGCAGATCCGACATCACGGGGCGCTTGTTGGGACGCTGCTCAAGCGAGCGGTTCAGCTGCGAGAGCGCCACCACCGGGCAAGCGAATTCCTTGGCCAGCCCCTTGAGCGAGCGCGAGATCTCGGAGATCTCGGCAGTACGGTTCTCGGACAGCCCCGGCACCTGCATCAATTGCAGGTAATCGATCATGATCAGGCCGATGCCGCCGTGTTCGCGCGCCATGCGGCGACAGCGTGAGCGCATCTCGTTGGGCGACAGGGCCGCCGTGTCATCGACGAACAGCTGCTTGTCCTTGAGCAGGTTGACCGCCGAGGTCAGCCGCGGCCAATCCTCGTCATCCAGCTGACCGGTACGCACCTTGGTCTGATCGATGCGGCCCAGCGAGGAGATCATGCGCAGCATCAGCGACTCGGCCGGCATCTCCATCGAGAACACGGCCACCGGCTTGTCGCCGGAGACCACGGCATGCTCGACCAGGTTCATGGCGAAGGTGGTCTTGCCCATCGAGGGGCGCCCCGCGATGATCACCAGGTCCGATGGCTGCAGACCGGAGGTCATGTCATCCAGGTCCCGGAAGCCGGTCGAGAGGCCGGTCATCTGGCCCTTGAGATTGAACAGCTCATCGATGCGGTCCACCGCGCCGGTCAGCAGCTGACTCATGCCCTTGGGGCCGCCGCTCTTGGGGCGTGATTCGCTGATCTGGAACACCAGACGCTCGGCCTCGTTGACCAGCTCGTCGGCGTCTCGCCCCTGAGGGCTGAAGGAGCTCTCGGCGATCTGGTTGGCCGCCTGGATCAGCTTGCGCAGCGTCGCGCGCTCGCGAACGATGTCGGCATAGGCCTTGATGTTGCTGGCCGAGGGCGTATTGCGCGCAAGCTCGGCGAGGGTCGCAAGCCCGCCGACCGACTCCAGCTGGTCACGGCTTTCCAGCAACTCGGACAACGTGACCACATCCAGCGGCCGGCTGCTGCCCACCAGCTGGGACATGGCGTTGTAGACCAGACGATGCTCGTAGCGATAGAAGTCGTCGGCCACCAGTCGCTCGGACACCGTGTCCCAGGCGCTGTTGTCCAGCATCAAACCGCCGAGGACCGATTGCTCGGCCTCCAGCGAATTGGGGGGCACCTTGAGCGCCGCCGTCTCGCGATCCTGATCCTGCATCTCGCTCATGCCTGGCTGACTCCTGCTGATGACTGACACGCCCGCGGGAACCTCCATTTTCGTGCATCGCCGCGAGCCTGCCAACCATCGCGACCGCACATGATGCTCTACCTCACGGGGGCAGGCATTCTACCGGATTTTGCCTGTCACCGCCCTGCCCGCGTGCAGAGGATTTTCCCTGTCACGCCCGACAAAGAAACGCCAGACACAAAAAAACCGCCCCCGCATCCAGGATGCGAGGGCGGTTCGAGTACCACCTGTGGTGGCAGCGCCGGATCACCGGGCAGCCACCACGGATCAGCGATTACTCGCCGACCACGACCACACGAACAGTGGCAGTCACTTCAGCGTGCAGCTGCAGCACGATGTCGTATTCGCCAGTGTTGCGCAGCGGGCCTTCCGGCATGCGGACTTCGCTCTTGGCGATGTCGATGCCGGACTGGGCGATGGCTTCGGCCAGATCACGCGGACCGATGGAACCGAACAGCTTGCCTTCTTCGCCAGCCTTGGCGACCAGGGACAGTTCGATTTCGTTCAGCTGAGCGGCACGCGCTTCAGCTTCGGCCTTGCGCTCTGCAACCTGTGCTTCCAGCTCAGCGCGCTGAGCTTCGAAAGCCGCCTGGTTTTCGGCAGTGGCCGGAACAGCCAGACCGTACGGCAGCAGATAGTTGCGACCGAAACCAGCCTTGACGGACACCTGGTCACCCAGGTTGCCCAGCTTGCCAATCTTGTCGAGCAGAATGACTTGCATCTCGTAAACCTCTTATCGATGACTGCCAGCAAGACGTGCGCGAAGATCCGCAAAGACGTCAACAAGAGCCAGCAGCAGCAAAATCAGAATCGTGGGCCAGGTCGTCAGCAGCAGAAAGTAGACGCCGACCAACCATAACCCGCTCATCCCCTTTAACCCGATATAGCCATGCACCAGGGCAATGCCGGCCACGAACAACGGTATCCAGATCAGCAGGAGCACTGCAGGCACATCGAGGAAGACCCCGATGATGCTGCAGGCTGCCAGTATCAGGATTTCTCGCGGGCTCAGCCGGAAGGCATGAAACTCGTGACGAAATCCACCCGGATTGTAGAGCCCGGACTGCCAACTGCGCGCCAGGGCCAGACAGGCCGTGGCGGCCAGCAGGACCACCAACCCGGTAATACCGCCGATGACCAACCCTGCGAGCTGTTCAGTCGGCACACCTTGAGCGGCAAAGTCGCTCAAGCGTGCATCAAGCTCAGGGGCATTCTGACGAATGCTCTCAAGCAGTGGACCAGCCCCGCCTGGTGGCAGGAATATCCCGGACTGCACCATCATTGCCGCTGTCAGGCTGGCGCCAATCAGCGCCTCCCCCCATCGCATGCGAGCACGCAGCAGGGTTGCCATCAACGTGACCAGCAACACGGTCGCCAATGGCACCGGATCGCCTTGTGTCCACCACCAGCCTGCCGGAATGGCAGCGGCGATGAACACGGGTGCGGCTGGCGCAAGGCCACGCCGAAGCGTGACCAGCGCACTGATGGAGGCACTGAACCAGAAGAACCAGGGCAGAAGACCCGTCAGCAGTGCAATCGCGATGCACTGCAACGGTCCGCGCATGGCCCAACGTGCCAATGCCAGCATCATGGTGTCGCCTTACTGGTGGCTGTCGCTGTACGGCAGCAGTGCCAGGTAGCGCGCACGCTTGATGGCAGTCGCCAGCTGACGCTGATAACGCGCCTTGGTGCCGGTGATGCGGCTCGGGACGATCTTGCCGGTCTCGGTGATGTAAGACTTCAGGACTTCGATGTCCTTGTAGTCGATCTGCTTCACGCCTTCAGCGGTGAAGCGGCAGAACTTGCGACGACGGAAAAAACGTGCCATTGCAATGACCTCCTGGGGGTGCGGTATCAGTTAGCGTCTTGAGTTTCGGCTTCGTCACGCTTGTCTTCGCGACGCGGACGCTTCTCTTCAGCCGGCTTCATCATCGGAGACGGCTCGATGGCCGCTTCCTTTGCACGCACAACCAGGTTACGGATGACGGCGTCGTTGAAACGGAAGATGGTCTCGAGTTCCTCGACCACTTCACCGGTAGTTTCGACGTTCATCAGCACGTAGTGGGCCTTGTGGATCTTGTTGATCGGGTAGGCCAGGTGACGGCGACCCCAATCTTCCAGACGATGCACAGTACCGCCGGCTTCGGTCACGATGGAGGTGTAACGCTCGATCATGGCCGGAACCTGTTCGCTCTGGTCCGGGTGGACCATGAACACGATCTCGTAGTGACGCATGGCTTGGCTCCTTTCGGTTTGACAGCCTCCACGGCGCGTCTCGGGCCGGGAAGCAAGGAGTGGAGTGATTACTACGGTTGTGTCATTCGGGCTCGAAAGCCACGTACAACGCGCGCGGGCGAGGACAGGTGCCCCCATGCCGCGCATTCACTGCAGACTGCACTTCACAGAACCGCAGTATTGTAGAGAGGTGTCAAGGGCTTGGCAAGCGACACGTCGCGAGGCACGCCTCATGCCCTGCCCCCCCCATTCTCGCTGTCAGCCGTTGCGGCGCTGACGAACGGCTTCAAACAGGCAGATACCGGCCGCGACCGAGACATTCAGACTCGAGACACTGCCCGCCATCGGCAGCTTGATCAGGCTGTCGCAGTGCTCGCGCGTCAGCCGACGCATGCCCTTGCCCTCAGCGCCCATCACGATGGCCACCGGCCCGGTGAAATCGGCCTCGAAGGCCATGGCCTCGGCTTCGCCAGCCGTACCCAGCACCCAGACACCGGCTTCCTTCATGGCATCCAGCGTGCGGGCCAGGTTGGTGACCTGATAGACCGGCACCACTTCCGCTGCCCCACAGGCGACCTTGCGCACGGTCGCGTTCAGGGAGGCGGACTTGTCCTTGGGCACGATGACACCATGGGCACCGGCGGCATCGGCGCTGCGCAGACAGGCCCCGAGGTTGTGCGGATCCGTGACCGAATCCAGCACCAGAAACAGCGGCGCTTCCTCATGGGACCAGCCATCGAGGCGCAGCTTGAGACCAGTCTCGTTCTCGGTGGCGAGCGGCGCGCACAGAGCGACCAGCCCCTGATGGGCACCACCGCCGGTGGACAGCGCATCCAGCTCCTCACGCGCCTTCAAGGTGACGCGTGAACCAGCGGCACGCGCCTGCTCGACGATCTCGTTCAGACGCAGCTCGGCCTCGCCTGCCTGCACCCACAGCTCGCTCGGCGCGCGGCCGCGTGCCAGCAAGGCTTCCACGGCGTGCACACCATAGACGGCTTCCAGGCCACCGGGGATCTTCGGTGCGCCAGTGCGAGCGCCACCTCTGCGGGCCCCGCCACGTTCCTGGCGCTGAGCGCCACCACGCTCACCCCTTGAGTGCTCGCCTCGAGAGTGCTCACTTCGAGAATGGCTACCGCGCTCGCCGGCGGGCTTGCCGCGGCCGGGCTTGCGCCCCTTGTCCTGACTCATAGTGCCTTCCTGCCTGATGGCCCTGACAGGGCCCTGTCACTTGGACGGAAACTGAGCTGTCGCCATGGCGACAGCCATGAAATCCTGCGAACTCACGGCCGTGCAACGCATCAGCCCCGACCATGGCCGGGGCTGATGAATGCTGCGCGGTGAATCTTGCCGGCGGTCAGCTGCGGCCGTTGCCGCGACGCCCGCGAGAACGGGAGCCGCGCTTGCGCGACGGATCATCCTTGCCAGCGGCACCCATCGGCGCGACTGCCGCGAACGGACTGTCAGCAGATTCCGGACCGCTCGGCACCGCCGGGCGCGCCGCTGCCGGAGACTCAGGCACGGACGGACGCTCATTGCCGGTGGAGGGCTTGCGCTCGCCGCGACCGGAACGCTCATCACGCTCGCTGCGCGGCTTGCGGGCAGGACTCTCCTGCGCAGGCGTCTCGGACGCTCCGTCCGTACCGCCACCCTGGCCTTCCTGACTGACCTCTTCCGTCAGGGACTTGAGACGCTCGCGCTCACGCTTGCCGGGGCGACCCTTGGGGGCAGATTCCTTGCCGGAGGCAGCACCGCTCTTGCCGCTTGCGGGCTTGTCAGCATCACGCTCGCTGCTGCGCGCCTTGCGCGGCTTGCGCTTGGGACGCGGCGTCGGGTCACTGAGCATGAAGTCGATCTTGCGCTCATCCATGTCGACGCGAGCCACCTGGACGGTGACGCCATCGCCGAGGCCATAGCTGACGCCGGCACGCTCACCCTTGAGACGATGCTTCTCGGCCTCGTAGTGATAGTAGTCGGACGGCAGCGAGGAGATGTGCAGCAGACCTTCGACGTAGTAGGCATCCAGACGCACGAACAGGCCGAACTGGGTGACCGCCGCGACGGTACCCTCCAGCACTTCACCGACCTTGTCCTTCATGAACTCGCACTTGAGCCAGTCGTTGACGTCACGCGTCGCCTCATCGGCGCGGCGCTCGGTCATCGAGCAGTGCTCACCCAGCTCGAGCATCTGCTCGAAGGTGTACGGGCACCATTTGGTCGGACGCTCGGTCACGGCATCTTCGGCGCGCAGCACGGTGTCGGTCTTGCGCGGACCACGGATGACGGAACGGATCGCACGATGCACCAGCAGATCGGGATAACGACGGATCGGCGAGGTGAAGTGAGCGTAGGCATCGTAGGCCAGACCGAAGTGACCTTCGTTCTGCGGCGAGTAGACCGCCTGGGTCATGCTGCGCAGCATCACGGTCTGGATGATGTCGAGGTCCGGGCGCTCGGCGATCGAGGCACGCAGTGCCTGGAAGTCCTTCGGCTGTGGCTCATCGCCACCTTCCAGCGTCAGACCCAGCTCACCCAGGAAGGCGCGCAGGTTGTTGAGACGCTCAGGTGCCGGCTGCTTGTGGACACGATAGAGGGCCGGCAGATCGTGCAGATCCAGGAAGCGCGCCGTGGCGACGTTGGCCGCCAGCATGCATTCCTCGATGAGCTTGTGCGCGTCATTGCGCGTACGCGGCACGATCTGTTCGATCTTGCGCTCATCGTTGAACAGGATCTGCGTCTCGGTGGTCTCGAAGTCGATGGCACCACGCTTGTCGCGCGCCTTGCGCAGCACACCGTACAGCGCGTGCAGGTTGTGCAGCGACGGCAGCAGTTCGTTGTACTGCTGACACAGCGCCTGACCTTCCTCACTTTCCGGGTCCGTCAGCATGGTGCCGACCTTCTCGTAGGTCAGGCGCGCATGGGAACGGATCACGGCTTCGAAGAAGCGGTAGTCGAGCATCTCGCCATCGGCGGCGGAAATGGTCAGCTCACAGACCAGCGTCAGACGATCGACATGCGGGTTGAGCGAGCACAGACCATTGGAGAGCAGCTCCGGCAGCATCGGCACGACCTGACCCGGGAAATAGACCGAGTTGCCGCGCACGTAGCCTTCCTGATCCAGCGGACTGCCGCCACGCACGTAATGCGATACATCGGCGATGGCGACCAGCAGCTTCCAGTTGCCGTTGTCGTCCTGCCAGGCGCAGACGGCGTCATCGAAGTCCTTCGCGTCTTCGCCATCGATGGTGACCAGTGGCGTCTCGCGCAGGTCGATACGCCCCTTCTTGTCCTCTTCCAGCACTTCGGCGGAGATGGTCGAGATCTGGTCCTCGACTTCCGGCGGGAATTCGCTGGGGATGTCATGCGAGCGGATCGCGATGTCGATCTCCATGCCCGGGTCCATGCGCTCACCGAGCACCTCGACCACTTCCCCCACCGGCTGCACGCGTGTCGCGGGCTGCTGGGTAATGCGCACGGACACCACCTGACCGTCCTTGGCACCATTGGCCACACGGTTGGGGATGATCACTTCCTGCGCGATGCGCGAATTCTCCGGAATCAGTACCCCGAAGTCCGGCTCGGATTGGCGATAGATGCCGACGAGCGTCTGGGTATTGTGAGCCAGCACCTCGACGATGGTGACTTCATCACGACCACGGCGATCACGGCCGCTGACGCGCGCCAGCACCTGATCACCATGGAAGACGCGACGCATCTGGCGCGGCGGCACGGCAAGGTCCGGCTTGACGCCATCTTCGCGCGCCAGGAAACCGAAACCATCGCGATGGCCGACGATACGGCCACGAATCAGGTCCAGCTTGTCGATCAGTGCATAGGCACCACGACGATTGCGCAGCACCTGGCCATCACGCTCCATGGCATTGAGGCGACGGCGCACGGCTTCCTGCTGCTCGTCGTCCTCGAAACCGAGCATGCGGCTCATGTTCTCGTGGGTAATGGGCTTGCCATACTCTTCCAGCTTGTCGAGAAGATACTCGCGACTGGGGATGGGCTTGTCGTACTTATGGGCTTCGCGTTCCGCGTGCGGGTCGTCGCTGAGCGTCCATTGGGTCATTAATCAGGATTCCTTGACGATGAATTCGAGACGGGCAGCGGGCGCGGCACGGAATGACTGGTTGTCTCTCATGCGCGCATTATAGCCCCTACCATTGGGCCGACCCAACCATTCCCCAACCTTCCGACTCCCGGAAGCTCGTCAGAGTGATGCAGGAGGCCTCATTTCATGGCTTTCTTCCATGGCTTTGCCAAGCGCTTGTTTTTCCATCGGGTCTTCCAAAGCTTGCACCATCTCGAAGTTCCGGCCAGCAAGGCAGACGACCGAAATGCGTCATGCAGCCCCTGACGCCACAAATAAAACAGAAACCTCTTGCATTCCCTCAGAAGATCCGTATTATTCGGCACCACTTGCCCAGATGGCGGAATTGGTAGACGCGCTAGCTTCAGGTGCTAGTGTCCGTATGGACGTGGAGGTTCAAGTCCTCTTCTGGGCACCAATTTCAGGTTTCATGTTGACGTGACACACGTTAGGATGGATACCGGAAAACGGGTAAAGCATTCAAGTTTCAACAACTTGGACTGCTGATCCGGGTCCTTGGACCAAAACGAGTTCTGATGTCTGCCCAGGTGGCGGAATTGGTAGACGCGCTAGCTTCAGGTGCTAGTATCCGTAAGGATGTGGAGGTTCAAGTCCTCTCCTGGGCACCACGGATGTCAGACTCACGATGAACGACCCCTGTATCGCGCTTCGCCCAGATGGCGGAATTGGTAGACGCGCTAGCTTCAGGTGCTAGTATCCGTAAGGATGTGGAGGTTCAAGTCCTCTTCTGGGCACCACGATGCGCATTCGAACAGGGAACATGGTATCCACTACCAAGGATTTCATGGCGTTCCGCTGCAAGGCTCTGCTCTTGAGACTTCAGCACACAACTTGATGCCCAGATGGCGGAATTGGTAGACGCGCTAGCTTCAGGTGCTAGTGTCCGTATGGACGTGGAGGTTCAAGTCCTCTTCTGGGCACCATCAAGTTGTCATCCGATGTACTTTCTCGCAGCGCCCGCTGCTCACATCGCGATACTCTCCCCCTGCTATCAGCTTCATTGCTTTATACAGACCTGCAGCGCCCTGCGTTGTCTTTCGCGTGCTCCCAGAAACACAGATCCCCCCCTACGCCTGCTGACTTGTCCACACCCGCTTCCACTGCCTGGCCTGTGGATGGATTTCCTGCGACTGCGCGACGAATATCCCCGGACGCATCCTTCTGCACGACCCATTGCCTCCCCTGCGCCATCAGAGTCATCAGACACTCAATAGCGTGACGGGATGCGGCTGAAACTCTCGACCTGCCATCCATCACGACGTACCGAGGCTTCCAGGCGCTGCTCGATATCGTCCGGCAACTCATGGAAGAAATCGAAACCGGTGAGAGATTCGATTCTATCGATGCTGACCAGAAAGCGATCCAATGGCTCATCCCCTCTTACCTGCTGAGGAAAGAGAAACGCCAGGGCGCGAGGCGCCTGCCGAGCAGTGCCGGGCGAGACGATGATCTTGTAGAAACCATCCGGAATCTCGATCAGATTCGACAGACGCTCGATCTCTCCCGTGAAGACCGGACCTGCGGTGATCCACAGCGCCTCTTCCCGCGGCAGAATCCTGTCCATGATGGCCGCCTCGAGTCGCTGCCACAGCTTGCGATTGAGCGCCGGTGTCTGTGGAGAGATATTGGTCATGCGAAACGTCTGATGCTGGGCCTTGACCCCGTAGATCTTGCCGATGGCGTAGTTGGGCGCCAGGTGTCCGCGGTCGTAGCCACTGTTGCGATAGCTGTCCGGCGTGACGGGCCATAGCGAGCGCCAGTCGCGCTCGAACTCGTCAGGACGCTCCCCCAGCCGCGACCCCTGGGTATTCTCGAGACGCCATGTCACCCATAACGGATTGGCGCGCAGATCCGACCACCCCACCAGGTAGGCATCGCTGCGCAAGCCACGCGCCAGCGTCTTCCAGTCAAGTTCACGTGCCTCAGGCACTCCCTGCCAGGCGTAGAACTGCTGGTAATCACGCTCCTGCCACCACCACAGCCCACCTCCCACCAGCGCGAATGCCACGCTGACGCCAAACCCTCGCCACAGCTTGCGACCGGCCGAGCGAATATCATCCATCACATCCAGCATCCCGCCATTTCCTTCTTGTCGTTGCCATTGCCTCGGCAAGGCATGCGCTCGTCATTCCGTCACGACCCGCAAGCCGCAGCAACTTCATTCACGTTCTACCGTAGCATTCCATCATGCCAGAGTTCCGTTCGCGAGGCTGACGACCGCCCCAACTCAAGCCACAATAAGCAGGCAGCACTTGCTTCATGCACCATCAGCGAGCAGATATCCACGAGGGGGATCATCCCGACGGCGGATACCGCAGAATCTGACCGCATGATCAGTATCTGGCATGCCACCTGCATCTTCCCGTACCAGGATGCTTGCGACCAGCCGCGCCACACAGAGCGCTCATCAAGACGCCCGTGGCACGAGTGACACTGCAACGATCGACATGAAAGCGCCTCCTGACAGGCGAGCCGTGACCGCAGCACATCCCACCGGCTGTGCTCCAACGATGAGAAGGAATCTGACCATGGCTGATCAAAGCCGTCGTAACTTCATGCGCAACAGCCTGCTGGGGCTTGCCGCCCTGCCATTGGGTGCTGCCGTGCTCTCGCCGCGCGCCCTTGCCGCCGACCTGCCCCCACTGGATACCGACAACCCGCAGGCAAAGGCGCTCCACTATGTGGAAGATGCCAGCGAAGCCAGTGATCACCCCGCCTTCAAGCCCGGCTCCGACTGCACCAACTGCATGTTCTACAAGCCGGAGAACAAGGGCTGTCAGCTATTCCCCAGCAATAGCGTGGCACCCGAAGGCTGGTGCCAGTCCTGGACCAAGCGCCCGGCATGATACCGGCGGCACCTCGGACCTGATACGAGAAGACCGCCTCGGGAACCAATCCCGAGGCGGTCTTTTTCATGGCTGTATTACCGGTACCAGACGTCAGCTCGCAGTGGAGCCGGAAGCATCCTCCGGCAACGGCCATTGGTAGCGGCGCGCGATCTCATCCTGCTCCAATGATTCGAGATGCACCGGGAACCCCCACAACTGGTGCAGATAGCGCATCACGGGATAGACGCTGCGTGACAACGGGCGACGATCATCCTGGACATGGCGCAGCGTCAGCGAGCGATCTCCCCGGATATTCGCGGCCCACACCTGGATGTTCGGCTCGCGATGGCTGAGCGCATATTGCACCGACAGCGCCTCTCGAATGCGCTTGTAGCCTCGACTATCGTGAATGGCATCGATGAGAAGATGCTCATCACTGTCGTCATCCACCAGCGAGAACAGTTTGAGATCACGGATCACCTTGGGCGACAGGAACTGCTGGATGAAGGACTCGTCCTTGAAGTTGCGCATTGCGAAATGCACCGTCTCCAACCAGTCACTGCCGGCGATGTCGGGGAACCACTCACGGTCCTCGTCGTCAGGATTCTCGCAGATGCGCTTGATGTCCATGAACATCGCGAAGCCCAGCGCATAGGGGTTGATGCCATTGTAATGCGGGTGATCGAAGCCCGGCTGCTGCACCACCGAGGTGTGCGACTGCAGGAACTCGAGAATCACCCCCTCGCCGATCAACTGCTCATCATAGAGTTGATTCATGATGGTGTAGTGCCAGAAGCATGCCCAGCCTTCATTCATTACCTGGGTCTGGCGCTGCGGGTAGAAGTATTGCGCCAGCTTGCGCACGATACGCACCAGCTCCCGCTGCCAGGGCTCCAGCAACGGGGCATTCTTCTCGATGAAGTAGAGCAGGTTCTCCTGAGGCTCAGGAGGGTAGCGACCACGACGATGCAGACCCAGTGGGTCGTTGACCTCATCGATCAACTCATCCTCCTCCTCGGCCTGCGGAATGGTGGTCCACAGCGCATTCACCTGAGCCTGCAGATAGGCCTCACGCTCCTGCTGACGCTGGATCTCCTCTTCCGGCGAGATGGGCGAGGGACGCTTGTAGCGATCGACGCCATAATTCTGGAGCGCATGACAGGCGTCCAGCAGCTGCTCGACCGCATCGACACCATGGCGCTCCTCGCATTCGGACACGTACTTACGGGCGAAGACGAGGTAATCGATGATCGCCGAGGCATCCGTCCAGGCACGAAACAGGTAATTGCCCTTGAAGAAGCTGTTGTGGCCATAACAGGCATGCGCCATGACCAGAATCTGCATCATCAGGGTGTTCTCTTCCATGAGATAGGCGATGCAGGGATCGGAATTGATCACCAGCTCATAGGCCAGTCCCATCTGCCCGCGCCGATAGGCCTGCTCCACCGAGAGAAACTGCTTGCCGAACGACCAATGATGATAGCCCACCGGCATGCCGATGCTGGCATAGGCATCCATCATCTGTTCGGAAGTGATGACCTCAATCTGATTGGGGTAGATATCCAGCCGATACTGCGCAGCGATACGCGCGATCTCGTGCTCGAAATGCTCCAGAAGCTCGAAGGTCCAATCGGAGCCACTGGCCGGTTGCTGATTTTCCAGTCGATTATCACGTCTCTGGCTCATGGGGCCTCCCGGCCCGGCAGATGGCCGGGCGCGTCACATGATGCGATCAGGCGCTGATGCGGCGCTTGAACAGCTCTCGAAATACCGGGTAGATATCGCCCGCCTCGACAATCTGCTGCATGGCGAAACGATCCGGAAATTCGGCTTCGACTCGCTCATATTCTTCCCACAATGCCTGGTGTGCATGCGGGGTGATCTCCACGTAGGCGTAATATTGCAGACGCGGCATCAGCTTCTTGATCATCAGCTCGCGACAATTGGTGGAATCGTCATCCCAGTTGTCACCATCGGATGCCTGAGCCACGTAGAGATTCCATTCACCCGCCGGATAGCGGGATTCGATCACTTCATCCAGCAACGTCAGGGCACTGGAGACGATGGTGCCGCCGGTCTCTCGGGAGTAGAAGAACTCTTCCTCATCCACTTCCTTGGCGGCGGTGTGGTGGCGAATGAACACCAGCTCGACCTTCTCGTAGTTGCGCTCCAGAAACAGATAGAGCAACAGGAAGAAGCGCTTGCCGATATCCTTGTGCGCCTGGGTCATCGACCCCGAGACATCCATCACGCAGAACATCACTGCCTTGTTGGACGGCATCGGCTGATTGATGAGGTGGTTGTAGCGCAGATCATAGGTATCGAGAAACGGCACCGCCTTGAGGCGCGCTTCAAGACGCTCGATTTCCGCCTTGAGCTCGGCAATGCGCACCTTGTTGCGCAGCACCGGATCCTTGCGCTCCTCAAGCTCCAGCGCGTCAGTGGCCTCCTTCAGCGCCCGCTTGATGGGGGATCGCATGGCGATACGCCGCGCCTGGGCTGAACGCATCGAGCGCACGATATTGATCCTGGCGGGAGTGCCATCGCGAGCGATGCCCGCCCGCACCGGACGTACTTCATCCATGTCCGCGATCTGCTTGCGCTCCAGATGCGGAAGCTCCAGACCATCGAACACGAATTCGAGAAACTCCTCGCGCGACAGGGTGAAGGCAAAATCATCCTCGCCCTCGCCCTGGTTGGAGGCCTGACCTTCTCCGCCGCCGCCACCGCCGCCGCCGCCACTCGGGCGGCGCATGCGATCACCTTCCACGAACTCCTTGTTGCCCGGGTTGATGACACGCCGCTTGCCGCCCTGGCCATGCTGGAAGACCGGCTCCGAGATATCGCGAGTCGGAATGGAGACTTCCTCGCCACGCTCCATGTCGGTGATGGAGCGCCGATTGACGGCATCCTCCACCGCCCGTTTGATATGGCTGCGGTAGCGCCGGATGAAGCGCTGGCGATTCACCGCACTCTTGTTGCGCGCATTGCTGCGTCGATCAATGAAGTAACTCATTCGCCCTCCTTGCCGGCCTCGCGTTCAGCGAAAGACCGGATGGCAAGTGCCGGCGGCAATCACGCCCGCCGGCAGGCCTGTCGTCAGTCGGCAGGGCTTACTGCGACTTGCGCACTCGCAGATACCACTCGGACAGCAGACGCACCTGCTTCTCGGTATATCCGCGATCCACCATGCGCGCCACGAAATCCTCATGCTTGCGCTGATCCGATGCCGATGCCTTGGCATTGAAGGAGATGACCGGCAGCAACTCTTCGGTATTGGCGAACATCTTCTTCTCGATCACCGCACGCAGCTTCTCGTAGGACTGCCAGCCCGGATTCATCCCGTTGTTCTGCGCGCGAGCGCGCAGCACGAAGTTGACCACTTCATGACGGAAGTCCTTGGGATTGGAGATGCCCGCCGGCTTCTCGATCTTCTCCAGCTCCTCATTGAGCGACTGACGATTGAGCAGCTCGCCAGTCTCGGGGTCACGGTATTCCTGGTCCTGAATCCAGAAATCAGCGTAGGTCACGTAACGATCGAAGATGTTCTGACCATACTCGGAGTAGGACTCGAGATAGGCGGTCTGGATCTCCTTGCCGATGAAATCGACATAACGTGGGGCCAGATACTCCTTGATGAAGCGCAGGTAACGCTCGTGGGTCTCCTTGGGCAGCTGCTCCTGCTCGAGGCGCTGCTCCAGCACATAGAGCAGGTGCACCGGGTTGGCAGCCACCTCGCTGGCATCGAAGTTGAAGACCTTGGAGAGGATCTTGAAGGCAAAGCGCGTGGACAGACCATCCATGCCCTCATCGACCCCCGCACTGTCACGGTACTCCTGGATCGACTTGGCGCGAGGGTCGGTATCCTTGAGGTTCTCGCCATCGTAGATGCGCATCTTGGAATAGATACTGGAGTTCTCAGGTTCCTGCAGGCGCGACAGCACGATGAACTGGGACAGCATGCGCAAGGTGTCTGGCGCACAGGGCGCATGATTGAGCGACGAGTGCTCCAGCAGCTTGGCGTAGATCTTCACCTCCTCCGAGGCCCGCAGGCAGTAGGGCACCTTGACAATGAACACGCGGTCCAGGAAGGCCTCGTTGTTGCGATTGTTGCGGAAGGCCTGCCACTCGCTCTCATTGGAGTGCGCCAGCACCACGCCATCGAAGGGAATCGCCCCCATGCCTTCGGTCGGGTTGTAGTTGCCTTCCTGAGTCGCGGTCAGCAGCGGGTGAAGCACCTTGATCGGCGCCTTGAACATCTCGACGAATTCCATCAACCCCTGGTTGGCCTTGCACAGCCCGCCGGAGAAGCTGTAGGCATCCGGATCATCCTGGGCATAGAGCTCAAGCTGACGGATATCGACCTTGCCGACCAGCGCGGAAATGTCCTGGTTGTTGTCATCGCCCGGCTCCGTCTTGGAGATGGCGATCTGGTTCAGGCGGGATGGGTAGAGCTTGACGACACGGAACTGACTGAGATCTCCGCCATATTCCTTGAGACGCTTGGCCGCCCAGGGCGACATGGCGCTGCGCATGCAGCGGCGCGGGATGCCATATTCCTTCTCGAGCACCTCGCCATCCTCTTCCAGCGAGAACAGCCCCAGCGGCGACTCGTATACCGGTGACCCCTTGATGGCATAGAAGGGAATCTGCTCCATCAACAGCTTGAGTCGTTCGGCCAGCGATGACTTGCCGCCGCCGACTGGCCCCAGCAGATAGAGAATCTGCTTGCGCTCCTCAAGCCCCTGAGCCGCATGACGGAAGTAGGACACGATCTGCTCGATGGCCTCCTCCATGCCATAGAACTCGGCGAAGCTGGGGTAGCGTCGAATCAGCTTGTTGGAAAAAATCCGGGAAAGACTGGGATCCTTGGCGGTATCGATGACCTCCGGTTCACCGATGGCCGCCAGCATTCTCTCGGCAGCGCTGGCGTAGGCAGAACGATCCTGCCGACATAACTCCAGGTACTCCTGGAGACTCATCTCTTCTTGCTGGACCCGCTCGTAGCGGCTCTGCACGTGATCGAAGATGCTCATGGAAGCCTCCTTGTCGCGACTCGGGGTCGCTGGGACCATCGCCGGGGCCACTCCTGTACGATGACAGTGGTACCAGGTCACTTGATGCCCCGCGCTGCTGGCGCTCAGGTGACTGCCTCGGCGTGTTTATCAGCATAGATCGATATAGGTAGCGAGTGTCCAATACATGGACCCACCGCATTCAACGAACTTTCGCCACCCGAATGGACAACCTCGTCCCTGCATGACAAGCGCGATCTGGAACGAGGCAGGAGTGACGCCTCCTCGAGCGCACCGTTGCGCAAGAATTGCCTCGCCTCGTGGCCGTTGAAGCCCCTCCTCCTGAAAGGCACCATGTCTGCCACGTCGCACTGCAGCACACGTTCAGAATAGGGACAGAGCGGCGAGTCTCGCCAGCCAGTCCTTGCACATATCCGGCCCCACGAGGTGTCGCCAGCGACTCGATGGCGACCCGAAGGCGAATCGATGACATGCGAAACCGCCGACGCGGGCGGCCACGAGGCGACTGCTGACAGAAGCCTTGGCCGTAGCGATCACTGACCTTGTCACACCCCCGCAAGGGCATGGACGCATCGCAACGTCCTGAAAAATCTTCATGAAAAAAAAGCCCATCGGATGGCCGATGGGCTTTTTTCACTTTTCAGCACACGCTACGAGAGTGTCACTCTCAGCTCCCTTTCTTACAGGGCACTCTGGATATCAGAAAGCAGAGCATCCAGAAGATCCGTACTGGTATTCCAGGAACATACGAAGCGTGCGCCACCTGCGCCGATGAAGGTGTAGAAGGTCCAGCCACGCTCACGCAGCGCCGTCAGCACATGCTCGGGGAAGCTGGCAAAGACGCTGTTGGCCTCACAGGGAAACAGCAGTTCGATGCCGTCCAATGCCTCGAGTCGCTCGGCCAGATACTGCGCCATGGTGTTGGCATGACGTGCGTTGTCCAGCCAGACGTCATTCTCGAGCAGCCCCATCCACGGCGCGGCGATGAAACGCATCTTGGAGGCAAGCTGACCGGCCTGCTTGCAGCGATAGTCGAAGTCACGGGCCTGCTCGCGATCAAAGAATATCACCGCCTCCCCCATCGCCAGCCCATTCTTGGTACCGGAGAAGCACAGCACGTCCACGCCGGCCTTCCAGGTAAGCTCGGCCGGAGAGACGCCCAGCGAGGCACAGGCATTGGCAAAGCGCGCGCCGTCCATGTGGATCTGAAGATCATGACGGTCGGCCACTTCGCGAATCGCCTGAAGCTCTTCCAGGCTATAGACGGTGCCGACTTCGGTGCACTGGGTCAGCGAGATGACACGCGGACGCGGATAATGGATATCACTGCGCTTGGTGACCAGTCGCTCGATGCCTTCAGGCGTCAGCTTGCCATTCGGACCCGGCGCATTGAGCAGCTTGGAGCCATTGGAGAAGAACTCCGGCCCTCCGCATTCGTCAGTCTCGATATGGGCCAGTTCATGGCAGATGACGCTGTGATAGGACTGACACAGATGCGCCAGCGACAGGGAATTCGCCGCCGTGCCATTGAAGACGAAGAATACCTCGCACTCGGTCTCGAACAGGTGACGGAAGCTGTCCGTCACCTGTTGAGTCCAGCGGTCGTTGCCATAGGCGAGATCATCATCCTGATTGGCTCGCATCATGTATGCCATCGCCTCGGGGCAGATACCGGACGTGTTGTCACTGGCCAGAAAACGTGATGTACAGGTGTCATCGATGTCAGTGGCCGCGGAGCGGGTCGTGGCGAGGGCGTCAGTCGTCATGGGAGTATCCAGAGCAGAGCAAGGGGTCACCTTGCCCGATGAAACGAACGCGGTACCCGGGATGGCAGGCACCACAGTAGAAATCCCATCATAACAGCGCTGCATGCCGCCGCCAGCCATGATCCGACGCGACCATCACGACGAGACGGCCATGCAGGAAAATCCCTCAGGCAGCATCGAGAGCCGGGTACCCTCTGCGCCCCTGCAGACCGCCCGTATGCAGAACCCGTACACGAGTCCCGGGGGCGATCATCCCGTTGGCGAGGTGGTGGGCCAGTGA
Organism: Cobetia sp. 5-11-6-3; assembly: GCF_013374055.1. Taxonomy (NCBI): domain Bacteria; kingdom Pseudomonadati; phylum Pseudomonadota; class Gammaproteobacteria; order Oceanospirillales; family Halomonadaceae; genus Cobetia; species Cobetia sp. 5-11-6-3. The sequence goes on along the minus strand of NZ_BLWJ01000002.1, from coordinate 126,914 downwards.
GGCAAACAACTTGCCGGTATACACCGGCTCGACCTGCAACCCGGCCTCGGCCTCGAATCGTTGGATGAAGTCGATCAACCAGGCGGGTGCCTTGGCGAAGCCGCCCGCCTGCGCTCCCAACCACAGCCCCCACTCCGGTGTCTTCTGCTCACTGCCGCCGCTCCGGGCCAGCAGACGACGCACACGGTGATAGAGCTGATCTCCGTGATTCATGGTCGGGACGCCAATCACACGCAGACCATCACGCTCTCCCAGCGCGCTCAGAACACCCGCCAGCGTGGTCCCGCTGCCGCAGGCCATCAGTACCAGCTGGGGCGCTGGCTCTCCGTTGCAAGGTGTCACCAGCGCCTGTGCCAACGGCTCGAGCCCCGCCACCCCCTCCACGCTGCCCCCACCTTCCGGCACCCACAGTGCATCACTGAAGCGGGCGGAGAACCCGGGCTGGTCGCGCTGTTTGTATTCCGCCCGTGAGATGAAGTTCAGGTGCATACCGTTGGCCATGGCATCCTTCAGCGTCGGCGTCAGCGGAGCTTCCGGATGCCCACGCACCAGGCCATGCGTCGCCACCCCCAGACGCGCCCCGGCAGCCGCCAGAGCATGCAGGTGATTCGACCAGCCGCCGCCACAGCTGATGATGCCTCGCCCCTCGCTGAGCGCTCGCGCCAGTGGCAGGCGCAGCTTCCATGCCTTGTTGCCGGATATCTCGGCATCCAGGGTATCAGCCCGCAGGCATTCGACCACCACCCCAGCCTCGCGGGCCACGCGCCAGTCAAGGCGCTCCACCCGTGGCAGGGTGAACAACTCGAGCAGTGCTTCCAGGCCGCCCCCTGCCGATGAGGAGTCGGCCTCGAGCGAGGCGATCGGCGAGGCCGTGACCGTCGCTGAAGACGCGACAGCGACAGCAGCAGGAGAGGAGAGCGCACCTTGAGGCGCGGACAGGACCGTGGCGCCATCCGGCGGCAGAGTCTCGTCGGTGGATTGGCGAGAAGCGGCTGCGTGCGATGACATGAGCGAGTCCCATCGTGGTGATGCGCCGTGAGAACGGCAGAAGGCGGAGAGACGACAAGGCCATCACGGCCGTCATTGTCACGCAGACACGACGGCCGTGATGGCCACTCTCAGTCTAGGCAGAGCTTCGGCTCAACTCAACGCTGAATATCCCCATCTCGCCGACACTCGCTCCGCCACGAAAGGCGCCCCGGCCAGCCGAGACTCCCGGGAGCGGGCTAGAGGGCTGCGGCCGCCATGGTGCCCTGCGCGATGGCGCGCTTGGCATCCAGCTCAGCGGCTTCATCGGCGCCACCGATGATGTGCAGCTCGATCCCTGCCGCCTCCAGGGGCGCCTTGAGCTCCAGCACCGACTCCTGGCCGGCACACAGCACGATACTGTCGAGCGCCAGATGCTGGACCTTGCCATCAATGCTGACGGTCATCCCCTCGGCATCGATGGACTGATAATCGCAGCCCGCCACCATCTTGACTCCGCGCTGCTTGAGGGTGGCCCGGTGCACCCAGCCGGTCGTCTTGCCCAGATGCTTGCCCGGCTTGGAGGTCTTGCGCTGCAGCAGCCATACCTCACGAGGGCTCTCGCCGGGCGTCGGTGTCTTGAGGCCGCCGGCGGTGCTGACCGAGAGATCCACCCCCCACTCCTCGCACCACAGTTCGCCGTCCAGCGAGGGTGACGGCTCACGATGCGTCATCAACTCCGCCACATCGAACCCGATGCCTCCCGCACCGACCAGCACCACACGTCGCCCCACTCGCTCCGGAGCACGAATCGCCTCGCCATAACTGAGCACCTGGCCACGCGAGATGCCCTCCTCGATACCGGGAATCGCGGGCGTACGCGCACGCACGCCACTGGCCAGGATCACGGCATCGAACGCTGCCAGCATCTCCGCGGTGGCACGCGTATTGAGCCGAACCTCGACACCATTGCGTGCCAGCGCCTCGTTGAAGTAGCGCAGCGTCTCGTCAAACTCCTCCTTGCCCGGAATGCGGCGCGCGAAATTGAACTGCCCGCCGACTTCCGCCTGCGCCTCGAACAGCACCACCTCATGACCACGCTCTGCCGCGGTGACGGCCGCCGACAGACCTGCTGGACCACCTCCGACCACGGCGACACGCCGCACGCGGCGGGCAGGCTCGATCACCATCTCGGTCTCGTGGCAGGCTCGCGGGTTGACCAGACACGAGGTCAGCTTCATCTGGAAGGTGTGATCAAGACACGCCTGGTTGCAGGCGATGCAGGTGTTGATGATCGCGGCATCATCCGCCTGCGCCTTGCTGACCCACGCCGGGTCAGCGAGGAACGGACGCGCCATCGACACCATGTCGGCATGTCCCTCCGCCAGTACCGACTCGGCCACGTCCGGCATGTTGATGCGATTGGTGGTGATCAGCGGCAGACTGAGCTCCGCCTTCATGCGCTGGGTCAGTCCGGTGAAGACGGCACGCGGCACACTGGTGACGATGGTGGGCACTCGTGCCTCATGCCAGCCGATCCCGGTATTGATGAGGCTGGCACCGGCCGCCTCGATGGCCTTGCCCAACGCGACCACCTCGCTCCATGTGCTGCCCTCATCGACAAGATCCAGCATCGACAGCCGATAGATGATCAGGAAATCCTCACCCAGCGCCGCGCGGATGCCCGCGACGATCTCCACCGCCAGACGGATGCGATTCTCGAAGCTGCCACCGTATTCATCCTCACGCTGGTTGGTCCGTCGACAGATGAACTGGTTGATGAAGTAACCTTCGGACCCCATCACCTCGACACCGTCATAGCCCGCTTCGCATGCCAGGGCGGCACAGCGCACATAATCCGCGATCTGGCCTTTCACTTCCTCGGTGCTCAGCGCCCGCGGCATGAAGGGGTTGATCGGGGCCTGAATGGCAGATGGCGCGACCTGATCCGGAGAATAGGCATAGCGACCGGCATGCAGGATCTGCAGGCATATCCGCCCGTCCTCGGCATGCACGGCATCGGTCACTTCACGATGACGCTGCGCCTCCTGCGAGGTGGTCAGCTTGGCCGCCCCCTGCATGACCGCGCCCTCCGGGTTCGGGGCGATCCCTCCCGTGACGATCAGGGCGACACCATGACGGGCACGCTCGCGATAGAAGGCCGCCAGGCGCGTGAAGCCATTGGGAGCTTCCTCGAGCCCGGTATGCATCGACCCCATCAGCACGCGATTCTTCAGCGTGATGTGTCCCAGCTTCAGCGGACGGAAGATATTCGGATAGGCAGTCATGGCACTTGCTCCTTGCCGTCGCACTGGCGTGGCCGTCAACCGGACCCCGGGACACCAGCACGCGGAACTCATCAGGTCGTCATTGTCATCTTGTTGCCTTGCGCTACTCGTGCACGTTGGCGGTAGACACGTCAGGGCGACGCACACCCAAGGCAAACAGTCGTATGAATCTCGATACGCTCAGTGTAGTGCATCACCGCTTGCACTCAATGCGCCTGGAGGACACATTGATATCCTTGCAGGACATGCCCTGCGCAATATCCGGCCGACGGCAAGCCTCGCGCTTATCTCCCCGACCTCTCGACACGAGCCAGCCCCATGCAATTAGGAGAAGTCTCGGTCAGCCTGGCGCACCTCGTTGCACGTGCCCTGCACGCGCGCGACGTGCACGCCGAGCCCATCATGCAGCCCTACACGGGCTGGCCGCTGCCGGACGACGGAGATGCCCGGATCGGCATCGCTCGCTACATGCGTCTGGGCCACGCCGCCATCACTGCCAGCGGTGATGAACTGTTCGGCCTGGAGATGGCCGCTCAGATTCGCCCGGGAGACTTTCTGCTCCCCGGACTTGCGTGTGCCTGCGCCCCCACTCTGGCGGCAGGGCTGACGCTGCTGTGCGAGGCTGAGGCACTTTACAGCGACAACAGTCGTGGGCATGGCCATTTCGAGCGCCAGGCCACCGGCGGCTGGCTGAACTTCTACTCCCTCGCTCCCTACAATGCCTACAACCGCTTCGTGGTCGACAGCGTACTGGGAGGCTGGTGGCATCTGGCTCGCCAGCTGAGTGGCGATGCCTTGAGCGATGCATCGCTCGAGATCGATTACATAATCCCCCGCTCGCCGGAGGACAGCTCTCCGCTCACCCCCTCACCAGACGATATGCATGAGCAGACGGAGAAGCGCTGGCGCTGGCGATATGCCCGACGCCTGGGCCTGCCTGCGAGCCAGTTGCACTTCGCGACAGGGCGCAATCGGCTGTGGCTGCCAGACAGAGTATTGAACGCCCCTACCCTGCAGGCAGCACCGGTCGCCTTTGCCCAGCTTCGTCAACAGATCACGGAGCGACTGGAGAGCCGTCAGGGCCCTCATGACACGCTGTCACGCACACGACGTGCCATTGCCATGCGGCTTTCGGGGCGCGCACCCGGACGCGACGAGATCGCAGCGGCCCTCAATCTGCACCCGCGTACCCTGGCCAGACGACTCGCCGCCGAAGGCTGGCACTATGAGGGGCTGCTGGATGACACGCGCCGCGCACTGGCCGAGCGTTATCTGCGTGACACCCATCTGAGCCTGAAGGAAATCAGCTGGGTACTGGGATTTGCCGGTCCGGAAAGCTTCCAGCACGCCTGCAAGCGTTGGCACGCCAAACCACCGGGCGCATGGCGCAGACAGCACCGCGCCTCCAGCCGAACGGGTAGCTCACGGACCTGAAACACGAAGAAACGTCGAACGGGGGATGATGGGACGATGGGACGTCCAGAAGGAAGGCAACAACGAGGAAGGCAACAACGAGCATCTTGCTGGCCAGAAACGCGAAAACCCGAGCACGAGGGCTCGGGTTTCACGAATTCTGTAGATCGAGTGGCGGACTGGACGGGACTCGAACCCGCGACCTCCGGCGTGACAGGCCGGCATTCTAACCAACTGAACTACCAGTCCACATTGGTGGGTGATACTGGATTCGAACCAGTGACCCCAAGCATGTGAAGCTTGTGCTCTAACCAACTGAGCTAATCACCCAACACAGACGATCCTTGCTGCAAGCAGCGGTGACATCGCGTCATTCTGAATGGCGGACTGGACGGGACTCGAACCCGCGACCTCCGGCGTGACAGGCCGGCATTCTAACCAACTGAACTACCAGTCCATTCAGAACAACTCAACATCGGGCGCATGACAAACGGTAGTGGCGGACTGGACGGGACTCGAACCCGCGACCTCCGGCGTGACAGGCCGGCATTCTAACCAACTGAACTACCAGTCCACTGCAACGTTTGCTTCTGCTGACGAACCAGGCCATTTAATCAAGTAACGCTTTGATAAGCAATAACTTTTTTCAAATGGTGGGTGGTACTGGGTTCGAACCAGTGACCCCCAGCTTGTAAGGCTGGTGCTCTACCAACTGAGCTAACCACCCCTGTCTCGTTGGCGCTGCATTCTACGGAATCCGCCCCATGAGTCAATACTTTTTTTACAGGAAGTTTCAGAATACTCCTCGACAGGGTCTTGATAAGACTGGATTTTCCCAGCACCACTCACCTGTAGCCCAGCAACCATCAGCATTGTGTCAACATTCTGACATCAGGATGCCACGAGGGAGAAAATTCGTGTCGCTCATGGATTGACACCCATCAGCGCAACGCAGGGTGTGCAAGGATCGCTGCCACCGCTGAGCGAATCAGTCCCTCACGCGTCTTGCCGCTCGCCTTGCGAGGCTTGAAATCATGCTCGCCATCCTCCAGCCAATGCAGGCTGATGGTGCATGGCAATCCGTAACCTTCGACTTCCTCGCAATGACCAAAGGGATCTCGCGTGCCCTGGCAGATCAGGCCCGGCGCATCAATTGCCGCCAGATGCTCGGTTCGCAGCGTGTCCGGCTTGCCGGTCGGGTGAAAGGGATAGCCCAGCGCATACCAGCCCAGGGGCGATATTCGACGTGGGCCTGATGAGGGGGCTGGCATGCCTCGCCCCTCCAGCTCCTGCATCACATGCGAGGCCACGCGACTCCCCATGGACTTGCCACCAAGCAATACCGGGCATGTCGCCAGAGACGCCCTGGCGGCAAGACTGGCGGCCAGCGCCTCATGCCAGCGCGTCATCTCCTCGATCAGCCCGGGCAGCCGCGGCGGCGGACGACGGCGTGCCTCGCAGCGCATCTTGACGAGGTAGGCGAAGTCGAATCCCAGCCATGCCGCCCCCTGGTGTGCACAGGCCTTGCCGAACTGCTGATGGAAATCGGTCTCGCGTCCGGCGCCCGCCCCATGGGCATGCAGCAGAATCACCTGCCGAGGGCTGCCATGAATCTCCAGCGGACCGAACGAGGCCACCCAGCCTCGCCAGGGACCGCGCGCCGCCAACGCCTCCTCTGACAGCTCCAGACGCTTTTCCAGCTCATCGGCGATGGCGTCAAAGGAAGCGACCTTGAAACCTTCCTCGGCGTAGGGGGTGGGAACGGCCGCCACATTGGACGCATCCCGATCTTCGTCCGATGATGAAGTGACAAGAGACACTCAGTGTCCTCCCTGGTAGCTGAAATGAATGCTGAATCGTCTCGTGAGTCGTGCTCTCTTCAGGAGAGCACATCGCTGTTCACTGCATGATGAGGTCATGACATGGGCACAGCACCTGATGGAGCAGGCGCCTCTCACGAGGTGATTCGCCAATTTGGCACGACGGCCATTCTTTCAGGCGCCGTCAGTCTATTGCTGGCGGCATGGCTGACCGCCGTGCAGTTGTGGCCATCCCTGGCCCCGCCCATCGCCTGGCTGAGCCATGGCCGTCTCGCCATTGTGCAACAGCATCTGCTGCTCTTCGGCCTGGGCGGCTCGGCATTGATTGCCAGCCTGTATTCACTGGCCAATCATGACACGCAAGCCCGGCCGGGCCAGCGGCGTCTCCAGCGGTTCACGCTGCGGGCCTGGCAGACGATTCTCGTGCTTGGCAGCATATCGATTGCCGCGGGCTTCGCGTCGGGGCATGGCCAATCCGAATATCCCTGGCCACTCAACCTGTTGATGCTGGCAGTGTGGATCGCGGTCGCGTGGCTCTTCCATGTCAACTGGAAGGCAGGACCGACAGCGCGCCTGCCCGTGGCTGGCTGGTGCTTCATTGGCTGTCTGGTGATGATACTGATGCAGCATACCCTGCTGTCACTGGCGGTGCCCCTGGGCCCGCTGACATCGTTGCCCATGTTCTCAGGCAGTCTGGACGCGCTGCTGCAGAGCTGGCAGAAGGGAATGCTGCCCGGCGGCATGCTGGCACTGGGCTTCATTGCCATGGCGTATCAGGCACTCTCGGGACTGACCCGCCAGCCCCTTCACTCTCACCGTCTGGCCATCATCAGCTTCTGGCTGCTGGTATTGCTGCTGCCCTGGAGCGGTGCGGTGCTGCTGCACGCCAGTGCCCTGCCCCAGTGGAGCCAGGCGCTGGGAATGGCGATGGGGCTCCTGCTGCTGGCGCCGGGACTGGCCATTCCTCTCAACGGCCTGCTGACCCTCAAGGCGGACTGGCCCTCCCTGCGCCATCATCCTCAGACCTGCCTGCTCGGCGCGGCCCTGCTCTTTCTGGCCATCAGCGTGATGGAGCATGTGGCACTGTCCATCGCCCCGCTCAACGACATGACCTTCAGCGCCGCCGGCAGCCTCTCGCCGGCCGGCACACTGGGCGTCATCGGTCTGGTCAGCGTGCTCATGCTCTACCGTCTGCGGCTGCCTGAAGCACCCTCGGCGCTGATCATGACCCACGCCTGGCTGGCCATCGCCGGCATGTTGCTCTGCATCGCTGCCAGCTGGACCACCACCCTGCTGCAGGGCAGCCTGTGGCATGCCGTAGACGCAGAGGGACAACCGCTGCACTCCCTCGCCGACGTCCTGGCGGTGGCTCGCCCGCCGATGCTGATGACGCTGGTGGGGCTGAGTTGCTGGGCACTCGGCCTGCTGCTGATGGCAGCGTATCTCCTGCGCGCCTCCCGCCGTCCCATCACGCGCTCCTCTACCCAGCGCGCTCATCACCACATCGGGGATTCACACGCTCGGGGGAGGACACCGGCATGAGACACGTACTGCTCGAACGGCATCCGGGCCTGATGGCCGCGCTCTGCGTGATGGCGGCAAGTGTCGGCGCGCTGGCCCAGTTGCTGCCTCTGGGGTTTCAGGAGGCAGGGCAAGAAGTGACACCGCTGGATACGCTGGCGCTGGAGGGACAGCGCCTTTACCTGCGGGAAGGCTGCCAACAATGCCATACCCGAATGGTGCGGGATCTGCCGGGAGACCAGGCACGCCATGCAAGCCGGGACGCCGCCTCCCGCCACCTCATGGAGCGACCGGCCCTGTGGGGCAACGCTCGTCAAGGCCCTGACCTGAGCCGCCTCCCGGCGGAACATGATGAGGCCTGGCAACGCCTGCACCTGTACTCGCCGCGCCACAAGGTGGCGGATTCCAGCATGCCGGCCTACCCCTGGCTGTTCGAGCACGCCCTGAGCGGCGAGGGTGTCGCCGAGCGAATGCGGGCCCTGCAGGCGCTTGGCGTGCCCTACCGAGACGACGAGATCCTCGCGGCGCCCGCCCGGGTACGCGGCAAGGCCGAGGCGACCGCTCTGCTGGCCTATCTTCAACAGACGGATCCCCTTCGGCACTCATCCGCGACAGCACCCGACCCGACAGGGGAGACACTCGCCACACTGACACTGACGACAGGAGCTGCACCATGAACCTGCTGGCAAACGTCGATCTGCCACTGTTCTGGCAGGCATGGATCAGCATGCTCACGCTGGGCAGCCTGGCCTTCTGCACGCTGTTGCTTGTCGGGCTTCGCTCGCGCAGCACCTCACCCGATGATGACCTGCAGGGAGATGGGCCAGGCGACGAACACCGCATTGACGGCACCCCTCAGCCGGACAGGCCGCTGCCGCTGGTCTGGAGTCTGCTGTTTCTGCTCACGCTGCTGGTCAGCATGGGGCAGATCGTCATGTCCTTGAGTGGATGATGTCACCTGGCTCTCCCGAGTCGGATGAGGCAGGGCGTCGCAACCTGCCCCTTCGGGAGGTTCTGCGTCTAGAGTCATGCAGGACATCACGACACAATCAGAATTATCTAATATAATGCGCGCGATTCACGGAGCACTTCACATCCCGCCCCACAGGACGGGAACCCGTTCTGGGAAGTGCGCCTGACAGGTATCATTGACGGACAGCACCGACAGGCAGCAGCGACTCAGTCCATGAGGATGCTGCCTCTCCGTACAGGACCATGGAATCGCCCTGTACCAGGTGTCGCACCCGGACACCCCCACCCGAAACCCGCCCCCCACGAGTTTCGGCGTAATGCCCCAGGAGAGTCACCATGACGGCCCAGACAACGGCATCCCATCGATTGCGTGCGCATGAAGCACGCTGTCAGACCTGCTCGCTCAGCTCACTGTGTCTGCCGCTGGCACTGAACATGGAAGCCATCGACCAGTTCGACTCCATCATTCGGCGCCGCGCGCCGCTCAGAAAGGGCGAGGTTCTCTTCACCCAGGGCGAGCCCTTCGACTGCGTCTTCACGGTGCGCTCGGGCAGCCTGAAACAGATCAACACCGAGAACAGTGGCACGGAGCAGCTCACCGGTTTCTTCCTGCCCAGCGAGCTGGCTGGACTGGATGCCATCGACAGCAATGCCTACCCCGGCAGCGCCGTGGCACTCGAGACCACGACCGTGTGCGAGATTCCCTTCGATCGCCTCGATGCGCTTTCCGCCCAACTGCCGGAACTGCGCACCCAGCTGTTCAAGAGCCTGAGCAAGGAGCTGCATGAGGATCGTCGGATGATGATGCTGCTGTCGCGCAAGACGGCAGATGAGCGCCTGGCCAGCTTCCTGGTCAACCTCTCTCAGCGCTTCCGTCGCCGCGGCTATTCGCCATACAGTTTCCGTCTTTCCATGTCCCGCGCCGACATCGGCAATTACCTGGGACTGGCCGTGGAAACCATCAGCCGTATCCTGACGCGTTTCCAGGCTCAGGGGCTGGTGGATATCCAGGCGCGCGAGGTCCATATCCTGCACCTGGATGGCCTGATAGAGCTGGCAGAAGGAGAGTGTCAGGGCGGTCGCTGACCCCCGTGATGCCATCTCTCTCACCACGAAGGCCCGCCACATCCTCATGTGGCGGGCCTTCGTGTGTTCCAGACAGTGCCAGGCGGCTCGGAGACGCTCAGCGATTCTGCAGACGGTTGTAATCTAGCAACCCGGCCTCGACGGGACGATCCGCATAATTGGCACGCAGCACGCTGTCCGAGAACTGCCAGAAGCGTGGGTCGGTGCGCCGCACTCCGATATCGGCCATCAGCTGTCGATAGTCCGCCTCATCCTTGAGCACGGCGACCCGCCGTGCCAATCCCTGCAGCGACTCGGGTGTCAGATGCCAGAAGGCATTCGGATAATCCCCGGCCACGCCGCGCAGCACATCCAGCGTATCGCGCTCAGGACGCCGATTGGCTTCCTCGTCGAACAGGCTGGTGATGTTGGCATGAGCCGAGTTGCGCAGCACGCTGAACAACTGTGGGTGCTCGCTTCCCTCCCGTTCCAGCGCAATGATGGTGACTTCCGGCAGCAGGCTGGCCGCCAGACCACTCACCTCGCTCAAGGCCTTCAATTCGCGGCGCACGGCATCATCCTCCAGCGTCTCCAGGCTACGCTCGTGGACAAGTTCCGGCGCCAGGCGCTCGCGCAGGCGACGCATCAACCCAATGCGCGCCTTATCCGGTGAGGAAAGCTCTCCCGGTGTCCAGACGATATCGCTCGGGGCATCAAACTGGGGCGGCTTCTTGAACAGCAGCTTTTCCAGCCCAGAATCCACATCCTGATACCAGCTGTCATGCACTGCCTGACGCTCGCCGGCAGGCAGAAGCGCCAGCAGGTTGTTCTCGCCTTCCATGCGCAGGAAGTCCATGTACAGGCGCGTGGTCAGCTGGTGGCCGAGGTTGCCATAGACATCGAAGCCGGCCACCAGCAGGTAATGGATGCGCTCAAGCATCGGGTAATCGATCACCCAGGCCGTCTTGGGCACATTGCCGACCAGCCCTTTCATCACGGCGGCATTGTCGAAGTGACGATAGACCGTCAGGGCGGCATTGGGGTTGTGATCGCCACCCTCGCCACCTTGCCAGCCGCTGCCGTCCCACAACAGCTGCATGTCCAGACGCAGATTGCCGTCCTCGTAGGCCTGCATCATCAGCTTTTGCTTGGCCTGCAGATAGGCCTGCTGCTTGCGCTCGAACTTGATCCACGAGGAGATGGGCAATGCATTGCTGCTCTGCTCGGCAGGCAGGCTGAGATTCTCGCCCTCCCGTGCCAGGGTGCGCTCGACCTGCGGCAGGCTGAACAGTGATGGATCGGTGAAACTGACCCAGAAGTGGTCATTGATGACGTCCACGGCCACCTGGCCACGACAGACCGGCCCCTTGATGAAGCCCATGATGGTGTTCTGCGATTCATCCAGCATGAAGCGGTAACGTGACTCGGCAGGGATCGCCTCGAACGTCAGGAAGGGATTGGACGCCGTCTTGAGGTCATAGCCAGGCAGGTCATCCACCGTATAGTCCGGCGCGAGGAACAGCGACTGCCAGCGTTCCAGGCGCGCGTCACTCAGCGAATAGGGCAGATGATTCTTGGCCAGGATCGTCGAGCGCTCCTGCCATAGACGGTAATAGACGCGAGGACGCCCGGCCTCGTCATGCGGCATGACGTCACGACCATCTCCGGGATAGGCCGCGTAGGGAGCGTCATAGGGGCGGCGCGAGGAGATGCGCTGGATGGGCTCGCCGGGCGGCGTACTGGAGCGCACCAGCGAGAAGAAGATCGGCCGGCCATTGGCCCCCTTCGCTTCCGGGAAATACAGGTGGGTCAGGAAGAGGTGCTCGTAGATGTAGCGACTCATCAGACGCTGCTTGAGGCTGTCACCATTGAGGAAGGCTTCCACCTGCTGAATCCGTGGCACCAGGGCCTCAGACACCGGGCGCACCTTGGTCATCGGGGAGCCCTGCGCCAACCAGTTGACCAGCGTACGGTGCTCCTCATCACTGATCTGCGGCAGCGCATACGGCATGCCCCAGTCCGGGTGATCTTCCGCGAAGGCATCATAGCGCTCGATGGGCGCGCACACCTGACTGCGATTGAGCGACAGATCGAAGCGGTCTTCCGGCAGCAGGCCTTCCTCCGTCACCGGCAGGGGTTGCTTGCGCTTCTGGCTCAGCGAGCGGAACAGCACACTGCCTTCCAGATTGGCGAGCGCCGAGTCGTTGCGCTCGTTGAGCACCGGCGAGAAGTTCATGTCACGCCATTCAGCGGTGCTGTCGGCATCCTCGAACAGTCGCGTCAGATTGGCCGCCAGCAAGCGGGTGCCGTCATAGACAGGGGCGGGATTGATACCGCGGTCGATCCCGGCCGCCGAGGACATCTTGAGCTGGCACGGGGCGTCATAGCAGCCATGGCAGACCACGCAACGCGTCTCGAGGATCGGCTTGACCTCATCTTCCCAATGCCTCCCCGCCAGACTATCGCCGGACACGACGCGATCGCGTGGCTCGGGCGTCCCGAAACGCGCATCCAGCTGATGCACGGTGACGGCGCTACATCCTCCCAGCAACAGGATGACGAGGATGCTCCAGCGCCAGCGCGGGGTATGCCACAGGCGTCGAAGGGAGTTCAGCATGCAAGGCTCCATAAGCAGAATACGAGACCGATGGACGGATCGGCCATGAGGCAGGCAGGGCCCGCTGCACACTGCTTCGACAGAGCACAGAAGACATGACAGGCACACAGTATGCCACGAGCAGAATAGCGTCTTTCAGAGGGTTTTCGCGCTCCCGGTCAAATTCTCGAGCCGCGGTGCATCCACCTTCACGCCGGCGACGTAAGACTCAATGACCCGGCAACGAGACCTGACTGGCCGGGTGGATATCTGCATCGAACCTTGCTCAACAACCAGAAAAAACGGGCTCGCCCGAAAGGAAACCATCATGACCATGAAGAAGACCGTGACTGCCGCCACCTTTGCCGCTGCTGCCGCTGCACTGTTCTCCACCGCCGCCCTGACCTCCATGTCCGTGCAGGCGGCTGACAACGCCGTGAAGTGCTCCGGGATCAACTCCTGCAAGGGCACCTCCGAGTGCGCCACCGCCACCAGCGCCTGCAAGGGCCACAATGCCTGCAAGGGTCAGGGCTGGTCCTACACCGCAAGTGCCGAATCCTGTGTCGGCGCTGGCGGCGAAGTCATCTCCGGCAAGAGCTGAGCACTCGAGATGAGGGCACCGTCACCCAGGTAACGGTGTCGCCAGGAGTCCCTGGACGCAACGGGAGGACGGCATGCCGTCCTCCCGTTGTTGCATCAGGTCTACACTGCCAATGCAGGCACTGCCTGCCATGCCATGGAAAAGGAGTCACTCATGACGACAGCTTCCCGGAGTCACCAGCCTGCCACTGCCACCTCGGGTGCCGGTCAAGGGCTTGGGCTACGTCCTGAGTACTACCACGAGATTCTGACGACACTGCCGGATATCGATTGGTTCGAGGCCATCAGCGAGAACTACATGGGCCCCGGATTCATCGACTCCGACGGCGTCAGTGCCGGCGGCAAGCCGCTGCACTTTCTTGAGCGAGTCCGCGAGCACTATCCCATCGCCCTGCATGGCGTCTCGCTATCCATCGGTGGCAGCAATCCCATCGACACCCGCTATCTGCGCGAGCTGCGCGCACTGTGTGAGCGCATCGAACCGATGTGGGTCTCCGATCACCTGTGCTGGACCCGCACCGGCGCGCATCAATTCCATGACCTGCTGCCTCTGCCCTATACCGAGGCCACCATCACGCACCTGGCCGAGCGCATCGACCAGGTCCAGAACGCGCTCGGGCGCCAGCTATTGCTGGAAAACGTCTCCAGCTACCTGACCTGGCAGCCCGACGAGATGAGCGAATGGGAGTTTCTGGCCGAGGTCAGCCGCCGTGCCGATTGCCTGATCCTGCTCGACCTGAACAACGTCATCGTCTCCAGCCACAATCATGACTTCGATCCGCTGGCCTATCTGGATGCCATGCCGGCGGAGCGTGTCTGGCAGCACCATCTCGCCGGGCACATCAGGCAGGACGTGTCTGGCGGTGAGCTGTGCATCGACACCCACGACCAACCCGTCCCGGATGCCGTGTGGTCGCTGTATGACGCCGCACGCGAGCGCTTCGGCGATGTCGCCACCATGATCGAGCGCGATGACAACTTCCCGCCATGGTCGGAGCTGATGGAAGAATATGCCGAGCTGCGTCGCCGCAGTGGTCGCCCGCTGGCCGACGATCAACCGACCCGGACTGTCGCGGCGGCAATGAATGGGGGGCTGCACGCATGACGCATGCATCGACCACAGCGACGACAGCATCACAGTTCGATCGCCGCGCCTTGACCCAGCTTCAGGACGCCACCGCCGCCTATCTGGCCGCGCCGTCACCCGACACCCGCAGCATCGCGGCACAGGCTGTCATCAGTGATGAGCTGGCCAGTGCCGAGGAGCGCCTTGGCATCTATGCCACGGCTTACCGCCTGCGCCTGTTCGATGTCTTCGGCGGTGATTTCGAGGCCGTGCACACCTTGATTGGCGATGATGCCTTCGGCTTGCTGTGTCGCGAGTACCTCAATGCCCATCCGCCGAGCCACTACTCGATCCGCTGGGCAGGCCAGCACTTTCCGGCCTTCGTGGCCGCGCGCGAACCCCGGCGTTCGCTGGTCACCGAGATGGCGGCCTTCGAATGGGCACTGGGGCTGGCACTGGATGCCGAGGAGATCGCGCCGCTCAGCGTCGAGACCCTGCAAGGGCTCGCCCCGCAAGACTGGCCGACGCTGAGACTGGCAGCCCATCCGTCACTGCATCACTTCGCCTTTCATTTCGATACGCCGGCCATCTGGAAATCCATCGACAATGACGAGCCGCCACGTGCGCCGGTCGAGAGCGAGATCCCCACGCCATGGATCGTCTGGCGTCAGCCGACCGAGGGCGCACCCGAGGTGCACTATCGCTCTCTCGAGCCATTGGAAGCGCTGGTGCTCGACGCCATTCTCTCCGCCGGTGATGACGGCCTGAGCTTCGCCTCACTGGGAGAGTTGCTGGCCCCCGAAGTCGGCGCCGAGGCAGCGCCGGGCGCCGCCATCAACCTGCTGGTGCAATGGATACCGGCCGGCATGCTGATACATCCCGAAGACACCGGACGAGCCAGCCGCCATACCTCAGACCGTATTGCCTGAGGCGGCGCCCCCTCCTGCAACAGACCGGACATGACAGCCAGCCAGGAAAGCCGGACAATACACGCCGATCACCCCCTTGGTGATCGGCTTTCGTCTTCCTGCTGCCGTGATGCCCATGCCCCCTTCTTCCCATGATCTGCCCTCTTCTCCCGATGGCCTGCCCTGCGACGCGTCAGTGACGTCTCGACCACTCGTGTCGGCGCCCCTCGATGCTGACCCGGCTCACGAGGCCGAGCCCATCTTGCCACTCGACATCCTGTTTCAGGATGACGTGCTGGTGGTGGTGCAGAAGCCTTCTGGCCTGCTGGTGCATCGCAGCCCCATCGACAAGCATGAGACGGAATTTCTGCTGCAGCGCCTGCGTGACCAGATCGGCATGCACGTCTTCCCGGTGCATCGTCTCGATCGCCCGACCTCCGGGCTGATGGTCTTCGGCCTCTCACCGGAAGCCGCCCGCAAGCTGAGCGCCGCCTTCGAGGAACAGCAGGTCAGCAAACGCTATCTGGCCGTGGTGCGTGGCGTCGCTCCCGAACAGGAGCGCCTGGACTACGGCCTGCGCAAGGAAGAGGGTCGCCTGCCCAAGGCCCAGATGCCGGAGCAGGAAGCCATCACCGACATCCGCCGACTGGCGCAGGTCGAGCTGCCCGTCGCGATCGACCGCTACCCCCAGTCACGCTTCTCGCTGGTGGAGGCACGTCCCTTGACCGGCCGTCGACACCAGATTCGTCGGCACCTGTCGCGCCGTGGCTACCCCATCATCGGAGATGCCAGGCACGGCAAGGGCAACTACAATCGTTACTTCGCCTCGACCCTGGAATGTCCGCGTCTGCTGCTGGCGGCGGTCGGACTGGAACTGCCGCACCCCGAGGGTGGCTGGTTGCGTCTTTCATGCCCACCGGATGGCGCCTACGCTGCCCTGCTGGCGCGCTTTGGCTGGCTGGGACATCTGCCGGAGCGCCATGCCATCCACCAGGCCGAACGCCCCGAAAGCGACCTGGCTGGCCGGCCCACAGACGACTTGCCCGAATGACGACCGGGCACCCGCGAACACGCTTCGCCATCTGCATTCAACGTCCCTGGAAAGCATGAGCTGCGCATGACCACTACCCCTGACGACATTCCGCTGAATGAGCCAGCGGCCCACACGGCCTCTCTCTCGGACGCCGCGCCCTCTGCCAGCGAACGCATGCTGGCGGATTTCTTCGCCACCGACGCCGAGGCACCGGCGGCGGACGATTACGACTTCCGTTTCGGCGGCATTCGTCGCCTCTACGGCGCCAGCGCCTTCGCCCACTTCCGTCACGCGCATGTCGCGGTGGTCGGGGTCGGCGGGGTCGGCAGCTGGAGCGCCGAGGCGCTGGCACGCTCCGGCATCGGCGAGATGACGCTGATCGACCTCGACGACGTCTGTGTCTCCAACGTCAATCGTCAGCTGCATGCGCTGGATGGCCAGATCGGCCGTCCCAAGGTCGAGGTGCTGGCCGAGCGCTGCCAGCTGATCGCGCCGCAGATGAAGATTCACGCCATCTCGGCCTTCGTCACCCCGGACAACCTGGCCGAGCTGATCCACGATGAGCTGGATCACGTCATCGATGCCATCGACAGCGTACCCGCCAAGACGGCGCTGATCGCCTGGTGCAAGCGTCGCAAGCTGGGGCTGACCGTGACGGGCGGTGCCGGTGGCCAGCTCGACCCGACACGCATCCAGATCGCGGATCTTGCCCGTACCGAGCAGGACCCGCTGCTGGCGCGCGTTCGCTCCCTGCTGCGCCGCGACTACCATTTCAGTCGCAATCTCAAGCGCCGCTTCGATGTCGAGTGCGTCTACTCCGATGAGCAGCTGACCTACCCCGGTGCCGATGGCGAGGTCTGCGCCACCAAACCCGGCGACAGCGCCACGCGTCTGGATTGCGCCGGCGGCTTCGGCGCCGCCACCTTCGTCACCGGCAGCTTCGGCTTCACCGCCAGTGCACGCGCCCTGGCGCGCATCGCACGCCGCGGTGCCAAGGCCACGCCGGCCAACGCTCTCAAGCCCGCGCCCGACGCCTGATCGCGCCGGGCGACCGCGCCAACTGTCTTGCCCATCAAGGAAATCATCATGTCAGAGCTGCCTCCCATGCCGCCGCTGCCCGAGAATCGCCCCGTGCCGGGGCTCTACCGCCACTACAAGGGCGCGCAATACGAGGTGATCGGCACCAGTCGTCATAGCGAGACGGAAGAGCTGCTGGTGGTCTACCGCGCCCTCTACGGCGAATGTGGTCTGTGGGTGCGCCCACTGAGCATGTTCATGGAGAATGTCGAGATCCAGGGCGAGCCAGTGCCGCGTTTCGCGCTGGTCACGCAATGGTCCTGCTGAGCCTCGCCGGCCGGTGGCGCCCATAAGCTGACCGACCGGACAGGTGCATGCCGCCTCTCAGGCTCGGTGCTATACTGCGCCGCTTGTTTTTCCAGACATACGCATTGAGGTGGGACTGGCCATCACGGCCCGGCCACCTCGACCACGCCCACACAGCGGGCCGTCCAGCATGCGCTGGCGGTGGCTGTGAGCTGGTTCATACCACGTCAAGAGCGGAGGAAGCATGAGCGCACTGGTTGGTGTCATCATGGGATCAAAATCGGATTGGGCGACCATGTGCCATACGGTCGAGACCCTGGAAGCCCTGGGGATCGAACACGAGGTCAAGGTCGTCTCTGCCCATCGCACGCCTGACCTGCTGTTCGATTATGCCGACACCGCCGCGGAGCGTGGTCTCGAGGTCATCATCGCCGGAGCCGGTGGCGCCGCCCACCTGCCGGGCATGTGTGCCGCCAAGACCTGGCTACCGGTGCTGGGCGTGCCGGTGCAGTCCAGCATGCTGTCTGGCGTCGACTCTCTGCTCTCCATCGTGCAGATGCCCGCCGGCATCCCCACCGGCACCCTGGCCATCGGTCGTGCCGGTGCCGTGAATGCGGCGCTGCTGGCTGCCAGCCAGCTGGCCAACAAGTATCCGGCCATCCGCACGGCGCTCATCAACTTCCGCGCCGAGCAGACCGACCGCGTGCTGGACAATCCGGACCCGCGTCCCGATGCTCCCAGCCTGTCGCATGGAGGCCAGTGAATCATGAGCGAGCCGATCCGCTTCGGTATCGTCGGTGGTGGTCAGCTGGGTCGCATGCTGGCTCAGGCTGGCGCCGCCCTCAATGCCCGCTTCACCTTTCTTGATCCCGCCGACTCGCCCTGTGGGCGCGTGCATGGCCATCATCTGCGCGCCGACTGGCAGGATGACGCCGCTCTGACACAGCTGGTGGCGGCCTCCGATGCCATCACCTTCGAGTTCGAGAACGTGCCCGCCGACGCCGTCGAGCGCCTGGCGGCAGAGCGTCCGACCTATCCCCCGGCCGGCGCGCTGGATACCGCACGGGATCGCTGGAACGAGAAGTCGCTGTTCATGCGTCTGGGCATCGAGGTGCCGCCGCTGGCGCTGGTCGACAGCCAGGCCGATCTGGAAAGCGCGGTGGCCACCATCGGCCTGCCTGCCGTCCTCAAGACACGTACGCTGGGCTACGACGGCAAGGGTCAGAAGGTGCTGCGCGAGATGGCGGACGTGGCCGACACCTTCGCCGAACTCGGCAGCGTGCCGCTGATTCTCGAAGGTTTCATCGCCTTCGATCACGAGGTCTCGGTGATCGCGGTACGCGGTCGTGACGGTGAGACACGCGCCTGGCCGCTGTCCCGCAATGAGCACCGCAGCGGTATCCTGCACTGCGCCACACCGCTGGCCGCGCATGACCTGCAGGCCGAGGCCGAAGCGGCTGCCTTCAAGGTGATGCACGAACTCGACTACGTGGGCGTGATGGCCTTCGAGTTCTTCGTGGTCAAGGAAGCGGACGGCAGCGAGCGCCTGCTGGCCAACGAGATCGCCCCGCGCGTGCACAACTCCGGTCACTGGAGCATCGAGGGCGCGGTCACCAGCCAGTTCGAGAACCATCTGCGCGCCGTCGCCGGCCTGCCGCTGGGCGAGACAGCCCTGCTGGCCCCCTGCGCGATGCTCAACATCATCGGGCGCATGCCAGAGCGCGATGCCGTGCTGGCCATTCCCGGTGCTCGCCTGCATGACTACGGCAAGGCACCGCGAGCCGGCCGCAAGATCGGTCACATCACGGTGCTGGCCGCCGACCAGGCCAGTCTCGACGCGCGCATCGCAGCCGTCGAGGCGCTGCTGGTCAATGACCTGGGCAAGTAAGCCGGTTCTGCGCCACTGAAGACAAAACGCCCCCGCTGCCGATGGCAGCGGGGGCGTTTTCGTTCCTGTCACGACTTGGAAAGCCGCGCCTGGAATCAGTCGATCTCGTGATGGATCTGCTTCTGCAGGTAGAGCTCGATACCGACCTTCTCGATCAGACCCAGCTCGGTCTCCAGGTGATCGATATGCTCTTCCTCGTCGTCGAGGATCTTGCGGAAGAGATCACGTGAGGTGTAATCGCGGACCTGCTCGGCATAGGCGATCGCTTCTTTCAGATCACCATGAGCCTGGTGCTCCAGCGCCAGATCGCACTCGAGCATTTCCTTGGTGTTCTCGCCGATACGCAGCTTGCCGAGGTCCTGCAGGTTGGGCAGGCCTTCCATGAACAGGATGCGCTCGATCAGGGTGTCCGCATGACGCATCTCTTCGATGGACTCGTCATATTCCCACTTGGCCAGGCGCTTGAGCCCCCAGTCCTTGTACATGCGCGCATGCAGGAAGTACTGATTGATGGCTACCAGCTCGTTGCCCAGTATGGTGTTGAGATGCTCGATGATCTTGGGATCGCCTTTCATGTCGCCATTCCTCTCTTGTCCGGTGCGGTCTCGTTGTCGTCGGCGACCGGCATGCATGCCGGTGTCAGGGGCCGTCGGGGGTGAGGCGTATCAGGCACTCGCCCCGCTTCGTCAGGTCAGGCAAGTATGGCGCAAAACTATGAATTTTTCGAGACATGACAACAAGTTATCGACTTTTAGGCGCAAATGGGAAAGATTGGTATCCGCGTTGTCATATGCAGACGGACACCGGTGAGCATACAAGCGATGAAAGCCCGGGAGAGGAAAGCACGAGAAAGGAAAGTGCGAGAAAGGAAAGTGCGAGAGAGGATAGCTGGAAAGATGAGCTCTCCCGGCAAGGAGCGGCATGCGAAAACGCCAGAGGCCCGATCATGGGATCGGGCCTCTGGCGTTTGAATGACATGGACTCGTGGCGCTGAGCTGCATCGACAGGGCAATCCAGGCCAGGAGAGGCAAGCCCCCCCCTGACATCAGACCGCGTAGGCGAGATCGTCAGCCGGCATCATTTCGCGTGCCACGGCTTCACGGGTGATCGTCTTGGCCATGCAGGCACATTTTCCACATTGGGTCGCACACCCGGTCTGCTCGCGGACCTCACGGAAGCTGCGCGCTCCCTGCTCCACGACTTCACGGATCTTGTGGTCTGATACACCCTTGCACAGACAGACGTACATGGCTCACCTCGCTCACTCCAAGTGAGACAAATGTAAATGATTCGCAGAAAGATGCGCAACACCTGACTGCAAAAAATTCTCATTTGCATGCCATATCAACCACTTGCATTACCCCGTCTTCCACCGTCGGCGCCATGAATTGCTGCTGCGGGATGTGAACGTCCGACCAGAGCCGCATGACGATTCTCGACCCCGCCGTTATCCCCGCTTTCCTCAACCCGCTGTTCTCAAACCATTGCTTTCAAATCCACTGCTCTCAAATCCGTTGCATCGATGAAAGCGCCCACCGTATAAAGAAGGGAGTCACCTGCCTAAGGCAGGGGTTGCGATTTGGGACAGGGACGCTAAGATGTATAACGTTTTATTATGCAGACAAGAATCAAGTCGCAACAAAAAATAATGAGCCATCAACATCCAATGGTTCAGGCAGGTCACTCGCCTCCTGCTAGCGTCACTTCGCCAGAACGCTGCCGTTCATGACGATGACCCACACGCAGCAAGGCGACGGCAAATGACTGCCACGACCTGCCAGGCAATCAGGAAAAGCACATGAACAGGACACTGCAAGAGATTCCGTCGACGCCCTCCATCCTGACTCGGCCCATCGGCATGCCGATGATGGGCGACATGATGATGCCGTGACCGGCCCGAATCCGTCTGCTGTCCGTTCGTTTCGCCTACTGCCAAACTGCAAGGAGTCCTGACCCAATGTCCGCATCCATCGCTACCGCCGAACATCACGCCGCCTCCCACCTGCCGCTCAATCTCGACGCCGTTCGCGATGCCGGCAGCTGCTTCGGGGACCATCACCGCCTGCCGCTCAATCCGCTGCTGCGCAATCTCTATCGCGAGGCGCGTCGCGAGGGCCTGGTGGACGAGAGCTGCAACGCACGTGAGTTGATGAGTCACATCGCACTGCCGCACGATCACGTCGTCACCCAGGAAATCTCCGATCGTGTCTGGCGCTACAACGTCGGTTACGCCAACAGTGAAAGCAGTGCCGAACAGGGCGACCTGAATGCTGCACTGGACTCGCTCAACGAGCGTACCCTCGATGAGCCACTGCCGGGTGCGCTGCATCGCCTGACCGAGGCCTGGCTGTACCTGCCCGGCGAGCTGGAAAGTCCGCGTCAGGCCAGCGCCGACGTCCTGTGGCTGGACAAGCAGGGCCGTGCCCGCTATCGCCTGGATCAGGCACGTCACTGGTTCGCCACCCTGCGTGACGAAGCCGTCGAAGTGGACGACTGGCTGGCATGGCGCCTGACCCACCTGCCGCTGACCAGCGCACCGGTGCTGGACACGGTCAGTGCCTTCACACGCCTGGCCCGCCTCGACCACGACGGTCAGCGCCCCATCGGCCAGCTGCCCTTCGTGCGCTATCGTGATGGCGTGCGCTTCGAGGGCATGGGCAACGCGGTACTCGACCTGCCACGTGAGCTGCCGGAAACCGCGGCACAGGAAGACAGCCTGGTCGTGTCACGCGCCACGGTCGACCGCATCATCACGCGCCTCGATGGCCTGCTGGGCGTCTGATTCACGTCCTGCACCCCTGACAGACACAACGCCCCGCCAGTCGATGACTGGCGGGGCGTTGTGTTTTCCGGCATTCGGCATGCCTTTCACGGCGATTCCTGCACGCCGCCCTTGCACGACACCCGCAAGGCGGCGCCTACCGGGCCGTCACTCTCGGCTGGGCCTCGGCACCACCACCACGCGCGTGCCTGAGGCGATGTCGTGCCAGCTGCGGTGTTCAGGGTCCCATAGCTGCCAGAGATACCCCAGTCCACCGCATCCCAGCGAGAGACCGGCAACCAGAAAACGCAGCAGACACTGAGGCAGTGTCGGTGCGCAGCCTTCCAGCGTCTGCAGCCTCAGCCGCCAGGCCTGCATGCCCAACGTCATGCCACTTCGACTCCAGAAGTAGGCAAAGAAGGCGAACACCGCCACCAGCAGAAGCGAGCGGAACAATGGCGACTGATTGGCCTCTCCGCCATTCGCGGCCACCCCCACGAACCCCAGCACGATCAACAGCGCCATTACCAGAAAGGTGTCATACACCAATCCGCCCAGACGCCGCATCAGCCCGGCAGGGCGCACGCCCTGCTGCGCGAAGCAGTGCCGGGCCACCGGGCACCGTGCCCTAGCCACTGCGACGAATCAGCAGCAGGCCGATCACGTAACAGGCGATCGTGGGGGCCAGTACTGCCCAGATGGGCGCGAACCCGAAGACCACCGAGGCCGGCGCCAACAGGTCCTGCAGGTATTTGAACAGCAGACCGACGATGATCCCGTAGAACACGCGTGTCCCGGCTGCCACGGTGCGCAACGGCCCGAACACGAAGGACGCTGCCACCAGTACCAGCGCTGCCAGCGTCAGCGGTTGCAGGATCTTCTGCCAGAAGTACAGCAATGGCTGGTTGGCGGACAGTCCCTGCCCCTTCAGATAGCTGGCGTAGCGCCACAGATCAGAGGCGGATTGCTGCTTGGGTTCGGTGATCACCAGCTTGAGCAGGTCCGGCGTCAATCGGGTGTCCCACTGGCGTGAGTCCTGCTGCTCGACACGCGTGGAGGCCACCTCACCGCCCTCACGCTCGAAGACCGTGGTTTCCACCGCCTCCAGCGTCCAATGGTCGTCCTCCCAGACGGCACGCCGGGCGTACATGGCCTGCTTGAGCTCCTGATCATCATCGAATTGATAGCGGGTCACGTTGAGCACCACATCATCACTGCGGATCGAACCGAAGCGATAGAAGTTGTTGCCCTCACGCTGCCAGCCACCGCCTTCGGCATAGACGGCACCCGCCCCCTGCTGCTGCTCGGCGCGCCAGGCATCGGCCTGCATCTCGGTGACAGGCGCCACGTACTCTCCCACGGCCATGGTGATGACGATCACCAGCCCGAGCGGCTTCATCACGCCCCACAGGATGCGCGTCAAGGAGCGGCCCGCCGCACGCATGATGGTCAGTTCATTGCTGGATGCCATGCTGCCCAGGCCGATCAAGGCCCCCAGCAGCACCCCTACCGGCACGAATTCGTAGAAACGTGACGGTAGCCTCATCAACAGGTAGAGCAAGACCTCAAGGGCACCGTAATCCCCCTCGACATCGCCCAGGTCATTGATATAGGTGATCATCAGGTCAAGCCCGAGGATCAGTACCTGTACCACCAGCATGGCCAGCAGCACGTTGCGCGCGATGTAACGGTCGAGACGATCAAGCAGCATCAGCGGCCACCTCCGCGGTTGTCGCGCCAGCTCAGCCAGAGGCCAAGCGCCAGATAGACGCCGTGAATGGGCCACAGGCCGATCGCGGCCGGATATTTGCCGGACGCGACGGCATTCTGAGCCGCGATCAGCAAGCTGAGGTAGGTGATATGCACGAAGATGGCCGGCAGCAGACGCGCGAAGCGGCCCTGGCGCGGATTGACGCGCGCCAGTGGCAGACCGATCAGCATCAGGATCGGCACCATCAACGGCAGGGAGATACGCCATTGCAGCTGGGCCTGGGCTTCGGGCGTCTGCGTGGCCAACAGCTCTCGGGTGGAGACGAGTTCGATGTCATCCTTGAGGCTTGCCTCGCTCTGCCCCTCGCTGACCCGCACCGCATAACGCTCGAAGCCCAGTCGCTGTGAAGCCGACTTGCCCGGCTCCACCGCGTAGCGTGAGCCATCCGCCAGCACCAGATAGCGACTGCCGGTCTCCTCGCTGACGTCCTGGAAGGCGCGCTCGGCGCGCACCACCGACTGACTCGGTTCGCTGTCATCGCGGCGGGTGGCCCCGTCATTGCCACGCTCGGCGATGAAGACGTGCTTCAGTTCGCTGTTGTCATCACTCATGCTCTCGGCATAGACGGTGCGATCGCCGATTTGCTGAAAACGTCCCGCGCCCAGCACCGAGAAGTCGGTCTTCTGCTTCTGAAGCTCCAGCAACATCTCGTTCTTCAGCGCGCCAGCCGGCGTCAGGTAGAGGCTGCAGGCCGCCACCAGCGCCGTGATCAGCAGTGCCGGCAGCAAGGTGACGCGCAGCAGACGCTCCGGGCCGACACCGCAGGCCACCAGCACGGTGATCTCACTGTTCATGTACAGCTGACCAAAGGCCAGCAGCACGGCCAGGAAGAAGGACAGCGGCAGCAGCAGCTCGAAGAACCCCGGCAGGTGATAGAGCATCAGGCTGCCGAGAATCGAGGCCGGGAAGTCCCCCTCTGCCGCGTCACTGAAATAGCGGATGAATCGGCTGCCCATGATGACAAGCATCAACACCCCGGCCACCGCGGCCATGGTGGTGAGAATCTCGCGTGTCAGGTAGCGGAAGATGATCAAATGAAACTCCTGTTTCCCACTCGCAATCGAGCGTGTTGACCAGAACGATGATAGCCGGTGAAGACACGATACGGGACATATGAAGATGCACCATCCCTCATGCATGCCGAACCGCCTTTGCGTACACTGGGCATCCGGCCTGCGCTTGCGCCTCGGCCCGGTGCGATCGAGTGTCGATGACACTGGGCGTGCCGAGCCCCGCAAGGACATGCTCGAGCATTATCCAGAAAGCATGCAGCCTTGTCGCGGCCATACCTTGCGACAGGCACATGATCTTCCGCATGATGGACGGCACTGGGAGATGCTTGCCATCAGCGGCCAGTGTCCCCATTCAAAGGTCATGCTCGGTCAGACACCGACGGACGGCAGAGCCTCTTCACATCCGCCCCTGCCGGACCTGGATGCCTGACCCCGGATATCGCGACACGCCCGACCCGCTTCGGTCTGACGCTATCCTCATTTTCGTATCCCCTACTCGCCCGCGTGGAGTTGTCATGGAATTTCCTGTTGTCACTGTCAATCCGGCCCAGCTAGAGACCGCCTGCCTGGTGGTTCCCGTCATTGAAGGCGAACTCGAAGGCGCCGCGGCACGTCTGGACGACGCCAGCGAGAAGCTGATTTCCCAGCTGATCGAACGCGGCGACTTCAAGGCCGAGCTGGGCAACACCCTGCTGCTGCCTTTCGCCCCGGGGCTCGGCGCACAGCGCCTGCTGCTGGCCGGGTTCGGCAAGGCCGAGAAACTCGACGAGAGCCGCTACAAGCGCGGACTGGACGCCGCCATGGCGGCACTGCTCAAGCTGCCGGTGGAAGACGCCGCCTTCGCGGGAGTCGGCCTCGATATCGAGCTGCGCGACGCCGCATGGAAGGTACGCATGATCGCCGAGAGCGCGCTGCGCAACGCCTACCGTTTCACCGAGATGAAGAGTCAGCCGGGCGAGCCTGCCTCTCTGACCCGTCTGAGTGTGGTAAGTGCCGACAAGAGTCAGCAGGCAGAACTGGAAGCGGGTCTGCGTATTGGCGCGGCCATCGGCGAAGGAGTCAACGAAGCCCGCACCCTGGGCAATCTGCCGGGCAACATCTGCACCCCGACCTATCTGGGCGAGCGTGCCGAGCAACTGGGCAGCACCTCCGAAGGCGCACTGAAGGTGACCGTGCTGGGTGAGGAAGAACTCGAGAAGCTTGGCGCCCTGTCACTGCTCTCGGTCGGCCGTGGCAGTGAAGAGCCGAGCCGTCTGATCGTGATGGAATACCGCGGCGCGGAAGACGAGAACGAGGCACCGCACGTGCTGGTCGGCAAGGGCATCACCTTCGATACCGGTGGCATCTCGCTGAAGCCGGGCGCCGGCATGGACGAGATGAAGTACGACATGGGCGGTGCGGCGAGCGTCTTCGGCACCATGCGCACCGTGCTGGCACTCAAGCCCAAGCTCAACGTGGTCGCCATCGTGGCCAGCGCCGAGAACATGCCGGACGGCCGTGCCACCAAGCCGGGCGACATCATCAAGACCCTGAAGGGCCTGACCGTCGAAGTCCTCAACACCGACGCCGAAGGCCGCCTGGTGCTGTGCGACGCCCTGACGTACGCCGAGCGCTTCGAGCCGGCCAGCGTCGTCGACATCGCCACCCTGACCGGCGCCTGCGTCATCGCGCTGGGCAATCACGCCACCGGCCTGATCTCCAACGATGATGACCTGGCGCTGGATCTGCTGGATGCCGGGGAAGAAGCCTGGGACCGCGCATGGCACATGCCGCTGTGGGACGAGTATCAGGCACAGCTGGATTCCAACTTCGCCGACATCGCCAACATCGGCGGGCGTGAAGCCGGCATGATCACCGCAGGTTGCTTCCTGTCCCGCTTCGCGGACACCTTCCCGTGGGCGCACCTGGACATCGCCGGCACCGCCTGGCAGTCCGGCAAGCAGAAAGGTGCCAGCGGCCGCCCGGTGGGCCTGCTGACCCAGTATCTGCTGGATCGCGAAGCGGAACTCAATGCCGCCCAGGAAGAGACGCTCTGAGGCTTCGCATGCTCTCGATGGCGTGCTAGCGTTGAGACACGCGGGTCGGCACGCCACTCGGCACCGCTGACCCCAGAGGTCCTATAAAAATGATTCGACCCCCGGCGTTTCGCGCCGGGGGTCTCGCTGCTACGGAGACACCCACGTGACCAAAGGCTTCGACGTCCGCGCGTCCACGCAACCGGCGGATGCTGCCATTCGCGACACCATCCTGGCCAATCCCGGCTTCGGCCGTCACTTCAGCGACCACATGGCACACGTCCGCTGGACCGCCGATGGCGGCTGGCACGGCCATGAAGTCCGCCCCTATGGCCCGCTGAGCCTCGACCCCGCCGCCTCGGTACTGCACTACGCCCAGGAAATCTTCGAAGGCATCAAGGCCTATCGTCATGAAGACGGCTCGGTGTGGACTTTCCGCCCCGAGAAGAACGCCGCACGCTTCCGCAACTCCGCCCGCCGCCTGGCACTGCCGGAGCTCTCCGACGAGGACTTCGTCGGCTCGCTCAAGGCCCTGCTCGCCCAGGACAGCGCCTGGGTACCGACCCCCGCCAGCGCCAGCGATGAGTGCAGCCTCTACCTGCGCCCGTTCATGATCGCCAGCGAAGCCTTCCTCGGTGTGCGTCCGTCGCGTGAAGTCGATTACTACGTGATCGCCTCGCCGGTGGCCGCCTACTTCAAGGGTGGCATCAAGCCCGTCTCCATCTGGCTGTCCTCGCATTACAACCGTGCGGCGGCCGGTGGCACCGGTTTTGCCAAGTGTGGCGGCAACTATGCCGGCTCCTTGGCGGCCCAGAGCGAAGCTACCGCCAATGGCTGCGATCAGGTCGTCTTCCTGGATGCCGCCGAGAACAAGTGGGTCGAGGAACTGGGTGGCATGAACCTGTTCTTCGTCTTCAAGGATGGTCGTCTGGTCACGCCGCGTCTGACCGGCACCATTCTGGAAGGTGTCACCCGTGACTCCATCCTGACCATGGCGGGTGATCTCGGCCTGACGCCGGAAGAGCGCCCGGTCAGCATCGACGAGTGGCGCGAAGGTATCGCCTCCGGTGAGATCACCGAGGTGTTCGCCTGCGGTACCGCCGCCGTCATCACCCCGGTGGGCGAGCTGGTCAGCGAAGACGCGCGTCTGGATCTGACCGCCAATGCCGGCGACGTGGCCATGCGTCTGCGTCGCCAGCTGCTGGACCTGCAATACGGCCGCGCCGAAGACACGCGTGGCTGGATGACCCGCCTGGCGTAAGCCCTGTGGCCCATGCCAGACGACAACATGAAGGCCCGCCTCGCAAGAGGCGGGCCTTCATGTTTGCAGACGCGAAGATATCGCGCTTTCCGATGCGTACCGAGTCCCTCCTGCATCGAAGCCGCGTGGCGAGTGCGGTATCCTGAGCGCTCGCGAACTCTTGCCACGAGCGGTGCCCATGACCCAGATCGACTTCTACATCCTGCCCGATACCACGCTGGAAGCCCGGCTGGAATTCGCCTGCCGTCTGGCCGAGACCATCCATGCCAAGGGGTTCCGCCTGCACGTGCATGTCGAGGATGAGGCGATGGCGCGTCAGTTCGATGAGCACCTGTGGCAGTTCCGCCCCGAGAGCTTCGTACCCCATGCGCTGGATATCGATCTGGATCTCGCGGCGCGCGAGGCAGAACACGCCGATGACGTGCCACGTCCGCCCGTGACCATCGGTTGGCAGGACGCGCCGGCACCGGGCATCGAGGCACTGCTCAACCTGCACCCCGAGATCCCCGAGTGGTTCTCGCGTTTCGAGCGCGTCGCCGAGATCATCAACCAGCATCAGGATGTGCTGGTCACCAAGCGCGAATGCTGGCGTACCTACAAGTCACGCGGCTATGCGGTGCGTTCGCATCAGCTCAAGGGCGTGAGCTGACGCCGCAGGTACCGGTGGCGCTGTCAGCCGACTCAGCGCTCGCGTTCCTCGTCTTGCTCCCGAGCCTCGAGAAACTCGCGCAAACGCACGTTCAGCCACTCGATCCAGTGCTCGACGTCCTGCATGCCGGGGGGACTCTCCCCCACCGCAAAGAATTCCGGCGGCAGGCCATCGGCTTCCGCGCCCGTTCGCTCGCCGATACGCACAGCCCACAACGGCGCCTCACGCGGCAGACGCTGGATCTCGCTGAACAGCGACGCCACGCTCATGTCGGCGACGTCTCCGAAGATCACCATGCAGGGACTGACATCACGCACCAGGCGCAAGGCCTGAGCCGCGCTGCTGGCAGTGATGATGTCCAGATTGGCGACATGGCTGCTGATCACTTCCAGGCGCAGTCTGTCCTCCGCGCGCGTGCTGATCACCAGCCAGCGACACGCCACTGGCAGCGCCTGATCTGCCGACCATGCCGCCTTCACGACCTGTTCATGGGCACTGACATCCGCCAACGGCAGCCATACCCGGAAACAGGCCCCCTCGCCCAGTACGCTCTGCGCGGTGATCTCCCCCTGCATCCGCCGCGCCAGCTCACGCGACAGCGCAAGCCCGAGGCCCGTGCCCTCGATTCCCGAATCCTCGCGACCCAGACGCGAGAAAGGCTGGAACAGCTGAGCCGCCTGATTCGGGTCAAACCCGAAGCCACCATCCTCGACATCCACCCAGGCCATCTCCTGGCCGTGGGAGTCGATACCGCGCCCAAGAGCGAGACGTATCCAGCCGCCCGCGCGGTTGTACTTGATGGCATTCCCCATCAGGTTGCCGAGAATCTGGTCCAGACGACGGCGATCGGCATTCAGCCACAGCGACGCCTCTTCCAGCGCCAGTGACAGCGTCAGTTCCGCCTGGTCCAGCCGCGGCTGGTACTGACTGACGAGGCGAATCAGGTGCTGGCCGATCGACAGAGGCTGGCAATCGAGGGGCAGTTCTCCCGCTTCAAGGCTCGACATCTGCAGCACGTCCTCGATCAGCGCCGAGAGCTGGCTTGCCGCGTGGCCCGCTTCATCCACATAGCGACGCTGTTCGCGCGTCAGGGACGATTCGTCCGCCAGCAGGTCAGTGAACCCCAGGATGGCATTGAGAGGCGTGCGGATCTCGTGACTGAAGCTCGAGAAGAACCGCGACTTGGACTGACTTGCCTCGGTGGCGCTGTCACGTGCCGCTTCCAGCACCTGCAGCGTCTGCTTGTGACGCTGGATGTCCAGCACCACCCCCGTGGCACGCAGCGGTCGTCCGTCACCATCGCGGCGGGTCACCTGACCTCGCACCTGCATCCACACCCAGCTGCCGTCGGCATGGCGGTAACGCACGTCACGCGCCTCGGCCCAGCTGTCGCCATGCAACACGCGCCAGCGGGATTCCAGCATCCCCGCCAGATCCTCCGGGTGTGTCATGGCATCGAGATCGGCCAGATGCATGCTGGCCTGGATGGGGAGCCC
The DNA here is from genome assembly GCF_013374055.1 of Cobetia sp. 5-11-6-3. Lineage (NCBI taxonomy): Bacteria > Pseudomonadati > Pseudomonadota > Gammaproteobacteria > Oceanospirillales > Halomonadaceae > Cobetia > Cobetia sp. 5-11-6-3. The sequence goes on along the minus strand of NZ_BLWJ01000002.1, from coordinate 96,489 downwards.
CATCATCAGGAAGAAGTTCTCGTGGAAGTGGAGATCATCACGCTCGAAGTCATACCGCCAGGTCGCATCACCGGAGGCCGCCATCACCATCTCGACATGCCGGGCATCCTCGGCGCGTTCGAGCTCGATCTGATCACGCCGCAATGCGGCTTCCCGCAGGGCTTCCCCCGCCTGGTCAAGCTCTTGCAAGGCAAAACGCTGACGCACCACCGGCTGCCCGCGACCGATGCGCAGCGCCATGTCACTCAAGCGTTCCAGGGCTTCGGAAAGCGTGGTGGCCATGGATTCCGCCCGCCAGCGCATCACCACCAGCAGGACCAGGAAGAAGGCGATCAGGCCGACCAGCATCACGTAACCCAACTGATTGAAACGCGTATTCCAGTGCTGGATGCCGCTTTCCACCTGCTGCGGGTCCACCACGGCCAGCAGCCGCCAGTCCGTCCCCGCCACCGGATACCACGCCACCAGCCGCTCACCGGCGAGCAGCGGTATCTTGCGCATGCCATGGGGAGCATCGTCGATACCATGCAGCAGGCGCACCATCTCCGGCGACTTGCTCTGATCACGTGCCGTTTCCAGGAAGCGGTCATGCGTCAACGGGGTCGGCTCGATCCGCGGAGGGACATGCACCCCGAAATCCTTCTGACCGGCCTCGGGCATGGCCAGTACGCTGTTGCCACTCACCAGCACCAGATAGGCGTTCCAGGGAAGTCGCGTGCTCTCGAGATGCTTCGCCAGCGCATCGAGCGTGACATCGATACCGACGACCCCCTCAAGGAAGTCCCCACGATGCACCGGCATCAGGGTCGAGATCAGCCAGCCTCCCCCGACGGGGTCCTGATAGGCTGGCGTCACGACCGGCTCACGCGTGGGATTGTTGCGATCATCGGCCAGGTAATAGAAGCCGTAGCTGGTGAGATCCACCCCGGGGGTGAAGATGCCGTGGGTGTCGATCCACGGCTTGATACGGAAATAGCCGTCGTAGCTGGAGAACCACGCCTGACGCAGCTCGGGACGGATCTCGAGCATGTCCTGCATGACCGTATCCAGCCGCGACAGCCGTGCCACCTTGCCGTAGTCCTGCAGATAACTGGGGGCCAGCGACGAATAATAGGAGCCGGCCTCCCCGTCATCCTCGGCCACGTAGAGGGTGCCATCCTCACTGAAGACATGACGCGCCATCTCTCGGACACGCTCGCCCGGCGCGATGGGAGCATCCATCTCACGGAGTGCCGAGTGTGCCAGCTGCTGCACTTCCCTGCGCCAATCCTCCACCACCATGCCGGCATGCTCCGCCTCATAACGGCTCAGCTGCTCAAGCTGGGTGCGGATCAGGTCTTCACGGGTCGCTTCCTGCTGCTGCGCCACCAGCCAGTGCAAGCCCAGATAACCGCCCAGCAGCGCCACCTCCATCACCAGCAGTGGCACCAGGGCATGACGCAGCAGTTCATGCCAGACCCAGCGACGGGTCGGACGAGGTGCACCATCCGTGGGGCGAGGCTTGGACATTGCGGCTCCGCGAGCAGGAACAGGAGGGAGACTCCGAGGCGAGGCACCTCGGCGTCAGCAGGTTGCGACAGGATACGGCATCATTGCGTGGATGTTGCCTGCTTTGTGAAACCGTCCCCTTGGCGAGGGCCACAAGAGCCTGCACGCCAAGACCGAATGACGCCTGACATCAGCGGCGCTATAATCGAGCCCATTTTCTGCCTGCGCTGCCCCGCTCACTGAGCCGGCGCGGGACGTCCCGCCCAACCGGATCATTTGCAGACCCATGGACAAGACCTACCAACCGAACGCCATCGAGACGCGCTGGTACGAGCGCTGGGAATCCGAGAATCGCTTTGCGCCGTCAGGCCAGGGCGAGAGCTTCTCACTGGTCATCCCGCCGCCCAACGTCACCGGCTCCCTGCACATGGGCCATGCCTTCCAGGATTCCATCATGGACACCCTGGTGCGCTGGCGTCGCATGCAGGGTCGCAACACCCTGTGGCAGGTAGGCACCGACCACGCCGGCATCGCCACGCAGATGCTGGTGGAGCGCAAGGTCGCCGCCGAAGAAGGCAAGACGCGTCATGATCTGGGTCGCGAAGCCTTCACCGACAAGATCTGGGAGTGGAAGGAAGAGTCCGGCGGCAACATCACGCGTCAGCTGCGTCGCATGGGCACCAGCATCGACTGGAGCCGCGAGCGCTTCACCATGGACGATGGCTTCTACAAGGCCGTGCAGGAAGTCTTCGTGCGCCTGCACAAGGAAGACCTCATCTACCGTGGCAAGCGTCTGGTCAACTGGGACCCGACCCTGCACACCGCGATCTCCGATCTCGAAGTCGAGAACCGTGATCAGCAAGGCAGCTTCTGGCACTTCCGCTATCCGCTCGCCGATGGCGTCAAGACCGCCGATGGCAAGGACTACGTCGTCGTCGCCACCACGCGCCCGGAAACCCTGCTGGGTGACACCGGCGTGGCCGTCAATCCCAAGGATGAGCGCTACGCAAGCCTGGTCGGCAAGTTCATCGAGCTGCCGCTGGTCGGCCGTCGCATCCCCATCGTCGCCGATGAACACGCCGACATGGAAAAGGGCTCCGGTTGTGTCAAGATCACTCCGGCACACGACTTCAATGACTACGAAGTCGGCAAGCGTCAGGGCCATCTGCTGATCAACGTGATGAGCCAGGATGCCACCATCCTGGAGCGCGCCGAGATCTACGACCTGCAGGGACGTCCGCAGCCCCAGGAAGATGCCAGCCTGCCGGCCGCCTACGCCGGACTGGATCGCTTCGTCGCGCGCGAGAAGCTGGTCGCCGACATGGACGCGCTGGGTCTGCTGGAGCAGGTCGAGACCATCAACAACACCCTGCCCCACGGTGACCGCTCCGGCGACGTCATCGAGCCACTGCTGACGGACCAGTGGTTCGTGGCCGTCGAGGAGCTGGCACGCCCGGCCATCGAGGCGGTCGAGAACGGCGACATCGAGTTCGTGCCCAAGAACTACGAGAACATGTACTTCGCGTGGATGCGTGACCTGCAGGACTGGTGCATCTCGCGTCAGCTGTGGTGGGGCCACCGCATTCCGGCCTGGTATGACAACGACGGCAACGTCTATGTCGGCCGCAACGAGGAAGAAGTCCGCGCCGAGAACCAGCTGGGTGCCGACATCGAACTGCGTCAGGACGAAGACGTCCTCGACACCTGGTTCAGCTCTGCGCTGTGGACCTTCGGCACCCTCGGCTGGCCGGCGGACACCGAAGAACTCAAGACCTTCCACTCCACCGACGTGCTGGTCACCGGCTTCGACATCATCTTCTTCTGGGTGGCGCGGATGATCATGTTCACCCTGAAGTTCAAGGGTGAAGTGCCGTTCCGCAAGGTCTACGTGCATGGTCTGGTGCGTGACAGCCTCGGCCAGAAGATGTCCAAGTCCAAGGGCAACGTGCTCGACCCCATCGACCTGATCGACGGCATCGGCCTGGATGAGCTGGTCGAGAAGCGTACCGGCAACATGATGCAGCCCAAGAAGGCCAAGGCGATCGCCAAGGCCACGCGCAACGAGTTCCCGGAAGGCATCGAGCCCCACGGTACCGATGCGCTGCGCTACACCCTGCTGTCACTGGCTTCCACCGGGCGTGACGTGAAGTTCGACATGGGCCGTCTCGATGGCTATCGCAACTTCTGCAACAAGCTGTGGAATGCGGCGCGCTACGTGCTGATGAATGCCGAGGACCAGGATTGCGGCGTCAACGGCGAAGCCGTCGAGCTGTCACTGGCCGATCGCTGGATCATCGCGCGCCTGCAGCAGACCGAGCAGCAGGTCACCCGCGCGCTGGAAGAGTTCCGCTTCGACCACGCCTCCCAGGCGCTCTATGAGTTCATCTGGAACGAGTACTGCGACTGGTATCTGGAGCTCTCCAAGCCGGTGTTGTGGGACGAGAACGCCAGCGCGGAAGCCAAGCGCGGCACGCGTCGCACCCTGGTGCGCGCGCTCGAGACCATCCTGCGCCTGATCCACCCGATGATGCCGTTCATCTCCGAGGAGATCTGGCAGCGCATCGCGCCTCACGCCGGCAAGCCGGTGGAAGGCGAGAGCATCATGAGCCAGGCGTGGCCGCAGGCCGACGCCGAGCGGATCGATGAGCAGGCCATCCGTGACATCGAGTGGCTCAAGGGCATCATCATCGCGGTGCGCAATATCCGCAACGAGCTGAACCTGTCCCCGGGCAAGCCGCTGGAGGTCTACCTGCAGAACGGGGCCGACGGCGACGCCGAGCGTCTGGAAGCCAATCGTCTGTTCCTGTCCAAGCTGGCCCGTCTGGAAAGCATCACCTTCCTGGCGGCGGGCGATGAAGCGCCGATGTCCGCCATCCAGCGCGTCGGTGAGCTGGAAGTGCTGGTGCCGATGGCCGGCCTGATCGACAAGGATGCCGAGCTCAAGCGCATCGACAAGGAACACGAGAAGCAGCAGAAGGTCATCACCGGTCTCGAGAACAAGCTCGGCAACGAGAAGTTCGTCGGTCGCGCACCGGCCGATGTGGTCGAGAAGGAGCGCGCCAAGCTGGCCGATGCCCAGGCGGAGCTTGCACTGCTGGAAAGTCAGCGCGCCAAGATCGAAGCGCTGTAAGCCACACTCGTCTTGATCGCAGGCAAAAGCCCCCGGCACCGAAAGGTGCCGGGGGCTTTCTTCATTCCGGGCATGTCACGGGAGTCGGCGCAGGCGCTCAGTCGTCGCAGGCGCTCAGTCGTCGCTGGCCGCGACGGGCATGAAGGTCGCCAGCAGGTAGCCGGTGTCATCCATCACACGCAGGCGAGCGCTCTCGCCTCTGCCGACGATCTGATAGCGAGCCACCTCCTCCAGCATGCGATTGAAGGCATTGGACTGCTCCGGATTGGGGCACATCTTCATGGTCGAGGCCAGCGGGCCGATCTCCAGGGTCTGGCGAGACTCATCCAGTACCACCGGCCCCATCAGACGATTGCAGCCATTGCTGCCCACCAGGCGCAGGCGGTCATCCTCTTCATCCGCCAGCTGCTCCGGTGTCGGGGCCTGCAACAGGAAATTGGGCGCCTTGCTGCCCTCCTCGGTCTTCGAGAAGCTCCAGGGGGTACCGACCAGCGCAGGACTTGCACTGCCGGCACCGCTCCCACCGCCCTGCCCGGCGTCCGTCGCGCCTGAGTGACTGACCGCGCAGCCGGCCAGCAGGGATGTCGCGATCGCCAGCGAAGTGGCAAGTGATAGACGGCGCAAGATGACGCTCATGAAGAGATCCCCCGTGATGAGCCTGCCTCGATGTCAGGCATTGATGAAACGATCGGGCGCGAGCATGCAGACCCGTCGCACAAACCACAAGCCCCTTGATGCCCTGCGCCATCCCGGTCCCGACAGGCCGACTGGCTTGCGAGACGATAGCCCGCCAGATCGCGTCTGACGCAACGATGCTTCTCTCCTGGAACATTCGAAAACAGTGTTTCTTGAAGAGCCTTTGAAATTACCATACGCCGTGAAGGCAGCGATAGGGATCGCTTGCTGATGCTTGATGATACCTCGCACCATCTGCACCAGGAGGGACGGAGATGCTGACCAGACGACTACTGGCACTCAATGCCACAGGATTCGCCTTGCTGATCAGCTGGTGGATACCGGCACTGGATTTCTGGCCCGATCTGGACGGCCGGGTATTCTGGGCATTCAATCACCTCATCTCGCCACTCAATCCGCACTGGGATACCCTGCTGGGGCTTCTCAACACGCGGTTCTTCGATGCTGCGGCCTTCGGCCTGATGGGTGTCCTGTTCTGCTGGGCGATGCTTGAGGATTCGCGCCCCGACCGCTACCGGCGCTGGGCTAGCCTCGGCATCACCATGCTGCTGACCGCCGGTATCATCTCGCTGTTCGTGCTGCGCGCCATCAGCTACGGCCATGCCAGTCCGACTCGCGTCTTCCAGCACGCACAGCATCTCTCCGACCTGGTGTCCTTCAAGACCAAGGACTCGGCCTCGAACAGCTTCCCGGGGGATCACGGCTTAATGCTGATGGTCTTCGCCGGTTACATGTGGGCCTTCGCCCCACGACGCATCGCGCTTTGGAGTCTGGCATTCGTGGTGATATTGAGTGCCCCACGCATCATGGTGGGTGCCCATTGGTTCAGTGATGTCTATCTGGGCTCGCTCAGCATTGCACTGATCATTCTGCCCTGGGTGCTGTGTACGCCCGTGGCGCGCCGTCTGGCGAGAGCCATCGAGCGCTGCCTGTCAGGCCTCGGCCGGCACACGCTCGAGAACTGAAGAGCGACTCGAGAGCGCAAGACAGCCTCGAATCACCCCACGAGTGTCCTGTCGGCAAAGTGCCCATGTTCTGCCGGGGGCTCACCCCGATCCCCCTGGCGCGCCGTCTCAGGGGCAGCCAAGAGGCTGCATGACTCGCCTTCCCTTTCCTGCTGCCGCTCACCCCCCGCTACCACCCGGTCGCGCCCCTGATGCTTGGCGTGGTACAGGCGACGATCCGCCAGCTGCAGCAGGTCATCCAGTGATTCACACTCATGACTGACGGCGACCCCTATCGAGACGGTGACCGGCACGGCGCTTCCCGCAAACTGTGGCGGCGAGCTGGCCAGCAGGGAACGTATCCGTCCCGCCACGGAAATCGCCTCGCCGCGCCCGCTGCGCGGCAACAGCACCAGAAACTCCTCACCACCGATACGCCCTGCTCTATCCCCCTGGCGCAGTGTGGCATTGAGCAGGCGCCCGATCTGTCTCAGGGCCTCATCACCTGCCGCATGCCCCCGCAGATCATTGATCTGCTTGAAGTGATCCACATCCATCATCAATACCGAGCAGGGCACGGCGTCCTGCCACCATTTTTCCGCCTGGCGCAGGGTCTGGCGCCGATTGAACAGCCCGGTCAGCTCATCGCGACTGGCATCCTGGCGGTACTGGCGTTCGAAGTGTTCGGTGAGTGCCAGCATGCGCCACAGGAAGGTGACCATCAGCATGAAGACGGCAAACAGGTTGAATGACTGCATGATCCAGACAGGGATGAAGCCATCGGAAACATGCTGAGAGGCCACCATCAGCGACAGCACTGCAGCGACGAAGAGAGACAGCGTGCTGATGACACGCACCTTGCCTGACAGGGGAGCAAGATGGATACCGGCCATCACGATGAAGAAGTAATATTCGTAGCCGGCGGCATTGCCGAAGCAGTAGGAGGCAAGCCAGGTCATCAACGTCAGACTGCCCAATACCAGCACCAGGGCCATCAGCATGTGATGCTGACGATGCAACAGCACTCCCAGCAGCCCCACCAGCACCATGATGCCGCTGGCGAACGCCAGTCGTGGTGCCTTGAGCACCATGAAGACAGGCAGCCAGGCCACATAAAGGCCCAGCACCATCAGATAGACCCACAGATAGGCATGATAGAAACGGCGATGCTCGACAGCGAGCAGACGCGGTTCTTGACGCAACCAGGCACGAGCAACACTCAACATCAGGCAGTCCTTGCCATTCGGCAGTCATCACGTGGGCGAAACTCTCATGACACGGACACGGCCAGCGCGCGACAGGGGGAGTGTCATGGAGCCTGCACCTGTCTGGACGGCAGGGGTAGCCCTGCACAACACCAGAAAGCCACCGCATGACGTGTCATGTCTCATGCGGCGAGCATTATCGTTCTGATCACAGCATAAGCCCAAATACCGGTTCCGCCAGCCCCGCACCGACATTGCGTCACCATTGTGCGACGCTTGCCCGCGCCTGCGCGCCGTCGGGCATCGCGACCCCGGCGTGAGCGTTACCAGCTGCCGGTATTGGCCATCGAGACCCACGGTTCCTGCGGCGCAAGGGGTTCGCCGGCCTGCAGCAACTCAAGCGAGATGCCATCCGGGCTCTTCACGAACGCCATGTGGCCGTCACGCGGTGGGCGATTGAGGGTCACGCCATTGTCCATCAGATGCTGACAGGTGGCGTAGATGTCCTCGACACGATAGGCCAGATGGCCGAAGTTGCGCCCGCCTTCATAGTCTTCCGGGTCCCAGTTATGGGTCAGTTCCAGCATCGGCGCCTGCATCTCACGGGCACGTTCGGCATCCTGCGGGGCTGCCAGGAAGATCAGCGTGAAGCGGCCCTTCTCGGAATCCTTGCGCGAGATCTCGACCATGCCGAGCAGGTCACGGAAGAAATGCAGTGAAGCGTCGACATCACGGATACGCAGCATGGTGTGCAGATATTGCATGGATCACTCTCTTGAACGATGGATGAGCCGGCACTGAAGACGGGAAAGGACGTACGCCGAGCGAAGCGGGCTCGGCGTACGGGAATATTCTAGACACACGACTGCCGCGCGACGAGTCTCCTCGCCACGCGGCAATGTGGTGATGCTTGCATCCTGCTGCTGGCGCCTCGCACCGTCAGGCGATGCGTGAACTGCGCTCCAGCCGCACGGGGACCGCCTTGGAGGCAGGTGTGCCGGTATCGCTGCCATGGCTTTCCAATGCGACCAGCACATTGGTTTCCGGATAATAGGCACCGATGCAACCGGCCGGGATATCGTATTCCACCAGCTTGAACTGAGGCGCACGCCGCTCACTGCCATCCGGGCGCGGCTCACCGACCATGTCGACCCAGTCACCATCGGCCAGTCCCAGGCGGGCAAGGTCCTGCGCATTGATGAAGACCACTCGACGCTGACCCGACACGCCACGATAGCGGTCGTTGTAGCCATAGACGGTGGTGTTGTACTGATCATGGCTACGCATGGTCTGCAGGGTCAACCAGCCTTCCCGACGCGCGAGCTGCTGATGCAGCACGGACCCCGGCAGCGCCGCCGCCGAGAACTGCGCCTGGCCACTGGTGGTGGGGAAGCGCAGCTCACGCACCGGATTGGCGAGATGGAAACCGCGCTTGTGGGCCAGACGGGCATTGAAATCGGCAAAGCCGGGAATCACCGCCGCGATCTCGTCGCGGATGAGATCATAGTTCTCGCTCAGCGCCTCCCAGTTGACCGGGTCACTCACGCCGCGCCGTGGCAGCACCCGGGCAAGCGTGGCGCGCGCGATACCCGCGATGATGCCGGGTTCCGAGCGCAGCTCGTCACTGGCCGGCGCCTTGATGCCAGCGCTTGAGTGCACCATCGACATCGAGTCCTCGACGCTGATGTGCTGGGAGGCCACCTGTGCGGAGCGGTCGATCTCGCTGCGCCCCAGACACGGCAGAATCAGCGCTTGCGTCGTCTTGCCGATCACCAGATGACTGCGGTTGAGCTTGGTGCTGATCTGCACGTTGAGCTTGAGGTTGCGCATGGCCGCCTCGGTGCGCTCGCTGTCCGGCGTGGCGCGCGTGAAGTTGCCGCCCAGCGCGATGAAGGTCTTCGCCCTGCCCTGCTCCAGCGCCGCCAGACTCTCCACGGTGTTGAAGCCCTGGCCACGCGGCATGCTCACGCCATAGCGGGCTTCGAGTGCATCGATCAACGCGGCCGGCGCCTTCTCGTCGATGCCCATGGTGCGGTCACCCTGGACATTGGAATGTCCGCGAACGGGGCAGGCACCGGCACCGGGACGCCCGAAATGGCCCCCGAGCAGCAGCAGATTGACGATCTCCCGGACGCTGTCCACGGCGTGCAGATGTTGCGTGATGCCCATCGCCCAGGTGCAGATGACGTTGTCGGCCCCGGCGAAGATCATCGCGGCCTCCTCGAGCTGCGTACGGGTCAGCCCGGACTGATCCTCGAGCGTGGCCCAGTCCGTCGCCTCGATCACGTCCTGCCAGGCCGTCGCTCCCCGCGTGTGGTGCTCGATGAAGGAAGCAGCGCGCGTGAATTCGCCGCGCGCCTCCATGGCGAAGAGTGCCTTGGCCATACCACGCACCGCCGCCATGTCACCCCCCATCCGCGGCTGGTAATAACGATGGCTGATGGGCTGACTGGAGAGGGTCATCATCTCCAGCGGCGACTGCGGGTCGGCGAAGCGCTCCAGCCCCCGTTCACGCAACGGATTGAAGCTGACGATGCGCGCCCCACGTCGAGAGGCACGTCGCAGGTCCCCCAGCATGCGGGGATGGTTGGTGCCGGGGTTCTGACCGAACACGAAAATGGCATCCGCGTGCTCGAAATCCTCCAGCAGTACCGTGCCCTTGCCGACACCGAGGCTCGCCTTCATGCCGACGCCACTGGCCTCATGACACATGTTGGAGCAGTCGGGGAAGTTGTTGGTGCCGAACAGACGCACGAACAGCTGATACAGATAGGCCGCCTCGTTGCTGGCGCGTCCGGAGGTATAGAACAGCGCCTCATCCGGGGACGTCAGCGCATCGAGGTGCTCGGCGATGATCGCGAAGGCCGCCTCCCAGCTGATCGGCTCATAGCGGTCACTGGCCGCGTCGTAGCGCATCGGTTCGGTCAGGCGACCCTGATCCTCGAGCATGAAGTCGTCCCAGCCCAGCAGCTCCGTGACGGTGTGCTGAGCGAAGAAGCTTGGCGTGACACGCTTGGCGGTCACTTCCCAGGCCACTGCCTTGGCGCCGTTCTCGCAGAATTCGAAGGAGGAGCCGTGCTCCGGATCGCCCCAGGCGCAGCCGGGGCAGTCAAAGCCCTTGTCCTGATTGGCCTTGAGCAGGGAGCGCACGCTCTTCCATGGCGCCCTGGAGTGGCTGACATGCTGACCGACGCTCTTGAGCGCCCCCCAGCCGCCCGCCGGACCGGAGTAGGCAGCGATGCGGGGATGGCGCGTCATCCTCTCATCCTCACGTGGCAGGCGAGCCGATGCGTGCTCAGGCGTCTCGGGGGCGGCAATATCAGTCATGTCAGGGTCCACAGGCAAAAGGGGAAGGCGGGAAAGGTTCAGACAGGCGTGAGGACACGCCAGGGGCCGTCAGTCGGCCTGACCACTGAGCAACTCGAGTCGACGCCCGCGATGGGCACAGATCAGGTTGAGATCACAGGCACGCGCGGTCTCCACCGCCAGGCGTGAAGGCACGGCAAGGGTGGCAAGCGTCGGAATGCGGGCACGGATGGTCTTCTGGACCAGCTCCAGACTGCAGCGACTGGAGACCAGCAGCGCCTCGGGCCAGACGCCGCTGTCGAGACTCATGCCGATCACGCGGTCCAGCGCATTGTGGCGACCGATATCGGCCCCCTGCGAGATCAGGCCGCCCTCAGCGTCCAGCCCCAGCGCCAGGTGCATGCCGCGCCGTGTTGCGCGCTCCAGGCGCTCCAGCCCACGCATCAACGCCTCAGGTGAGAGCGCTGCCCGTGGCGGCAGTCGTGTCAGGCCAGCCATCAGCTCGGCCTCATCCTGCACGCCACAGGCGCCACAGCTGGACACGCTGCTCTCGCGCCGCTGATGGCCCTCGGCCTTGCGCGCCAGCGCCTCGCTGACGTCCAGACGCACCGCCAGCCCATGGCGCAGCCGCGAGAGATGGATGGCAGTGACCTCCTCACGCCGCGTGATCCAGCCTGCGGTGAAGGCGTGCCCCAGCGCCAGTGGCTCCAGCGCCTCGGGGCTCGCCAGCAGCGTGCCCATCGGGATCTCATTGAGCACCAGACTCACGGGTAGCTCGGAGGGCCCATCCAGCTCTCGCAAGGGCCGCTCACGCGCATCCTGATAACGCAGTCCCTCGGTCGCTGCTTGATAGAGTGAATCACTCATTCCGACACCCCGTTGTGCGCGACATCACTGTGCAGATTCGCGAATGTACGCAAGCCGTCATGGCGATACGATAGCGTCATCATCGATCGCTCACCAATTGAACTCGCCCGTACCTTGATAGACACCATCAATGAAATTGCCAGCATGAGGCGACCCCTTGATCCTGCGCAGGAAATTCGTGCGCGAGTCACGTAAAATATGCCGCCGAACCACGAAGGCTCGCCTGGACGACGCGGCACTCACGGGCTGTCGCACGCCTTCCCTTCTGATCATCCTGCTCCGGATTTACGTTCCGGCCCGCATGAGGACTCCTGCATGACCGATACCCCCACGACCGTCGCACCGACTGCCGACACCGCTCGTCCCAGCCCGCTGGCGCCGCAGCATGTCGTCTGCGCGCTCTACAAGTTCGTCACCCTCGAGGACTTCGAGGCGCTGCGCGAACCGCTGCTGGCAGTGATGGACGAGCATGGCATCCGCGGCACCCTGCTGCTGGCACGCGAAGGCATCAATGGCACCGTCTCCGGCTCTCGCGCCGGCATCGATGCCCTGCTGGCCTGGCTGACGGCAGACCCGCGCCTGGCGGAACTGGACACCAAGCAGTCTCTGGCAGAGCAGTCCCCCTTCCTGCGTGCCAAGGTCAAGCTCAAGCGCGAGATCGTCACCATGGGCGTGGAAGGAATCGACCCGCGCCATACCGTCGGTACCTACGTGGAGCCGAAGGACTGGAACGCGCTGATCTCCGACCCTGACGTGCTGCTGATCGACACCCGCAACGACTATGAAGTGGAAGTGGGGACCTTCAAGGGTGCCGTCAACCCGAACACGGCCGCTTTCCGTGATTTCCCGGACTATGTCTCCCGTGAGTTGGACCCGCAGCAGCACCGCAAGGTGGCGATGTTCTGCACCGGAGGCATTCGCTGCGAGAAATCCACCGCCTATCTGAAGGAGCAGGGGTTTGAGGAGGTCTATCACCTCAAGGGCGGCATTCTGAAGTATCTGGAAGAGGTGCCCCAGGAAGAGACGCTGTGGCAGGGCGAATGTTTCGTGTTCGATGACCGTGTCACCGTCGACCACAAGTTGCGCCCCGGTCAGTTTGACCAATGTCACGCCTGCCGTCTGCCGATCACGCAAGCGGACAAGCAGAGCGACAAGTACCAGAAGGGTGTCAGCTGCCCGCGCTGCTACGACAAGCTCAGCGATGCCCAGAAGGCACGCTTTGCCGAGCGCGAGAATCAGATTCGTCTCGCCGAGCAACGGGGTGAGGCGCACCTGGGCAAGGACGCGCTCGCCCAGATGCAGGCGCGTCGTGACGCCAAGCAGCGTCAGCGCGAAGCGGCTCGTCTGGCCGCGCTCAAGGCGCAGACGCAGGACGCCGACAAGGGCTGACCCCGACCTCGTGCGTGGCTGAAGACTGATCAAGACACCCCGTTTTCACGGGGTGTCTTGCGTTGCCCCCTCCATCATCCGTCCACGTCTGCCGACCGAGGGAGCGAGCGCAACAGCTCCAGCACGGCATTCAGCCGACGGCTATGCTGTTGGCCGCTACGCCACAGCAGCCCCACCGTCTCGCCCTCCCCGGGCAGGCGTCGCGCCACCAGCCCCGTACCGAGACGCGAGTCGGCAAGGTGTTCCGCCAGCACGCTCACCCCCAGGCCCGCCTCCAGCATCACGCCCAGCGCCGCGATGGAGTTGGCTTCCAGCAACGGCGACGGCTGATGGTTCAGCTGAGCCAGTTGCTGATTGAGCCGGCGTCGCTGCTGCATCTCCGGCGTCAGCAGCACCAGCGGATACTCCCGCAGACACTCCCATGCGGGTGTCTCGGGCAGCAGGAAATGCGCCTGACTGGCAATCAGCGCCGAATGCTCCTGATAGAGCGGTCGGCAGGCGAAGCCGCTCATGGCGGGGGCCGCCGGATAGCCGACCGCGAGATCCAGCTCACCATCCTCCAGCCCCTGAGCCAGCGAAGAGGTGGACAGCTCCCGCATGCGCAGGGAGAGCTGGGGAAAGGCCTCACGCAGACGCGGCAGGAATTCCCCCACCGCCGCCAGCGCGGACGGCACGACACCCAGCGTCAGCCGACCGGTCAGCACGGCCTCGGGTGACAGATCTCCCTTGAGCTCATCCAGCTCGGCGATGATGCGCCGCGCATGCGTCAGCACCCGCTCCCCCTCCGGCGTGAAGCCTTCGAAACGATGCCCTCTGAGAATCAGCGCCGTGCCCAGCTCCTCCTCGAGCTGCTTGAGACGCGCCGAGAGCGTCGGCTGGGTGACATGGCAGACTCGCGCCGCCCGTCCGAAATGGCGTTCATTGGCCAGCGCGACCAGAAAGCCCAACTGCCGATGATCCATGACGGGGTCCTTGCAAGGGGGAGAGTAGAGAAAGTGAATGGCACGCAGAGCAGCTGCATGCGACGACGGAGGGCCGGACACGACGACGCCCGGCAGGAATCACCGGGCGTCATCATCGGCGCAGGGCCGCTATTGCATCGCGCCTCATGCCTCACGTCTCGTGCTGACAGTGAAGCGGCGTGTCTGGCGACCTGCTTACTGGGCAGCGTCCTGAACGGCTTCACCTGCGTGTTCGACATCCTGGCCGGCACCGTCAACGGTGTTGCAGCCGGAGAGTGCCGCCACAGTGAAGAAAGAGGCGAACAGCAGTGCAATGGTACGGGACATGGTCATGCTCCTTGTGGTGATGGATATCATGGATCCTGCCATTCAACGCGTCATGCCTGCGCTGATACCCATTACCTTGGGCCACCCTGCGGGGTTTCAAGGGAGAAATTCATGTTTCGTTCATTGCCTGAATCCGCTGCCACCTCACTCGCTCAGCTGGCCGACTCCTCGATGGAGCCCCCCAGATGCTCAAGATCTTCCCCGAAGCCTTCCACGGTGTTGCAGCCTCCCAGCATCAGGCCGAACAGCAGAGCCGTACCGGTCATCATCATGAAGCGTCGCATGGGTATTCCTCTCTCAAGTGCCTGATCGCACGCAAGGTGTCGATCAGGCCGTCAGGCTCAGCTGGCTGCGTTGTCGATCTTGCCACCCAGGTGTTCAAGATCCTTGCCAAAGCCGGCCACCGTGTTGCAGCCCGTCAGGGCCACGCTGGCCACCAGCAAGGCGGCCATCATCAAGCGAGTCACTCGCATGTCATGCATTCCTGATCAATCGTCTCTGCCACTCTGACCTTCGTGACACTGGAAAGTGCCAATTCTCAGCGATTCACCAGCAGAATCTTGCCCAGTGCCTCGCCGGATTCGATCAATTCATGTGCCTTGGCGATATCTCGGAAGCTGAACTGATGCTCGTCCAGCAGCGGGCGAACCGCCCCGGCCTCCAGCATCTCGCTCAAGGCGTTGAGCAGCTCCGGCTGCTCATCCATGCCGATACCGGTCAGCAGCGGCACCGAGCGGAAGATGACATGCAGCGACAGATTCTTGGCGTGCAGCTGGGTCAGGTCGTGGGTCGAGCGGGTGTTGATGGAGCACAGCCGACCGGAGATCGCCGTGGCCTCGATGGAGCGATCCAGATTGTCACCACCGACGGTGTCGAAGACGAGATCGAAGCCACGCCCGGAGGTCAGGCGTGCCACGTAGTCACTGACCGCTTCCTCGCGATAGTTGATGATCTCGTCGGCGCCCAGCTGACGCGCCAGATCGGCCTTGGCCTCGCTGGACACGGTGGTGGTGACATGTGCGCCGAGATACTTGGCGATCTGCACCGCGACATGGCCGACCCCTCCGGTACCGGCGTGGATCAGCACGTGCTCGCCTTCCTTGATCTGACCGCGCGAGACCAGCGCCGTCCAGGCCGTCAGGAACACCAGCGGCAAGGCCGCGCATTCTTCCAGGGTCAGCGCCGCCAGACTCGGGCGTTTCACGATCACACGGGTATCAGCGATCATGTAATCCGCCAGTGCGCCCTGCCAGCCCTTCACGCCACCGGCGCAGCCCAGCACTTCATCGCCGACCGAGAAATCCGTCACGCCCTCGCCGACGGCGTCGATCACCCCCGCGACATCGCCATTGAGGATGGCCGGGAAGTCGGGGTGCGACTTGACCAGGCCACTGCGCAGCTTGGTCTCGATGGGATTGACGCTGGAGGCGGATACCTTGATGCGCACCTGACCTCGTGCCGGGGTCGGCGTGTCCAGCTCGCGCTCGACGAACACATCCGGGGCGCCGTATTGCTCGATGACCATGGCCTGCATGTGGGAAGACTCCTGAACAATGAGAAAGAAGCGACGCCCTGCCCGCACGGCGTCGTCATGAAAGTTGGGTGACACCGCGCCACGAAGGTGGCGCTATGTCGGCAATGACCCGAGCTTACTCCGTGTCATGCCTCAAATCAGCATCAGGTCAGCACCAGCTTGAGCACGATGAGGAAGATCACCGCCACCGTCAGCCACTTGACCCAACGCGCACCGGCAGGGCTCATGTTGACCCGCGCACCGAGGAAGGCGCCGCTCATGTTGCCGACCGCCAGTACCAGGCCATAGGCCCAGCGCACCTGACCATCGAACACGAAGACCGCCAGCGCCGGCAGGGTATACATCAACACGATGAAGACCTTGAAGACGTTGACCTGGGTCAGATCGATCTTGAGCAACCGGTAGAGCACCACGATGAACAGCACGCCGACGCCCACCTGAATGAAGCCACCATAGAGACCGATGCCGAACATCGCCAGCAGCACGATGGGAGTGATGCGTTCCGGCGTCAGCTCACGGGTGTCGATGCGCGGCGTCGGCAGCAGCATCATGATCGAGCACACCACCATCACCACGATCAGCACACCCTCGAAGGCCTCGGCACTGATCCGGGTCGCCAGCCAGGCCCCCAGCATCGCGCCCAACACGGCAGGCACGGCCAGTCGCCAGGCCACCCCCATGTTGTGCGCCCCCGCCTTGAGGAAGGTGCTGGTGGCAGTCGCACTCTGCAACGCGATCGCCACGCGGTTGGTGGCATTGGCCTGCGCGGGGGGCAGGCCGAGAAACATCAACAAGGGCAGCGTCAGCATCGAACCACCCGCCGAGAGCACATTGATGAAGCCGGCCACGCCACCCAGCGCGATCAGCGCCACCACGCTGATCAGATCAAGGCCGCCTGCCAGCCCTGCCACATCACTTGTCATGCCGACATTCCTTGTCTTGCCGTAAAAGGGGGACACGCTGCACCCACTTCGTCATTCAGAGCGCGCGATGCCCGACACACCCTCCTCGCAGGAACCTCGCGAAGGCAGGGATGCCGGGCATCGTGGGTGATGCATTGCGTCACGTCATGCAGGATTCAGGCACGTCTGCCGGAACCTGCCGGAACTCAGGAAGCCAGGGCTTCCTGACGGCCACTCTGGCGCACGCTGTAGGTCAGCACGCCCAGGAAGATGGCCAGCCCGGCGATATCATAGGTCAGCTGACCATGCGGCCACAGCATCAGCGCTCCCAGCGGGAACATCGCCAGACGCAGCCACCAGGGCAGTTCGTGCTCCAGATAGCCTTCCATGCCCGCCACGATAGCGTAGATCCCGAACAGCGCGAACACGAAGACCGTCAGCATCTCACCGATGTCACCGGAGATCAGCGGACTCCAGGCGAACAGCAGCGGCACGATGTAGAGCCCCTTGGCGATCTTCCACGCCATCAGGCCTGTCTTCATCGGCGGTGTCTTGGCGATGGCGGCAGCCGCGAAGGCGGTCAGGCAGACCGGCGGCGTGACGTTGGAGTCCTGGGACAGCCAGAAGATGATCATGTGGGCACTCACCAGTGCCATGGTCAGCACGTGCGGCGACAGCGCCTGCTCATACAGCTGGCTCTGGAAGGTATCCGGCACCAGGGCCAGCAGTTCACGTGCGGCGTCCATGCTCATCGGCGCGCCCAGCAGGTCCAGCTTGTCAGGTGCCGCCAGCATGAAGATGGCCTTGGCCTGCTCCGGCAGGTTGCCCGCCGCCAGCAGATCCACCAGCTGGGAGTGCGCGATCAGGTTGTAGAGCGCCGGGGCGGACAGCGTGCCCAGCACGATATAGGACGCCGTCACCGGCAGCCCCATGCCCAGGATCAAGGACGCCAGCGCGACCAGGATGATGGTGATCAGCAGGCTGCCACCCGCCCAGTCGGTGATCATCAGCGAGAAGGTGTTGCCGATCCCCGTGGTGGAGACGACATTGACGATCAGCCCGACGGTGATCAGCAGAATCGCCGTGGTGGTCATGTTGCGCACCCCGGCCAGCATCGCCTCGATGATGTCGCCGAGCTTCATCGGGTTCTTCGACAGCCACGAGGCCGCGATGACGGACAGGATCGCGATGCCGGCGGCGTAGGTCGGCGTGAAGCCGTAGATCAGTGCACCGACCAGCACGAACAGCGGTGCCAGATAGTGCCAGCCATCCTTGAGCACGTCCTTGAGACGCGGGCCCTGCGGGTCATCCAGCGCCGTGGCGTCGGAGCGCTTGGCCTCGATGCGCACGAACATGGCGACAGACAGGAAGTAGAGCAGCGCCGGCAAGGCGGCCACGCCGACGATGGTCAGGTACGGCACCTGGGTATAGGACGCCATGATGAAGGCGCCCGCGCCCATCACCGGCGGCATCAGCTGGCCACCGGTGGAGGCGGCGGCCTCCACGCCTGCCGCGAAGCGCGCCGGGAAGCCGGCACGCCGCATCAGCGGGATCGTGATCACGCCGGTGGAGACGGTGTTGGCGACACTGGAGCCTGAGACCGAGCCCATCAGGCCGGAGGCGAACACGGCCACGAAGCCCGGGCCACCCTTGAAGCGACCCGCCGCGCAGCGCGCCAGATCGATGATGAAGTCACCCGCGCCGGACTTGACCAGGAAGGCGCCGAACAGGATGAACATGAACACGTAGGACCAGGAAATGCGCGCGATGGAGCCCAGCATCCCTTCGCCGCCGATGAAGCTTCTGAACAGCACCGTCTCCCAGGTCAGGCCCGGGAAGTTGAACACGCCACCGACATACTTGCCCCACCAGGCCACATAGGTCAGCGCGATCAGACACAGCACCGGGATGAACCAGCCGGTGGTGCGCCGCGCGAACTCGAGAATCAGCCCCACCGCGACGATGGAGACCACCCAGTCCGCGGGGGAGAACACGACCCCACGATCATAGAGCGCATCCTCGAAGCCGATCAGATAGAGACCGCAACCCAGTGCCGCCAGCCCCAGCATGACATCCACACCCAGCACCCAGCGCTTGGCACCATCACTGGACGGCGTCAGCATCGGGATGGTCAGCGCGCACAGCAGGCCGAACAGCCCGAAGTGCAACGCGCTCACCCACAGCTCCGACAGGGTCGAGATGGTGTTGAAGTACAGATGCGCCAGACAGATGACGATGGAAATCACGAACACGGCCCGCCCTAGCCAGGGCAGTTCCATGCGCCATGGCGCGGCTTCGACGGATTCATCGCGCACACCGGACAGGTCCGGCGCATCCGGCACGGCTTCAGTGGGACGAGAGGGCTCTGGCGAGCGGGAATCATGCATGGCGGTGCCTCAAGACGGGATCAGACAGCGATGGCGCGGCGGCGACGTGTGGCGTCAACCTGCGCCCGGGCTTGCGAGGAAATGCGGACTTGCTTCATCAATGACGTCGGTGACATCAGTGATGCATGGGCAGGCTTTGGCCTGGCAGAGGCTGCCTTGCGAAACGAAGGCGCAGCATGACGCCGGACCGGCACTGTCTTGTTGGACTGCACAGCCCTCACCGCGGCCATGGGCGCGCGATGAGGGCAGCGATGGAGCGGGCTCAGGGGTGGGTCAGTCGGCGATCAGGCGCTCAGGGATCTCGATGCCCTGCTCCTTGAAGTAACGCACGGCACCCGGGTGCAGCGGCAGCGGCAGACCAGCGATGGCCTTGTCGAGTGCCATGGCCTTGGTGGCCGGGTGGATGTTGTTCAAGAACGGCAGGTTCTCGTACATGGTCTTGGTGATCTGGTAGACGTCTTCTTCGGAGACGTCATCACGTACCACGAGGATGTTCGGCTGGGCGATGGTGTTGATCGCCTTGTCCTGGCCCGGATAGGTGCCAGCGGCGATTTCATACGGTGTCCACAGCTCGAACTGGGAATTGACCTTGGCCAGCTGCTCTTCGGTGAAGTCCAGCGTGGTGATCTCGTCACCGAGGTTGGCGTAGGCACGCGTCACGGCGGAAGCCGGTGCGCCTGCCGGAATGTTCATGCCGTCGATGTTGCCGTTCTGCATCGCGTCGGCACTCGGGCCATAGCCCATGTAGGCCAGATTCATCTTGTCGGCATCGATGCCCAGCTGCTCGAGAATGAAGCGACCCGAGCCCTCGGTGCCGGAGTTCTTCTTGCCGATGGAGAAGCTCTTGCCATAGAAGTTGGTCATGTCCTCGATGGTGCCGGTCTTGACCTCATCGTTGCGTGCCACGAAGTGCTCGACGTTCTGCCACAGCATCGAGATGCTGCGCAGGTCCTTGTGCGCCTTGTTGACCGGCGGAGTGCCATTCCATGCCCAGGCGCCATAGAGACCCTGGATGATGCCGAACTGGGCCTGGTTCTCTTCCATCAGCTTGAGGTTCTCGCCGGAGCCGGCGGAGGAGATCGCGGACACCGAGATGCCGGCGGTCGGCTCGAGCTTGACCTTGATCAGCGTGGAAAGCGCCACGCCGACGGGATAGAAGGTACCGCCGGTGGTCGCGGTACCCATGATGTACTTGCCTTCCGCCTGGGCTGCGGCACTGAGGCCCAGAGAGGCAGCGATGGCGAGACCGAGGCCGGCCTTGAGGAACTGGCGCTTTTGCATGGAATGACTCCTTGGCGGGCCTGCCGGAACGCAGGCGAACCCTTATTGTTGGAATAGGCGAGACGTGGCGATAGCGGACGGGACAGCGAAGGTCAGGTCGAACTGCCCAGCCTTGAGTGAAGACTAGCAAGTGTCGAGCAGGGGCGGTATTTGGCGATGGGGGCATTGCGCCAACGGCCGGCCGGCATGGCGCAAACCGAAAAGTGGCAGGATTCTGCCGATCTGGTCACACTGGAGACATTCAGACACCTGGCCTGGGGACACCCGTGACGGCCCCGCCGGCAGACGGACCGGCAGACGGACCGGCAGATCAGCCGAGGCCATTCGGGCGCGCCAGCCCCGCGACGACAAGGAACGACAATGAATGATTTCACCCTGCACCCGCAG
The DNA here is from genome assembly GCF_013374055.1 of Cobetia sp. 5-11-6-3. Taxonomy (NCBI): domain Bacteria; kingdom Pseudomonadati; phylum Pseudomonadota; class Gammaproteobacteria; order Oceanospirillales; family Halomonadaceae; genus Cobetia; species Cobetia sp. 5-11-6-3. The sequence continues at coordinate 75,684 of NZ_BLWJ01000002.1, read as the reverse complement.
CTGGAGGCAGACACTCACTTCGTGGCCGATCTGGCATTGTGCAGCGTGCGCCTCATGAACGATGCGCGCTATCCCTGGTTGATGCTGGTGCCACGCCGTGCGGACATTCGCGAAGTCTATGAGCTGGACAGCCATTCCCAGCACCAGCTGTGGCACGAGACCACCCTGCTCGGCGAGCTGTTGATGCAGCTCAGTGACGGCGAAAAGCTCAATATCGGCACCCTGGGCAATGTCGTGTCACAGCTGCATGTACACGTGATCGCCCGCAGCAGCGATGATGCCACCTGGCCCGGGCCGGTCTGGGGAGTGGGACGCCCGAAGGCCTATGACAATGAAGCGCTCACCACGCTGATTGACACGCTACGCATGAAGATCGCCGAGCTGCCGACCTATTCCTTCTAGCGCCCTGTTCAGGCGCCAACGACAACGGGGCCCAGCGGGCCCCGTTGTCGTGATGGGAAGGAAAGCCAGTCAGCATGACATCAGTCGGACGCCGAGTGCCGGACGCCGAGCGCCGGACGCTGGATCGCCAAGCACCTGTCATGTGCCTGCTTCTAGTGTCTCGACGGCGGGGCGCGGAGCCACCAGAGACGCGGCGGGAGCGGCACGCAACGGGGACGGCGCACCCTGCGCCGCGCGCCCGAACGGCGAGGCACCGCGTCCGGTGGGGGATTCCAGCGCCTTGAGGCTGCTGGCGACCAGCAAGGCCCCGAACACGCTGATGACGATCCCGCCGAGCAGCCCGATCACCGCGGCCCACAGCCACTGGCGAAGCGCTCCGCCCGCTTCGCGCTTGCCGGTCAGACGCGCCGTGCCCGCCGCCAGACGCCCGCTGGCCTTCATCAGCAGCGTGGCCATTGCCACGCTGCCCACCGTCAGCGCGGTGCCCAGTGACATCGCCAGCACCGCCAGTACCCCGCTGCCGACCAGATTCAGCGCCAGCGCGGCCAGCAATACCAGAATCGCGCCGGAACACGGCCGCAGGCCGATCGCCAGCACCGCCATGCCCATGGTGCGCCAATCGCCGCTGGCCTGCTCCGCCGTCACGCCATGCGCATGGCCGCAACCGCAGTCATGCCCGTGTGAATGATCGTGGCCGTGAGAGTGGTCGCGACCATGCGACGGCTCGAACGCCAGCTCCTGCATCGCTGGCGCTTCCTGTGTCGTCACGCTCTCTTCCATGCCAATGGTGGCGGGCGCCCTGAGTGCCCGCCACAACGCACGCGCGGCACGCCACAGCAGCAGCAGGCCCAACGCCAGTACGCCGACATGGCTGAGCAGAGTGACCTTCTCGACCTGCCCGAGCACCTCACGCCCGGCCCAGTCGAGCAGTCCCGCCCCGAGGCCGACCAGCACCAGCGCACTCACGCCCTGCAGCAAGGCCGCCAGCAGCGAGAGCCATAGCGCACGTCGCCGCGCGATGGGCTGGCTGGCCAGCAGCGTACTGATCACCACCTTGCCATGGCCGGGGCCCGCCGCATGCAGCACTCCGTAAGTGAAGGACAGCCCGATCAGCGCCCAGGGGGTGCCGGGGTGCGCGGCAAGCTCGCTCATGGCGCGCCCGAGCGAGCGCTGAAAACGCGACTGTTCAGCGAAGATCCAGCCCAGCGCCTCACCCCAGGCCTGTACCAGACTCGGCCACAGGGCCATGCCCAGCACGATCAATCCGAATCCGAGGGCCAGCCACCCGGCCAGGCGTCGCCCTCGCGAAGAGGCCGGCTTGAGCAGGCCATCACGCATGCCCTTGAGGCTTTTGACATCCCCAAGCCCGGAGGTGTCCTTGTGCTCATCGCTCATCGAGACGCCTCACAATGGACACTGCCGACATCGGCGAAATACTGGCCAAGATCCATCGGCGCGGTGGCATTGATATCCAGCATCGAGGCCTCGGCGACCTTCTGGGGATCCGGGTCTGCCTTGGCGATCTTCGCCGTACAGTCCATCGGCACCTGCTGCGAGGACAACCCCTTGATCACCAGCCCTTCCTGGACGGCAATCGCGTCCGGGTCATGCAGGATCTCGATGTAATAGGTGGGATCATAGATGCGATAACTGAGCGTATGGCCGGCCATCGGCACGGGTTCGGCCAGAGGCAGTTCCATCTGGAAGGCGACGCGCTCCCCCTTGAGCCAGGTGGTCTGGCGTGTCGCCTCTCCCAGCGCCACCGGCGCTCCGTCACGCTGAACATGGGTGTAATAATCGAACTGGGAAAGATTGGCGAGGATCTCGCTGCCCAGCGCATCCAGGCGCTGCTCCATGCTGGTATCGTCCTGCAGGGCGGCCAGCTCCTGCCGCAGCGTCAGGCTATAGAAGGGGTCCAGCAACCAGTACTGACGCAATGCCACCGCCCGCCCCTGATCATCCAGGCGCAGGGTCACGCGCAGATCCACCCAGCCATGCGGATGGGCAAGCGCCGGTTGACTGACCATCAACGACGCGATGGCCAACATGCCGACCCACGCCCCCGTCAGCAAGCGCAGGCAACGACGCCAGGCGCGCGGAAACGATCGCGCATCATCGCGATGATCAACAGCAAGGGGCATGCAGACACTCCGGAAAGGCGGATACGAAGAAAAGCGAATGCCAGGCGTGGCACATCGTCGTTACCTTATAACATTCGGGGGCACGAACCACCCCTTCGACGCCAGACCGACAATTTGATTCCCGAGCAGGCGCTCATTCCGATGCCCCGTCCGCACCATGACGAAAGTCATCACGCCGCAGTCCGTACTTGTGCATCTTGAGGTTGAGCGTCCGGCGCGGAAGGGCCAGTTCCTCCAGCACCTGGGCAATGTTGCCTCGGGCACGTGTCAGGGCCGCTCGAATCAGCGTCGCCTCGAACAACGCCACCTGCGCGGCAAGCCCGTCCGGGTCCTCCTCTCCCGCTTCCTGCCCGGTCGCCGGCGGCTCCTGCCCCTGTTCACCCAGCACGGTCCGCTGGCTGGCCAGCTGACGCAGCTGGGCAAGATTTCCGGGCCAGTCGGCCGCCATGAGGGTCGTCAGCTCGCCCCGGACGAAGGGCAGTTCAGGAACCTGATGAACCTCGGCGGCCTGGCGGCTGAAATGCGCCATCAACAACGGGATATCCTCGCGCCGCTCACGCAGTGACGGCGTGACCAGCTCGATCTCCGCCAGCGCGTGCCCCCGCGTCAGCCCCAGCGTGCCGGAGGCCACCAAGGCCTGGACGCTGCACTCGGCGCTGAAGACCACCCGCGGCGCGCGACGTCCGCCCTCGGGCTGAGCGTTCAGCCAGGCATCCAGCCACTGCCACTGCTCACGGCTCAGGACGTCGACGTCATGCAGCAACAGGGTATTCATCTCGGGAGCGGCCTGAAGAGCCTCATCAATCGCCTCGGACAATGCCGCGCCGCTCGACGCCTTGGTGCTCGACGCCATACCGACCAGGGCACGACATTCGACCTTCGCCAGCAACGCGGAGGCCGGCGATGTGCCGACGCGCTGGGCCTCTCCCTCCGCCGGCGCATGCTCGGCGAGTGCCAGCGCCGTGGTGGTCCGCCCGCTGCCCGACTCCCCCGTGATCCAGACGCGTGCCGGATGCCCCTTGAGCTCCAGTATCTGCTCGCGCAACTGACGTATCTTCGCGCTTTCACCACGTAGCAGACCGGCAAGCCCCCGCACGCTCAGGCGACGACGCAGCCGCTGGTTCTCATCGCTCAGCCGCCGGCCTGCCAGCGCCTGACGCAGCTTGAGCTCGAGCGCTTCCGGGTCAAAGGGTTTCTCGATGAAATCGCGCGCTCCGCCCTGCATGGCCGAGACCGCAGTGGCCACATCGCCATGCCCTGTCATCATCAGCACCGGCAGCTCCGGCGCCTCGAGCGTGAGTCGTGACAGCAGCGTCAGCCCATCCATGCCCGGCATGCGAATGTCACTGATCACCACACTGACCGGCTCGCCGGCGGCCAGCGCTTCCAGCAAGGCCTCGGCCCGCGGGAAGCAGCGCAGGTTGAGGTCCGCAAGTTCCAGCCACTGAGACAGCGATTCCCGCACGGCCGGGTCGTCGTCCACCAGCCAGATGGGCGCCTCGCGGGTCAGCTCATGATCCTGAGTCAGGCGCTCATCGCCCGTCTCGAAGGCAGCATCACTCATGGTCAGGTGCCTCCGGGGTCAGTCGAGTGGGTGTCGGGCTGCCCGAGTCATCAGGGGGCGTGCACAGCCACAGTTCGAAGTTGGCACCGCCCAGCGCACCCGGCGGGGCATCGTCCGAAAGCCGCAGGACACCGCCCAGGTCACGTGCCATGCCATAGCTCAGAAAGAGCCCCATGCCCATGCCGTCACCCACTTCGCGGGTGGTGGTGAAGGGGTCGAACAGGGTGGCCCGCAATGCCGGGTCGATCCCGGGGCCATTGTCCTCGATGCGCAGGCAACCGCCGGGCCGCCCCTCGAGCCAGGCAACCTCAGGCCAGGCCTGCCAGCTCAGCCGGATACGGGCGCGCCCGCCCAGGGTGCCATCGCGCTGCTGACCCTCCAGCGCATCCACGGCATTGCGGATCAGGTTGGTGAGCAGCTGCTCGAGGCGCGCCTGCTCTCCCATCACCCGCACCTCTGGCATCAGTCCCTGCCGCTCGATCACGAGCCCCAGAAGCTCGCACCGCTCATCAAGCAGTTCCAGGGCGTACTCGATGCGAGGCACCAGTGCCAGCGGCGCTGGCGGCTGCTGACTGGCCGGCCGCACGAACACCCGCAACTGGCGGATCATGTCGCCCAGACGCTCGGCCAGTGCCGCGATACGCGTGAAATTGCCGCTCGCCGCTTCGGCGGCACGTGGCAGCAGCTCCGGGCGGGTCGTCGCCTGAGACACGCCACGCGTCAGCAACTTCCCGCCACTGGCGGCATAGGTGCGAATGCCGACCAGCGGCTGATTGAGTTCATGGGCAATGCCGGCAGCCATGGTGCCCAACGCCGCCAGCTTGCCCGCCTGCACCAGCTCGTCACGGGTGGCCTCAAGCTCGCGGGAGCGCTCGGCGACACGCTCCTCGAGACGCTCGTTGATCTCACGCATGACCACTGCCTCACGCCGGATGAGCCGCAGGCGCGCCTGACGCTCGCGCATCCACAGCGCCAGCATGCCCAGCCCCAGCAGTACCGCCAGCCCGGCCAGCATGGTGTTGCGCGCCTGTATATAGAGAGGCCGCAACGGCATCAGAAAGTGCAGTTGCCAGGCCAGCGGACCACTGAACAGCGACTCATCCAGATAGCGCTGGCCGACGGAAGTCGAGGAGCGGGAAGACGCCTCTCCCGCCCCCAGCACCAGACTGCCGTCTTCCAGCGAGCGCGCCAGCGGGGAGAGCGGCGCCCCGCGGAATTGCTGCTGCGCCCGGATGTCGTCGAGAGCGGCGGGCGCGAGAGGTTCGAGGGTGCGGTATTTCCAGCTCCGCCGTGAGGCCAGCAGCACGACACGATTGGCATCGGCCAGCAGTACCGTTTCGCCGGCCTGGCGCCAGGTATCCTCCAGCGCCTCCAGCGAGACCTTGACCACCAGCACGCCCAGCGGCTGGCCGTCCGCCCCCGCCACGGGCGCGGACACGAAGTAGCCGGGGCGCCCCGTGGTATTGCCCACCGCAAAGAATTCCCCGCGCCCGCCCGCCATCGCATCCAGAAAATAGGGCCGGTAGGCGTAGCGATGGCCCACGAAGCTGTCGGATTCATCGAAGTTGCTTGCGGCCAGCGTCACGCCGGAGGCATCCGTCAGGAAGATCGCGGCGGCGCCGGATTCCCGTGCCACACGCTGCAGGTGCCAGTCGAGACGATTGCCGGACTCGGCGACATCGGCCGTGTCATCGAAGGCGGCACGCACGCGCGGTTGTCGCGCCAGCATGGCGGGCAGCCACTGAAAGCGCGACAACTCCGCATTGAGGGTGCTGGCATAGAAGTGCAGCCGAGTGGCCGCATGCTGGCGTGCCTCACGCTCGCTGCGGGCGAACTCCCACTGCCAGAGCGCGAACAGCACCAGTACGCCGGCCAACAGGCTGGCGCCCAGTGCCAGCCAGGCCAGGCGCCGTCGTCGGTGCAGACTCAATCTCTCCGGGCGCAAGCGATCGGAAGATGTCCGATCACGCCCCGGGGCATGGCGCGATGTCATGGGGTGCTGGCGATCATGGCGTGCCGATCACCGGCACGGTACGTGCGTTCAGCGCCACTGCCACGTCCACCAGCAGGTTGTCGAGACGCCCCGGCGCGATCTCGGCGCCATTGCTGTCACCCGTCACGCTCAGACGAATCTGGCCGTTCACCTCACTCACCCAGGCGTCGAGGGTCAGCGGTGGTCTGGCGGCGTAGCTGGCATCCAGCCGCTCGAGATCCGGGTCTGCCCGCTCGATGATGAAGCCGCGCTCCGCAAGCGTGGTCATCAGCGTGACGAAGACCTGCCGGGAGGACAGCGTGCCGCTGTCGGGCGCGATCACCGCGGTACGGGAGTCCGGCGCATGGGTCGGCTGTGTCATGCAGCCGCCCAGCGACAGCAGGGCGAGACAGGCCACCAGACGCAGGCAGCGAGAAAGGGAAGGATTCATCAGCGCACCTCTCGAGGGTCACGGCCCGCCAGCGCGGCTTCCAGCTGACGTTCGATCTGTTGACAGCTCTCGCTGAGATTCTGTGGTCGGGCATCGATGACATACCCGCCCTGGTTGATGACCTGCTCATCACGGATCACGCGCACTCGCTCGTCCGGTGCCACCAGCGAGATGCGCTCGAAGCTGATCGGGTCGTCCCGATAGACGTCATTGCCCACCCCGACACCGATGCCACGCCCGGCGGCCACGCCATAGCCCACCGAGAACCCGATGCGAGAGCCGAAGGGCCCCTCGATGGCCCCGAGTCCCGGTTGGTCGACCTTGCGCTCCCCGGTCACCAGGCCCAGCGACAGCTCACTTTCGCGCACCTTGTAGCCACGGGCCTCCACGACCTCGGCGGCGGCGCGCAGCCACTGATCAGCATCGCCCTGACGCGGGAAGATGCAGGCCGCAGGCAGCGCTTCGCTGTCATGGGCAGATAGCGGGTCCTGACTCGTCAGCGTGGAACAGCCGCTCAGCAGCAGCAGACCCGAGATGAGCAGCCCCGTGCGAGACACCGCTCCGGCCTGCGGCGTTCGAGCGCTTGCCTCGGTCCGAGAGGGAGCTAAGGGAAGTCGAGAGAACATGCGAACGTCTCCGGTCAGCCATCTGACTTGGCGATCCATCACGATTTTCATCCGCGAGATGGCGCAAAGCCACTAGACTGACACTTAAGCCTTGTAGGATTTGTGCATAACTATAGTATCAAGCAGTAAAGGGGCCTGAATGCAGACGGTCTCATCTTAGCTCGCCACCACGCCAACGCCTACCTCATGCATGTTCCCGGGCGACGGCCAGTACCGGCTGGCACGACGCCTGACCCGCGATGCGCCATGGCATCAGCGTGCCGAAGCGCTTTCGTCCCCATCGCATTTCCATGGCCTCATCATCGGTTACACATGGAAACGATATGGCGCGGACAACTCACGACGCCACAGGTTCAATAAGTTACCATTATCGTCGAACAGGCAATCAGGGAGAGAAATTTATGTCAGAAAATGCCGACCAACCTACGGTCGCGAAGATCAATCCGCCAGTCTTCTTCGGCTCCGCCGTGGTGATACTGGCGTTCGTGATCTTCACCGTATCCATGCCCGAGACGGCGAACGTGGTCTTCGGCCACGTCCAGACCTGGATCATCGATACCGTCGGCTGGTTCTACCTGCTGGCCATGGGGCTGTTCGTGGTCTTCACGCTGGGGCTCGCCTTCTCGAAATCCGGTGACATCAAGCTGGGGCCTGACCACTCCGAGCCGGACTTCAGCTACGGCTCCTGGTTCGCGATGCTGTTTTCCGCGGGCATGGGTATCGGCCTGATGTTCTATGGTGTCGCCGAGCCGGTCTTCCACTTCACCGCACCGCCCGTGGGCGATGCCGGTACCGTGGAAGCCGCTCGCGAGGCCATGAAGACCACCTTCTTCCATTGGGGCATCCACGCCTGGGGCGTCTATGCCGTCGTGGCACTGGCGCTGGCCTACTTCAGCTTCCGCCACAACCTGCCGCTGCGCATCAGCTCCGCGCTGTACCCGCTGATCGGCAAGCGCATCCACGGCCCGATCGGTCATGCCGTCGACATCTTCGCCGTCTTCGGCACCATGTTCGGGGTGGCCACCTCGCTGGGTCTGGGGGTGCTGCAGGTCAGCTCCGGTCTGCATTATCTGTTCGATATCGACAACAGCCTGACCACCCAGGTCATCCTGATCGCCATCATCACCGGCCTGGCGACCATCTCCGTGGTCATGGGGCTGGACGGCGGCATCCGTCGTCTCTCCGAGCTGAACCTCGGTCTTGCGCTGGCATTGATGCTGTTCGTGCTGTGCGTTGGCCCGACCATCTTCCTGCTGCAGACCCTGATCCAGAACATCGGTGGCTACCTCAGCGAAGTGGTCGACAAGACCTTCAACATGTTCGCCTACATCCCGGAAGACGGCCCGTCCGAGTGGCTGGGTGGCTGGACCCTGTTCTACTGGGGCTGGTGGATCGCGTGGTCCCCGTTCGTCGGCATGTTCATCGCACGCGTCTCGCGTGGTCGTACCATCCGTGAATTCGTCTATGGCGTGCTGTTCGTGCCGATGGGCTTCACCTTCATGTGGCTGACCTTCTTCGGCGACAGTGCACTGCACCTGTTGATGACCGACGCCGCTGGCAATCTGGCCGAGGCCGTCTCCGCGGATGCCTCCGTGGCACTGTTCAAGTTCCTGGAACTGTTCCCGTTCGGTAGCGTGACCTCCCTGCTGGCCACGGTGCTGGTGGTGACCTTTTTCGTCACCTCCTCCGACTCCGGCTCATTGGTCATCGACATGCTGACCTCTAAGGAAGGCGATGAATCTCCGGTCTGGCAGCGCATCTTCTGGGCCGTATCCGAAGGTTTCGTGGCCGTGGCGCTGCTGATGGCCGGGGGTCTCGGCGCACTGCAGACCGCCTCGCTGGCCTCTGCTCTGCCCTTCGCCATCATCCTGATGTTCGTCTGCTACGGCCTGCTCAAGGCGCTGCGTCTTGAAGGCGTCAAGCAGCGCTCCATGCAGCATCTCAGCAACACGCCGGGGCATACCGCCGGTGGTGCACGCAGCTGGCAGAAGCGCGTCCAGACCCTGGTCGAGACGCCGCAGCAGAAGAATGTCGAGCAGTATCTGTCGGATGTCGTGACGCCGGCGCTGTCGGATGTCGCCAAGGAGTTCGAGGCGCAGGGACTGGATGTGCGCGTCAACGACGAAGATGACCGCAGCTATCTGCAGGTCAGCCATGGCGACGAGATCGACTTCATCTATGGCGTACGTGTCCGCGAGTATGCGGCACCGGCCTTCGCGCTGCGCAACGTCAAGCGCAAGGGCACCAGTGACGTGGAGCGCCAGTACCGGGCCGAGGTCTTCCTGCGCGAAGGCGGCCAGACCTATGACCTGATGGGCTACACCAAGGAGCAGGTCATCGGTGATGTACTGGATCAGTACGAGAAGCACATGCACTTCCTGCACATGGCGCGCAACTGACGCCTGAGCGTTGCTGAAGTGATGACAGCTGCTGGTCTGGCTGTCGCAAAGGCCCCGCCCCGTGCGGGGCCTTTGCGTTTCTCACGGTCATGCCCCGGCAATGAACCGCGTGCTACCTTGCCGTGCCACCTTGAAAAGCGCCATCCTGAGCCGCATGTACCAGAAAGACGCTTGATCACGGATTCATCGTGAGGCACTGGATGGCTCAGTCATCCGATCATTCGCACCGGAACACGTCATAGCACCAGACGATCACGACGATGCAGCGAATTCGTTACTGCACGGCACCGTCACCCTCTACACTGGTGTCATCGACCCGGTTGCTCGGGCCTGGTGCCATGGGCTTGGCTTCATGAACCTGAGGCACTCGAAGGTAAGGGATATCGCCTGCTTGTCCTCAGTGCCCGCGCCCTGCCTCACCACGTATTCCAACCACATTTCACGTCGCCCATTCTCAAGGAGAGTCTTCATGTCCACCGATACCAATGCCATTGGCCTGCACACTTCCAGCGCAACCCAGCTGGCGGAGCACCTCAATGTGCTGCTGGCCAACTACCAGACCTTCTACATGAACGCGCGTGGCTATCACTGGAACGTGAAGGGCAACCAGTTCTTCGAGCTGCACGTGAAGTTCGAGGAAACCTACACCGACCTGCTGACCAAGGTCGACGAGATCGCCGAGCGCATCCTGACCCTGGGTCACGAGCCGATGCACGCCTACAGCGATTACGCTCGCGTGGCGACCATCAAGGAAGACACCCATGTCAGCGATGGCACCGCTTGCGTCAAGGGTCTGCTCACCGGCTACAAGTCCCTGATCGAGCTGCAGCGTGAAATCCTCTCCGTCGCCTCCGATGCCGACGATGAAGGGACTGCCTCGCTGGTCGGCGACTACATCCGCGAGCAGGAAAAGACGGTCTGGATGCTGTCCGCCTACCTGGGCGAGTGATTCTGACCAGGACACCATCGCGTGTCTGACACTGCCGCCAGCGTGATCGGCAGGCCGTGAACGCCGCCTTCTGTCCCGTGCTTGCGCGGTGTCCGGAAGGCGGCGTTTTCGTGGGTCGGACACCATTCGAGGGGCAGACTCGAGAAGAACTTGAGCTCGAGAAGAACTTGAGCAAGAGGCGCAGGACCATGCTCGGAAGCGCATCATCACGCGACACGCAGGGTGGCTGCCAATCAGGCAGGTTGATCAGGCGTCATACCAGGAGGGTTGCATGTCACTGCCGCTGACACGTCTGCTACGCAAGTTGCTGCATGTGGCTGCCAAGCCCATGCGCCATGCCCAGGGCAAGGATGGTTGCGTCATCCATGCCTATCGTGGCTATGGCTCACACAATGAAGCCTTTCTGATGGGCCGCATCTTCCAGCAGCCCGGCTCGCGCAGTCAGCTGGCGCCCGGGGCCGGGCGCGACCTGATGGATGTCGGCCGCCGTCTGCTGCGCTGGGGCAAGGGCGGCGTGGAGGTGGACGTCAGCCTTGGCGGCAACCAGACCACGGTCGTCACCGATCGCGATGGCTACTTCAGCGTCCACCTGCCTCTGCTGTCACCCTTGGCAGATCAAGGCCAATGGCAGACGGCACGGATCACCGCCCGGCCGCCGAAGCAGGCCGCTGTCGAGGGCGAGGCCCAGGTCTACCTGCCACCGGCCAGTACCCGACTGGGCGTGATCAGCGATATCGACGACACCGTGATGTACACCGGTGTCGCCAACAAGCTCAAGATGCTCTATCGGCTGTTCATCGAATCCGCCGAGCGACGCACTGCCTTCCCGGGAGTCGCCGCGCTCTATCAGGCGCTCCACGAGGGCAGCGACGGTCAGCAGAGTCGCCCGCTGCTCTACGTCTCACGCGGCCCCTGGAGCATCTATGAGATGCTGGAGGTGTTCTTCCAGCACAACCGCATCCCGGTCGGCCCCATCCTGTTCCTGCGCGAATGGGGGCTGACGCTGCAACGCCCCCTGCCCAAGCGCTCGGAAGACCACAAGCAGGCGCTGATCGAGAAGATGCTCGACCTGTATGACGAGATGCAGTTCCTGCTCATAGGAGACAGCGGTCAGCATGATCCGGAGGTCTATGCCGATGTCGTGCGCCGTTACCCGGGCCGCATCTGCGCCATCTACATTCGCCAGATCGGTGACTCCGAATCGCGCAAGGCAGAGCTGGCCACGCTGGGCGAGGAGCTCTCCGCACTGGGCTGCGACATGCTGTTGAGCACCGACAGCCTCGACATGGCGCATCATGCACACGCCAATGACTACATCGATGCCGCCAGTGTCGAGATGGTACGTGCCGAGATCGAGCATCAGCGCGCCGAAGAGCCTGTCTGACCCACGACGACCCACGATACGCACAACGCAAGACGGAGACCCTGAGGTCTCCGTCTTGCGTTGTGGCCAGCGGGCAAGATCAGGCGATACGTGAGCGAATCAGGTGATCCAGTGACAGACGCCCCGGGCCCTGCAGCACCAGTACCAGCAGACTGGACAGCCACAGACCGTGGGTTACCCAGGCTTCCGGGTAGACGAACAGCTGAATGGTCAATGTCATGCCGGCCAGACCCAGCGCGGCAAGGCGGGAGCCCAGGCCCAGCCACAGCATCAGCGGGAAGAGATGCTCGGCAATCGTGGCCAGATAGGCGGCCAGTACCGGCGGGACCAGCGGCAACGCGTATTCGTGCTCGAACAGGAAGAAGGTACTTTCCTTGAGCGCGAAGCCGTCGACCTTGGTCTGCGCTGACATGAAGAACACGGCGCCAATGACGATGCGCATCAGGATCAGCACGGCATCCATGCGCAGATTTTCCAGCCAGACGAACACGTTCAGGACTTGCCCCGCCACACCGGTACGGACCGCGGGCGTCGTGGATGACTCAAGGCTCATGATGAGGCCTCCTCAAGGATGCGCCAGTGCGCGAGAAAAAGGGGATGCGCCAGCTCGGCCCGGGCAGGTCGGCAGGAGACTGGCATGGACGAAAGATCATGGGGCAACACTAGTCCGGCGCGAGAAACACGCCACTTGCCAGCAGAGGGGCCAGCAGCTGCCCCAGGTCCTGCTCGGGATGGACATCCGCCAGCATGGCGGCCGCATCCGCGAGCGATTCACCCGCCAACAGCAGGTCGAGCAACCAGGCAGCCGCCTCTGACAGCACCGTCACCTGAACCTCCAGGGCCGGACGGGTGATCAGCAGGTTCTCGGGCCGCGCGACATCCAGGCCTGCAAGGCTGGCTCCCTCATGCTGGTGGCGCTGCCATACCTCGAAGATCGCATGCTCCAGGCGCAGCAGACCTGCCGCGGGATGAGGCAGGAAGGTCAGCGCCATCACCGCCTCAGGTGACAGCTGCGCCAGCCTGGCCGGTGCCAGCACTTCAGCGTCGGCGGCGTGATAGGCCGTGAGACGCGCGGCCTCGAACCGCGCCAGATCCACCGCGTAGAACGGCAGCTGAGCGACCGATGCCTGTCGATGCTCGACCAGCGTCGTCAGAGTCGTGTGCAAGGTCTCGGCAAGCCCCGCCCCGTACTCCATCATCAAGGGCGATTCCGGCAGGTGACGGCGTGAGTGATCATGCGCCAGCGCCGCGAAGAAGCGCTCGCCCACGACCTGACGCGTCACGGGATAGGCGTCCTGCAGCGCGGAGACCAGGCTGGCCCAGACATTGTTGCGATAGACGTCAAGACGCCCCTGATGTGCCGCCTCGATGCCCGGCAGATGACGGTCAGGCTGCTCAAGCGCCGTGATGAAGGCCCGCTGCCAGGTGAGAAGATCATGGTCAGTCATGGGGGCCGTTGGCGTGCTCATCGCGGACTCTCCACCTGAGGGCCAGAGGTCTGCGGAACCCGAGAGCCCTGCTGAACCAAGGCGCTCTGCAGAATCTGCTCGGCCCGAGCCGTCTGCCCCAGCAACACCTCCAGCGCCGGCACCTGGGTATCCCACTCGATCAGGGTCGGGCGCGGCCCGACTCGCTGGATGAAGTCGGCATACAGAGCCCATACCGCCTCGCAGACCGGCGCACCGTGATTGTCGATCAGCAGGCCTTCGCGCTCATCGACGACATGACCCGCCAGATGGATCTCGCCGACGGCCGCGGCCGGGATCGACTCAAGCCATGCCGCAGGATCGACACCGATGTTGTGCGCCGAGACGAAGACATTGTTGACGTCGATCAACAGTCCACAGCCGCTGCGCTCGACCAGTCGGGTCAGGAAATTCGTCTCGGGAATCAACTCCGCGCCCAGAGCCTGCGCATCAAAGCGCAGATAGTGTGCAGGATTCTCGATCAATACCTGGCGGCCCAGGCAGTCCTGCAGCCGCATCAGGTTATCGCTGACCCGTGCCAGCATCGCGTCGGTCAATGGCACCGGCAGCAGGTCGTTGTAGAAGTGGCCGCTATGGCCGGCCCAGGCCAGATGCTCTGACACACTGGTAGGCGGGTGACGCTCGCAGAGCGCTCGAAGGCGCGCCAGATGCGCGGCCTCCAGCGGACGATCCGATGCCAGCGACAGGCCGACACCATGGATCGACAGCGGATACTCCTGCAGCGCATCCAGCCGCGCATGGGGGGCTCCGCCTGCGCCCATGTAGTTCTCGGCATGAATCTCGAGGAACCCCAGCGCCGGCCGTGATGACATCAGCTCCCTGACATGCTGCGCCTTGAGGCTGATTCCCGTGGCCATGTCATCGAACGACGGCAAGGCCGTACCGAAATCCGGGCTGCGGGAGGTGGGGGATGACTCGTGCATGACGACCTCTCGATTCTGCGAGCGTCCGGCGGAGGGGTGAGACACCCGCCCACCGGACGTCAGGTTCGGGGGAGACCCGAGGCGTGATGCTTACTTGATCTCTTCCAGGCTGCCGGTGCCAGTGGGCGTTTCGATGGAGGTGCAGGTGCCTTCCGGGACCAGCTTCCAGGCATTGCCCTGATAGTCGACGGTCGAAGTGCCGGCACAGGAGGTGCCCGGGCCTGCAGCGCAGTCATTCTCACCGGCCAGCGACACGCCATAGCACTTTTCCATGTCTGCGGCATGCGCCGGAATGGAGACCACGGCGGCAGACAGCGCTACGGCGGTACCGAGGGCGGAAGCCAGGGCGAAAGCGGTCTTGGCGGACTTGTTGGACTTGGTAGACATGGGCACATCTCCTGAGAAAACGCTCATTCATGAGCTGAAAGTTGTTCATTTGTCATTTTCGCCCCATTACCGCAGGCTCAAACCAACTTACGGGGAGGTCCGGAGAACGGATGCAGAAGATGTCGAATTTTTTGCATCACTCACGATATTTCCTTCCTCGCCGCGTCAGAACACGATAGTCCGAGCTTGCGTTGATCCTGCATCTCAAGAAAAACGGCCCTGCTAGAGGGCCGTCGAGAAAGAACAGGGAATACGAGAGATGGCATGCCACCGAGTGTCAGCCGGCAATGAGCGAGATGTGCCGGTTCACGGGGTGTCCCCTTGCCACTTGCGCTCCAGATGTTCCCAACGCGATAGCGTGGCACCTTGAGCCTTGTCCGCCGTCGAGCCAGAGGCAGGCTCACTCTCACTCTCAGTCTCAGTCTCAGATTCAAGAGCAGCATCGGACTGCGATGTCAGGCCAGAGACCGGCCCCTGGTGATGCAGAGAGTCACGGGATTGACGCACCAGGGTCTCGGGCAACGGCTTCTTCATGCGCGCACCGAGCTCCAGCAGCTCCTCGGCACGACTGATCAGGTTGCCGCGCCCGCTGGCCAGACGCTTCATGGCGGTATCGTGCGCCTCGCGGGTACGGCCCAGCTGGCTACCAAGCTCCTCGAGGGATTCGGCAAGTCCGCGGAACTTGTCGAGCAGCGCCCCGGCACGCTCACCGATCACGCGCGCATTGTCGTTCTGGCGCTCCAGACTCCACAGACTGGCCACGGTGCGCAGACTGGCCAGCAAGGTGGTCGGCGTCACCATCACCACGCCCTGGGTGAAGGCGTCCTGGAACAGGCTGTCGTCATGCTCGAAGGCCAGCGCGAAGGCGGGCTCCATCGGCAGGAACAGGAACACGAAATCCGGTGACCCCAGCCCCTCGATGGCGGGATAGTTGCGCCGCGCCAGTCCCGTGACGTGGCCGCGCACCGAGGTCAGATGCGCCCTCAGGGCTCGCGCCCGCGCCGTCTCATCCGCGGCATTGACGTAGTCGGTGTAGGCGCTCAACGAGACCTTGGCATCGATGATCAGATGCTTGTTGTCCGGCAGGTAGACGATGGCATCCGGGCGCTGGCGCCCGCCTTCACCGCTGAACGACACCTCGCGCTTGAACTCGATCCCCTCTCGCAGGCCGGAGCGCTCGAGCACGGTCTCCAGAATCATCTCGCCCCAGTTGCCCTGCATCTTGCTGTCGCCCTTGAGCGCACGTGACAGATTGGCCGCTTCCTCGGTGATCTGGCGATTGAGTCCCGCCAGCTGGTCGAGCTGACTCTTGAGGCTGGTGCGTTCGCGTACCTCCTCGCCATGCAGCTGCTCGAGGCGCTGACGAAAGTCCCCGACCTGCTCGCGAAACGGCTTGAGCAACTGTTCGAGCTGGGCACCACTGGCGGCGGTGAAACGCTGCTGGCGCTCCTCGAACACCTTGCCTGCCAGCTGCTCGAATTCCTGACTCAGGCGTTCGCGGGAGTCGTTGAGCAGTGCCAGCTGCTCGGCGTGATGAGTGGCTTCCTGACGCTGACGCGTGACCAGCGAGGCATGCGTCTCGCGCAGCTCGGCGTAGCGCTCGGTCAATGTCTCGAGACGCTCCTCACGCTCCAGCAGCTGGGCCTCCAGCACTTCCTGCTGACGGGTCAGGCTGCGTGCCAGCGTCTGCTGTTCACTCAGCGCACGCGACTGTTCATCAAGCCGCCCCTGCAGCGATTCGCGCAGCGTGGCGAGCTGTTCCGTCAGCGCATCGCGCGCCTGCCGCGTCTCCTCCAGCGACTGGTTCAGATGGCGTTGCTGCTGCTCCGCCTGCTGCCCATCCAGTGCGGCACGCTGCTCGACCAGGGCCGCCCGCTGCTCGGCCTGTTGCTGTAGATCCCGCGCCTCTTCAAGCGTCTGCTGCAACGCCTGCCGGGTTTCGTCACTGCTCTCTTCGAGAGCGTGAAGCTGCTCGCGGGTTCGCCGCCAGCCCAACCCCAGGATCAACGACAGCATCAACAGCACGCCGACCAGCAACCACATCACGGCGGAAGATTCAGAAAGCAGAGGCATCGGGCACTCCATGGCCGGTGAAAACGCAGTGGGGTCACCCCCTTGAAAGTCAGTATCGCGCATCCATGTCTTGAGTGTCAGGGCACGAAAGGACGGGAATTCGCTGCATCAACGTGGGGCGCTCACCTCAGTGAGTAATGCATGCTGAGAGCAGAATTTTTCCCTTCTCTGCCCAACACGCTCGCAAGAGCCGAAGCACGGAAAGGAGATTTGCATGACACAGCAGACCGATCAGCAGACACGTCAACAACTGCAAGGTAAGCGCGTGGCCATTCTCGCGACCCATGGCTTCGAGGAATCCGAGCTCGCGGTGCCGCGCGCCGCACTGCAGGAGGCGGGCGTCGAGGTACACATCGTCTCGCCGGAGAAAGACGGCATTCGTGCCTGGGCCGAAACCGACTGGGGCGAGACCTACCAGGTCGACACCTCGCTCAGCGATGCCAGCGAACACGACTATCATGGCCTGGTGCTACCGGGTGGCCTGTTCAATCCCGATACCCTGCGCCAGGACGAGACCGCACTGAACTTCGTGCGCAGCTTCTTCCAGGCCCACAAGCCGGTGGCTGCCATCTGTCACGCGCCGTGGATCCTGATCAACGCCGGCGTCGTCGAAGGTCGTCAGATGACCTCCTTCCCCTCCATCGCCCAGGACCTGAAGAACGCCGGTGCCGAGTGGCAGGACAGTGAAGTGGTGTGTGACAGCGCGCTGGTCACCAGCCGCAAGCCGGATGACCTCGATGCCTTCAATGCCAAGCTGCTCGAGGAGCTCGCCGAGGGCAAGCATCAGCATCAACACGCCTGATCTCGTCCCCGACGACAGCACCCGAAAACGCCCTTGCCCCCGCGGCAGGGGCGTTTTTTTTGCGCTCTGCACCGCAGACTGACGCTCATCGAGGGAAAAGCATTTGCGAGCAAGCACTTACCTTGAGCGCCATAGAGCATGAAGGCCAGAAGATCACGACATGGACTCAGGGAGACGTCGACACATCAGAGAACGCTGTTCGTCAAAGTGTCCGCGACACGGTATCGTGTGAACAGGGATCAAGAAGGGTGACTATCCGACAACACGGGAGACCACCCCATGCACACCATCACAATGGCACCAGTCCTGCTGAGCCTGGGACTCATGCTGAGCCTCGCCATCCCCGGTGTCGTTGCCGCGGATGATCGTCATCGCTCACAGGGTCAGCAGCATCACGGCCGACAGACCATCGAGCGTCACAGCACGCCGCAAAGCCGCCATGAGGCGATCAAGCGCCGCCATCTGAGGATGTTCGACGAGCCGCGGGTGGAGCGCCATCACTCTCGCCACGACACACGTCACCGCATTCCCCAGCGCCGCTACTACCAACATGAGCGCTACGCGCCTCATCAGTATCGACAATACGATTCGCGCCGCCATGACCTGCGCCGCCGTCACGATGGCGTGAGCATCGGCTTCCCGGCGATACGCATCAATATCCACTGAGCTGACGCACTCTCGAAGTGCCCAGCCAGCGCCCCCGCAGGAAGCTCAACGAGAGCCTGATGCCCAGATACGACACCGCCCCCGCAGGCTACCTGCGGGGGCGGTGTCGTGGGGAGTCAATCGGCCCGGATCAGGCGTCGCGCGGCTCGGCAAGCGTCGTGATCAGTCCTTTGAGCACCTGCCAGAATTCCCCGACCGAGTCGACCTCGACGCGCTCGCTGGGCGAGTGCGCACCGCGGATCAAGGGGCCGAAGGAAATCATCTCGAGCTGGGGATACTTGGCCCCCAGGATGCCGCATTCCAGACCGGCATGGATGACCTTGATCTCCGGCGCGCGGCCGGTGACGCTCTCGTGCAGGCGGCAGAATCGCGCCAAAAGCTCCGCCTCAGGCTGCGGCTGCCAACCCGGGTAGGCATTCTCGGCCTGAGTGTGCGCCCCCAACAGGCCGAACAGCCCGCGGATGCGCTGCTCCATCATGGAGACCGCATCATCACGCAGCGAGCGCACCAGGGCACAGAGATGGAAACTCCCCTCACGCAGCTGGACCACGCCGAGGTTGTTGGAGGTTTCCACCACGCCTTCCACGGCTGCGCTCATGCGCTCCACGCCATAGGGCGCGGCATCCAGTACGGCGACAAGCCGCTGGGTATCCTCGACGGACAGGGCACTCTCGGCATTGCCGCGCGTCACGCTGAGGGTGACGTCCGGATCCGTGTCACGCAGCTCATCGCGAATCTGCGCCTCGAATTCCGCCAGACGCTGGCGGGCTGCCGCGACACGCTCATCGAACAGCACCACGCCGACGGTCGCCTCGCGTGGCAGTGCATTGCGCAACGTACCGCCAGACCAGCTGACCAGACGCGGCGAGAATTCCGCCAGCGCTACCAGTGCCCGTGACATCAGGCGGTTGGCATTGCCGCGCCCACGATGGATGTCGAGCCCGGAATGTCCTCCGACCAGCCCGCCGATGGTGAGCTCAAGCTCCGCCTCGGCATCCTTCAGCGAGGACGTGGCGAATTCGTGCGCGACATTGATGTCCGCACCGCCAGCGCAACCGATATAGACCTGGCCACGGTCCTCCGAGTCCAGATTGAGCAGATAGCGCCCTTCCAGCCAGCCTTCGGCCAGATTCAATGCGCCGCCCATCGAGGTTTCTTCCTCGAGGGTGAACAACGCCTCCAGCGGACCATGCACCAGCGTCTCGTCTTCCAGCACCGCCAGCGCCGCGGCGACGCCGAGGCCATTGTCGGCGCCCAGCGTCGTGCCGCGCGCCTTGAGCCAGCCATCCTCGAGATATGTCTCGAGCGCATCACGGGTGAAGTCATGGCGGGAGTCGCTGGCCGCCTGGGCCACCATGTCGAGATGCCCCTGCAACACGATCCCCGGCGCGCTCTCATGGCCGGGGGTGGCCGCCTTGCGCAGACGCAGGTTGCCGAAATCGTCGCGGTCATGCGCGAGGCCGCGCGACTGCGCCCACTCAATCAGATGCTCAACCAGTGCCGCTTCATGCCCGGAAGGGCGCGGGATATTGCACAGGGTACGAAAATGACGCCAGACAATGGCGGGTTCCAACGTGTCGATATGCTCATTCATGGCGAAGTTTCCTGTTCTTGTCATCCCCGAGCATACGGAACCGTCCACGGCCATGGCTAGTGGTTGTCGGTGCCTGTCGATCAGTGACTGCGAATATGCAAGGATGAGATCTCTCGACACAGCCACGCTGTGCACTTCCAGCCCCTGACAACCGGAGCCCTCATGCCCCGCCGACTTCTGCTGTTATCCGTCCTTTCCGCCACTGCTGGCCTGCTGATGCTGAGCGGCTGCTCGCCGATTCCCGACATGCCGGGACCGATCGGCATCCCCGGCCTCTGATCAATGATCGCCGCCAGGCAGGGCACCGTGCGCATCGACGAGACGCCCTGCCGCCGCACGACACCAGCGATCACGCGCCTTGCGCCCCACGATGCCCTGACGCTGGGCCCAGTCGATGAAGGCTGGTGCATCCTGGCCGGCCAGGGCCAGTGCGAGTCCGTGACGCGCGGCCTCATCCAGTCCGGATGAGCCGACGCACTGCTCATCCGGGGAGCCGTGGGCTTTCAGCGCGGCCTGCAGCCACGGCCGCACCAGAGCAAGACCTCCGCCACCGCGCCGATACCAGTCGAGTCGTTGCGGCCAGCCTTGAGCCGGTTGGCAGCCTTGAGCCGGTTGACCGCCCTGAGCCGGTTGACCGCCCTGAGCCGGTTGACAGCCCAGGGCGAGCCGCGATGCCAGCACGTCAGGCAGCCCGGCCAGCTCATGCGCCAGCAGGCTCGGCAGCAGATGCTGAAAGTCCTGATGCAGCGCCTCGAGCAAGGTATCTCTCGGCGAGGCCTCGCCTGCGCCATCGCATGACTCCCCCGTCGCCTTGCCCATCATCACCGCATGCTCGCCACTGGCCGCATCCCGCTTGAGCCCCATGCGCAGTGGCATGAAGCCCTGGGACAGCCAGAAGGCCACCAGCCCCGCCTCGGCCCCGAAACTGGTGCCGAGACGAGTGACACCCGCCAGCCGTGCCTGCTGCTCCAGCGCATTGAGCAAGCGCGCCCCCTGCCCACGCCGCCACAGTGCGGGATGTATCGCGATGCGCAGAATCCGCCACCAGCGCGTCTCGGCGGCCGCCTGATGACCGGCATGCGCCGCCAGAGACTGCGCCAGCAGATGCCCGCGCGGCCGCCGCTGACCTCGCCAGATATCCTCTGCCAGCGGTGCAGGAAACCCGCCCTCCTCGACGGCCGCCACGACGCCCAGCCATGCCGGCTTGCCACTGGCGGTCTCCTGATGGCGAATCGCCAGCAGCCTGAGCCCCGGGGTATCCAGCAGCTGCCGCAGGTCCGCCGGCGTGGTGCGGTAATGCGCCTGCACCAGCAGGCCGAACAGCGACTCCAGCATCGCTTCATCGCGTGCCAGAGCGTCCCGATCCAGTACGACGACCTCACTGCCGGCCAGCCATTGCTCGACATCGCTGCGGTCCTCCATGACCGGCGCCAGCGTTGATGGCGGTGCCGAGAGCAACAACAGATCATCGATCAGCGCCTCCAGCGGATCACCGGACGCCCAGCGGACAGGCGTGGTCATCTCAAGCGCCTGCCAGCCGGGGCATTGACGCTCGAGATGCTGGCGGAAACGCAGCTGGAAACCTCGCCCGGTACCTTCATAGCCATGGACGGTGGTGGCGAAGGCGATGCGCGGAAAATGCGCCAGAGACGCCTTGAGCAACGGGGTGGGGATGGCGGCCGCTTCATCGACGAACAAGCGCGGCAGCGGCCCCTCCAGGCAGGCGAGGCGGGCGGCGGTGATGGCGTCCGGTGCCAGGAAACGCAGCTCGCTCGCAACCTCCGCTCCATCAGCTGTCCACCCGCCTTGCGCGGGGGGGGCTGCCGGCATGCAAAGCCGAAAGGCATTGCCCTCGCGGCGCCCCCGCGGCAGCAGCGCTGCCAGACGCGCGAAGACCGCGGCCACCGCCGCCGGCCGTGGCGCCGTCAGCCAGACACTTTCCCCCGCTGCCAGACAGCGTGCCGCGGCGATGCCCAGCGCGGCACTCTTGCCGCGGCCACGATCGGCACTGATCACCACCGGCTGGTTCGGGCGGAGTGCCGCCAGCGCGGCCACCACCTCGGCCTGATCTGACGTCAGGCAATCAGGGTCCGTGACCTCACCGACACGGGTCGCTGCCTCCCCGGCGGGTGGCAGCGTCGGTAACGGTTCGCCCTGCGGCCAGTGCAGTACGCTGGCATCCGCCTGGAGACGCCGTGCCAGCCGCGCCAGATAGCGCGCCGCAAGCTGCTCACGCGCGAACGGCCAGTGCGCCAGACGCGCGTAATCGCCATCCGGCGCTGGCGCTGGCTCGGCGTCGGCCCAGGCGGCAGGCGTCACCAGCACCAGCAGTCCTCCCGCCATCAGAGTGCCGGCCACGGCCCCGAAGGCATCGGGATCAAGACCACTCTGCGGATGTGCGGCATCGAAGACGACCAATGCCTGCTCGCCGCCCAGCTGAGTGGCAGCCTTGGCCATCGCCAGCGAGCGCACGTGTGTCCCGCCCGGCGTCGTGATCGCCTCTCCGGCCCCCAGCCACAGCGGAGCAGGCTCACGCGCTGGCCACAGGTCACAGATCGCCAGCGCAGCAGCGCAGGGTTCACCGCTCGTGCCCTCTCCGCCGCTGATCCACAGACAGGCGCGCTGATGCCGCGCGAGCAGGCGCTCATGCAGTGTCCGGCACCAGGCATCGACGGCGGGAGGGTCCAATGAGGCGGGGTAACGTGAAGAAATCGTCATCATGGCGCGCAGCATGCCGCATGGTGACGTGGCAGACCAGACATGGTGCTGGAATCCACATGACGGGAGGCCAGGGGCCAGTCACGCCGGGCCCCCTCTCTCTCAACATCCTTTTATTTAAGTAATATCTCATATTTAAAAACACCCCGTTGCAAGATAGGCAACGCAGGCGGCGCAAGAATGAGAATGGTTATATTTATGCCTATCAGGATAATGAAGCTCCACTTCCCATTATTGCGAGCCATCCCCGATGCCACAGCGTCATTTCGTCACCACTACTCTGCCCCGCGCGCTCAAGCCTGCCCTGCTCGCCCTGAGCCTGGCGGCACCGTTCGTGGCGGGCCAGGCCTCGGCACTGGAATACCCGATCGGCACTCCGGTCAAGGAAGGCGGCATGGAAATCGCGGCCGTCTATCTGCAGCCAGTGGTGATGGCCCCGGCAGGCAAGCTGCCGGCCAATCAGGCCGACATCCATCTGGAAGCCGATATCCACGCACTGATGGAAAACGACAACGGCTTCGCGCCGGGCGACTGGATTCCCTATCTGGGCATTCACTACACCCTGACCAAGCAGGGCAGTGATACTCCGATCGAAGGCGATCTGGTACCGATGATCGCCAACGACGGCACCCACTATGGCAAGAACGTCAAGCTGGATGGCCCGGGCAAATACCACCTGACCTTCGACATCCAGCACCCGGACATGCCGCGTCACATCGACAAGGAAACCGGTGTCGCCGAGTGGCCGGACACCATCACCACCGATTACGACTTCGTGTATGCCGGTGTCGGCAAGAAAGGCGGCTACTGAGCACCAGCCTCTGCACGTGGCGGACATGACGGCGCCATCTCGTATCCGCCGGCATGTCCGCCCGCTGTCTCCAATGGCCGCCTGTGCTGAAAAGCGCTCGCGGCCATTGGTCGCTCTGCCGGCAACCCTCCATCCCTGGCACCTGGCGCCCGCGAGTGCCACGTCCGAATGACTCTCCCTCGTGCCTCTGCCGAGTGCCTACCCCACTATCCCGGAGCCCATCATGCGCCTTCCTCGTCGTCGCTCTGCCCGGCAGTCCGTCGCTGCGCTGCTGCCGACCCTCGCTCTGCTGCTGGCGGTACTGCTGCCGCGCGTGACGCTGGCCAGCGACATGCCGTCCTATGACCTGACGCTCACCAACGGCAAGCTCAGTCCCGAGGTGCTCAAGGTCAAGGCCGGCGAGAAATTCGTCATCCAGCTGCACAACGCGGGCAACACGCCCGCCGAATTCGAGAGCAATTCGCTGCGCAAGGAGAAGGTGCTGGCCCCGGGCGTGAAATCCTTCGTGGTGATCCACCCCTTGCGTACCGGCAGCTACGACTACTTCGATGACTTCCACCTGCCGGATGCCCGCGGCAAGGTCGTCGCAGAAGACTGAGGCACCGGCACATGTCCGCCGTCACTTGCCTCGTCCCCTGCCGCGCCTGCCATCTCTTCCCTGTCAGGGCACGAACGGCATTGCCGATTCCTCACCCTGCCCGCTGTCCCCGAGAGTCCCGCCATGTTTGATCAGGTTCTGTTTATCGTCTGGCGCGAAAGCGTCGAAGCCATTCTCGTCATCGGCATCATGCATGCCTGGCTGGTGCAGTCGGGCACGCGCGCCGGGCTGCGCTACCTGTGGGGTGGGGTCGTTGCCGGTCTGGTGCTGGCCGGGCTGATGGGCGCGGCCCTGATGGGCGCCAACACCTGGCTGACCGGCACCGCCCAGGAAGTCTTCCAGGCGGCGCTGGTACTGATCGCCTGCCTGCTGATCACCCAGATGGTGCTCTGGATGCGGACCAAGGGCCGGACTCTCAAGGCAGAACTCGAGAGCGGCCTGGCCGAGGCCGTCTCCTCCGGCAGCTACTGGGGGGTCGCGGTACTGGTCGCCATCGCCGTGGCACGTGAAGGTGCGGAAACCGTCGTCTTCCTCTACGGCATGGGCGCCGCCAGCCTGCAGTCCGGTGGCATCGGCAGCTTCTCTCTCGCGGCCTTCATCGGTTTCGCGCTGGCAGTGGCGACCTTCATGGCCCTGCAGCTGGGTTCGCGCCTGTTCTCCTGGAAGCTGTTCTTCCGCGTCACGGAAGTCCTGCTGCTGCTGCTGGCCGCGTCATTGTTGATGTCAGGGCTTGAGCAGCTCATCGGCCTGGGCTATCTGCCGACCGGTCTCGACCCGCTGTGGGATTCCAGCTGGCTGCTCGATGATGGCAGCGGTCTCGGTGGCCTGCTGGCGACCTTCGCCGGCTATCGCGCCTGGCCCGCCACCACCATGGTGCTGGGCTATGCCCTCTACTGGGTCATCGTCATCACTCTGATGAAGCGCCAGCGCAAGGTGGAGCGCAAGGATCAGCGCAAGCAGCTCACCGCCCGCGCGCGCAGCTGATGCCCGTCCCGCGCACTGCCCAGTGAGAGAAGAGGAAGCGTTCATGGCCCATTGCAGTACACACTCCGCACGCCCCGACGCACGGGCGGACATCATCGCCAGTGACGCCGGAGCCGGCGCCTCCCGAGCCACGCGTATCGCGCGTTTCGGCCAGGCGATGCAACAGCGGCGCGGCCTGATCCAGCTTATCCAGTGGCTGGTGGTGGGCATCTATGCCTTCCTGCTGGTGGTGCCGGCATTGCTGCCGCTGCCCGACTATCAAGCGCACATCCTCACCAATCTGACGGTGTTCGCCGAATTCGTGTTCTGGGGGCTGTGGTGGCCCTTCGTGCTGATCAGCATGGTGCTGATGGGCCGGGTGTGGTGCGGGGTCTTCTGCCCCGAGGGCACCCTGACGGAGGCCGCCAGCCGCATCGGGCTCGGCCGGCCGATTCCGGGCTGGATGCGCTGGGGAGGCTGGCCCTTCGTGGCCTTCCTGGGCACCACGCTCTACGGTCAGCTGGCCAGCGTCTATCAGTACCCGCTGGGCGCGCTGGTGGTACTGGGCGGCTCGACGGTGGCGGCGATCGTGGTCGGGCTGATCTACGGCAAGGGCACACGCGTCTGGTGCCGTCAGCTATGCCCGGTGAATGGCGTCTTCAATCTGCTGGCGCGCCTCTCGCCGACCCACTTCCGTACCGACCAGGCGCGCTGGAACGCCCACAACCGCGCCGTGCGCCAGGGCAATGCCGTGCGTACGCATGCGCCTGACTGCGCGCCATTGATTCCGCTCAAGCAGCTCGACAGTGCCGGCGACTGCCATGTCTGCGGGCGCTGCAGTGGCTACAAGGACGCGATGCAGCTGGAATGGCGGTCGCCGGGCGTGGAGCTGGTCGAACCGCCGCAGCCGGTGCGTTTCACCCACTACTCGGTGCTGGTGTTCGGCCTGCTCGGCATCGCCATCGGCGCCTTCAGCTGGAGCGCCAGCCCGTGGTTCGTCGCGCTCAAGCAGCAGCTGGCCGTCTGGCTGATCGAGCATGACCTGATGTGGCCGCTGACCACCACCCTGCCCACCTGGATCCTGACCAACTATCCCGAGCACAACGATGTCTTCAATCTGCTCGATGGCAGTCTGATCACGCTGTGGATCGTGGTGGGCGGCGGTCTGCTGGGCGCACTCACCAGCCTGCCGCTCTTGCTTGGCAACTGGCTGATGGGGGGCAAGGCGACGCTGTCACGCCTGTGGCATCTCTCGCTGAGCCTGATTCCGCTGGGCGGGCTCGGCGTGTTCCTCGGCCTCTCCGCCACCACCATGACGCTGCTGCGCGGTGACGGCATCAACCTCACCTGGGCCAATGATCTTCGCGCCGTGCTGCTGGCACTGGCCTGCCTGTGGGGCCTGCGACTGGCCTGGCGCATCACTGGCGAGCAGTACAATGGCGAGCAGTACAACGGCGAGCAGCGCAACGGCGAGCAGCGCAACGGTGGACGGCTCGCCGGCAACGCCGCACGACTGGTCGGCACGACAAGCGTCGCACTGGCCTGCCTGCCCGCGCTGGGGGTCTGGTACCTGATGTTCTGGGGCTGGTGAGACGCTGTCACCCGAAGGCTGAAACGACAAGACCCGCCATCAAGGCGGGTCTTTTGGTTGGCCGGGGCGGCGGTGACGCCACGCTAGTGAGCGCCGCCTTCGTCACTGCCCTCGCTCTCCGGGCGACGGAAGGCGATCACCACGACACTGCCCACCACATAGACCGCGCCCAGCCACAGGAAGATATTGTCGAAGGCCAGCACCTCGGCCTGAAGACTGATGCGCTGCGCGATCATCGCGACGCCCGCCTGCCAGGGGTCGGTCAGGCCCGAGAAGGTCACCTGATAGCTGGCCAGCTGGTCGATCACCACCTGGCGGCTCTGGTCGATGGAGCCGATCAGCTGGTTCCAGTGGTAGTCCTCCCGCCAGTCGCGCACGGTATCGATCAGCGCCAGCCCCACCGCGCCGCCCAGGTTGCGCATCACGTTGAACAGGCCACTGCCGTTGCCCAGTTCGTGCGGTGCCAGTCGTCCCATCGCCAGGCGTGACACCGACAGCAGCACCAGAATCTGGCCCACGCCACGGATGACCTGCGGCCAGAAGAACTCGTTGTAGCCCGAGCCCGACGTCAGATGGGCATTCATGCCGGTGCCGACACCGGTCAGCACCAGACCGATGAACATCATCAGGCGCAGATCGATGAGATCGGAGAGCTTGCCCGACAGCGGTGCCATCAGGAACATCGCCACGCCCGCCACGAACATCACCTCGCCGATCTGCAGGCTCGAGAAGCCACGCACGCTGCCGAGGAACAGCGGCACCAGATAGACCAGCCCGTAGAGCACCACGCCCAGCCAGAAGCCGACCAGCGCGCCGAGCGCGAAGTTGCGATTCTTGAACACGCGCAGATCCACGATGGGGTTGTCAGCACTCAGCACGCGCCAGAAGAAGCCCACGCAGCTCAGCGCACAGACGATGGCCCACAGCAGGATGGGGGTGCTGGCGAACCAGTCATCTCCCGGCCCCTCCTCCAGCACGTATTCGAGGCTGCCGAGAAACACCGCCATCAAAGACAGTCCCAGCGTGTCCAGACGCTTGAGCAATCCGCGATCACCGCTGTCGATCTCCAGATTGCGCCACACCAGACTGGCCACGAGGATGCCCGGCAGCAGATTGGCCAGAAACAGCCAGTGCCAGCTGAAATACTCGGTCAGATAGCCACCGACGGTGGGACCGATGGACGGCGCCATGGTCGCCACCAGGCCGATTACCGCCTGAATGGTGCCCATCTTGCGCCGCGGGAAGATCGAGAAGCTCACGGCCTGGGTCAGCGGAATCATCGCCCCGCCCATGAAGCCCTGGACCGCACGCAGCACGATCAGCGCCTCAAGCGAGGTGGACAATGCACAGCCCAGACTCGCCAGCGTGAACCCCAGCGCCGAGACGGTCAGTACCACGCGGGTCGAGAAGATGCGCGCCAGCATGCCCGAGAGCGGAATCATCACGATCTCGGCGATCAGATAGCTGGTCTGGATCCAGGAGACCTGCTCGGGACTGGCCGCCAGGCCCGCCTGGATCTCATTGAGCGAGCTGGCGACGATCTGGATATCCAGGATCGCCATGAACATGCCGAACACCGCCGCGATGAAGCCGATCTGCTGACGGCGCGACGGCATGTCACTGGTAGCACCAGCCGGGGCTGCGGTTGCCTCGGCCATGCTCACTGCGCTCCGTGTTCGGCGGTGGCCGCGACATCGGAGGCGGCCTGCACGCTATCAGGCGCCATGACCGGCGCGGTGACAGGCGCGGTGACACTGGCCGCATAGGTGCCGGTCTCCGGCAGCTCGCGGGTGTCGATGGACGGCACGACCGACAGCCCCGCCCGCAGGCGTGGCAATGCCGATTCCGGGCCGGTCAGGCGGATACGCACCGGCACGCGCTGGACGATCTTGTTGAAGTTGCCGGTGGCATTGTCCGTCGGCAGCAGGCTGAACTCGGTGCCGGTCGCCGGCGCGAGGCTGTCCACCACCCCCTCGAACTCGATGTCCGGATAGGCATCCACCTCAAGGTGGACCGGCTGCCCGACTCGCATGCGCTCGGTCTGGGTTTCCTTGTAGTTGGCCACCACGTAGGCGCTTTCCACCGGCACCAGCTGCATCAGGGTCAGCGAGGCGCTGGCCATGGTGCCGACCTCGACACTGCGATTGCCGACCACGCCGTTCTGGGGCGCACGAATCGAGGTCTTCTCCAGCTGGTGGCGCGCGTAGGCGAGATCCGCCGCCGCTGACACCACTTCGGCGCGGGCCGAGTCCAGCTGTGCCTTGTAGACCTCGAGTTGCTGACGCGCGGAGACCAGCGACGCCTGCTGCTGCGCCACGCTGGCCTCGGCGGTGCGCAGGGTCACCTGGTCATCTTCAAGGGACTGCCGCGAGGCATAGCTGCGGCTCTCCAGACTTCTTGAGCGCTTGAGATGCAGCGCGGCCTGATCGCGCTCGGCCTTGGCCGAGGCCAGGGCCGCCTTGGCCTCATCGATCTTCGCGCTCTGCAGATCCAGCTGACGCTCGGCCTGGACTTCCCCGGTGCGCGCCTTGTCGAGTGCGGCGCTCGCCTGATCCAGGTTGGCCCTGGTATCCCCATCGTCCAGCTGAACCAGCAACTGCCCTTTCTTCACCGGCTGGTTGTCATGCACCAGCATGCGCGTCACGCGCGCGGTGATCTCGGAACGTACCGGCACGCTGTCGGTCCGCACATAGGCATTGTCAGTCTCCTGCATGAAGCGCCCGACCTGCCACCACTCGACTCCCATCACGCCACCCGCGATCACGCCCGCCACCACGAGGAGCGCCACTGCGCCCTTGCCTGCCTTGTTCATACGGCGACTCTCTGTTGCTGCCTGTCAGTGCCAGGCAGGGAAACCGTCTGACGGTGGCCGGCCTCGATGACGCAACGCCTGCGCTCGGGACTGCCATCTTGCACCGCCACTAAGTGTAATGAATACTACACTTCATTGAGCCACCCCCGACAGCGTCAACCGACAGCGTGCCTCGTTCGCAATATCGCAACCCTGACGGCGTCAGTCGGCCCCTTTCACCAGAGGACACAGACATGACGGACTCCCCTTCCTCGCAGAGTGCTCCGGACACCGCCACATCCCGCACCTCGCCGCGCGGGGAAGCCCGCCGCAGACGCCAGCGGGAAGTCGCCAGAGAACACTTCCTGCAAAATGGCTACGCCGCGACCAGCATCAACGAGATCGCACGGGAGGCCGGCGGATCACTGACGACGCTTTATCGGAATTTCGGCAACAAGGAGGGGCTGTTCCTCGCCGTGATGCAGCAGGAAGCACAGTCGGTATGGTCGGTGATGGATCACGAGGTCAATGAGGCACGTCGCGTTGACGAGGCCCTGGAACACTTCGGGATGGCGATGCTGACACTGGCCCTCGAACCACAGCTGATCCGGCTGTTTCGTGGCCTCGCCTTCGAGAGCGGCCGCAACCCGCAGCTCGGCAAGCTCTTCCTCGACAATGGCCCCAAGCTGACGCGCCAGCGGCTGGCTGGCTACCTGTCACGACAGGTGGCGGAGGGCCACTTGCCAGGCTCCGGCCTCGGGCAGGAACCGCTGGCCGCCGCCAACCTGCTGACCGGCATGCTGCTCAACCCGCTGCATGTCGATGCCCTGCTGGGCAGCTTCCCCGAACCGGCCGACCCGGAAAGCCTGCGACCACACGTCAGGCGCTGCGTGCGCGTCTTCATCGCGGGTTTCGGGGCCTGAACGCCGGGCCCCTGACAGCAAGACGCCGAGTCGACTGACTCGGCGTCTTCATATGCAGGAGAAGTGGAGCGCGGGAAGCGATCAATGGCCGTCATCGCGGTAGGGAGGCTACGTCAGTCTTGCAGGCTGGCGTTCACGGCAGCGACGGCATCTTCGCCATCGCGGGTCGTCACGCCGGCAAGAAACTCCGCCAGACGCTCCGGGTGGGCGACGAGCCAGTCGTGCGCCACCTCATCGAGGTCACGCTCGTTCAGGCTGTAGTCGAGGATGAAGGCGCTCTGCTCATCGGAGCTGAAGACCAGCTGATCGAGGAAGCGCGTCAGGTTGGGATTGGCCTCGGCGTAGGCGGTCCGCACGACGGTCTTGACGTCACTGGCGCCGTTGTCAGGGCCGAAGACCGATTCCGGGTCTTCCAGGATATGGGTGTCGAATTCCGGCACCATCCAGTGCGGCGTCCAGCCGTAGAAGGCGATCCAGCGTTGCTCGCGCTCGGCGGCGCGCACTTCACTGAGCATCCCCGGCGTCGAGGATTCCATCGCATCCCAGTCACCCAGCCCATAGACATCGTCGTCGATGGCGCCGTTGAGCATGTCGCTGATGGTGGAGCCGCTTTCGATGGAGTAGATGGTCTCATCGAATTCATCGGCGTGGGCGGCCAGGTCCGCCGCGCTGTGGATACCCGCGTCATAGACATAGCCCGGCACCGCGAAGCCCATCCGGGCACCGGTGACGTTGTTGCCGAGATCCGTGATCGCGCCGGCCGCCATGGCCGCGTCGTAGCTGTCCTTCTGGGCCGGCAGCCAGCCGGCGAGGAAGGCATCACTGTCGCCGGTGGTCAGCGTGTTGTAACCGACGGTGGAGCTGACTTCCTGCCGCTCCACGTCATAGCCCATGGGGGCGAGAATCTGGGCGACGATCTCGCTCTTGACGCTGACACCGGGCCAGGGCGGCACGATGAGCGTCAAGACGTCGTCCGTGTCCTGGGCAGAAGCCGCCAGCGGCGCCGTACTGAGCAGCAGTGCACCGAGCGTGAGAAGTCCGCGGCGGGTGCCGCGCAACGGGGAAGAGGTCAGGCAGGTCAGGGGTCGCTTCATCTTGTCGTTCCTTGTCAGCACCGGTCGCGCCGGGCCTTGTTATAGGGAGTGTCAAGCGGGGTCTTGCATGCCTTGCGCGACTGCAGCCGATGGCGCTGCCACCAGTTTCGGTAGGCCGCCAAAGGGCTCACGCCCCATCACGCGCGCAAGCATCGGGAGGAAATGCGCAAGCGGCAGGGTGTCGTATTCGGGGTCGAAGCTGGTCTGGTCCCACTCGTCACAGAAGCGCACGGTGCGCTCATAGGCAGGGTGGTGGGCGTAGGCATCACGTGCATGGCGGTCCTGGCCGAAGAATTCCCGGTAGTGATAGCCCTGGAACAGCTCGTGATGGCGAATCATCCAGACATTGAGCGGATCGATGAACGGTTCGAGGATACCCGCGGCGATCTCGGCATGATTGGCCGGTGCGAGATCATCGCCGATGTCGTGCAACAGCGCGCAGACCACCATCTCCTCATCGGCGCCGGCACGCAAGGCGCGGGTCGCCGTCTGCAGGCAGTGCTCGTAGCGATCCACCGGATAGCCATGGTGATCTCCCTGGAGGCGGCCCAGGTGGGCGATCACGCGCCGGCAGGCATCGGACTGATACTCCCGGAAGTGCGCATCGATCAGCGCCCATTCGGCATGCGTGCTTTCCGCGAAGCTGCGAAAGCGCGCCTGGGTCATCGGGACGGTATCTTGCTGACTCATGCGGTGGCTTCCTCCCGGTTGTCCGGCCGACCGCTGAGCTGATCGGCAAGCTGATCGGCCAGCAGCAGGCGGCGGCTGGCCGTGGAGTCGCGATCCACATAGCCCTGACGCATGTGGCGGATGCCGCCTTCCAGCTGGAAGGCACTGCGACCATGGAACAGCCGGTAGTTGTCCATGATCAGCATCTGGCCCGGCGCCAGCTTGAGATGCAGCGTGAAGTCGTCACCGGCAATCAGGCGGTAGAACGCCTGACGGGCCGCGTAGTAACGGCGCAGGGTCGCGCTCGGCAACGCCGGCACCCGCTCGGTACGATTGGAGAAGCGCACACGGGCCACCTGCCCCCGACTGTCCAGCTCGATCAACGGGCCTTCGCTCTCCAGCCGCGTGGTGGCATCGTGATAGCGGAATCCGGGGCTGACCTCGGTCAGGCAGGCAAAGGCCTCGGGGTCTTCACGACGCAGATGCTCCGCCGCGCTGAACCCGTCCACCAGCGTGCTGTCACCCCCCTGGGCGGCATTGCGCAGGCAGTGCAGCCAGATATAGCCGGGAATCGGATCGCGATAGGGGTTGTCGGTATGCGGCTCCAGCCCGCGCTGGGTCATCGTGAGGTCGTAGGCGTTGGCGACGGATTTCACGTCGGCGATGCCGCCCCAGTTGGTGCGTCGCAGCGGTCCGATGCGATGGATCAGGCTCTGCATGCCATCTTCGTGATCCGGCACGCCACTGACCCGCACGAAGCCGAAGCGCTGCAACTGCTCGAGCATGTCCAGCAAGGCCGCGTCATCGTCCAGTGCTGCCGCGAAGTCGGCCTCGGGCAGCTGGGCGAGATCCCCCTTCCAGAACGTCATGCCCTGGTAGGCCTGTGGCGCGCGACACTCCGCCAGCAGGACCGATGACGAGACACTCACCGCGTGGCCGTCGCTGAAGGCCAGCGACAGCGTATCGCCGTCGAGCTGCGCCTCGCTCAGGCGCAGATCCAGCGGCAGATCCGCCGCCTCGATCAGGCGCTGACCGGTCAGGGAATCGAGAGTCGCGTCATCAGGACTCCGCTCGCGCAGCCAGAGCGCCTCGAGGGTCAGATCACCCTCGGGGTGGCTCAGCTGCAGTTGTCGTCCGGAGTCTGTCAGGCAGACGGAAAGGGGGGCGCTGGGCACTCGATGTTCTCCACGGCTGGGGAGCGGCACGCTTGTTTTCCCTGGCAGGTGCCTGCTCTCGGGGGCGGGTCCGACTGGAATCTCTTCTACCTTAAGCCCCTACCGTCGAAGTGGTTTGAGGAAATTGGACATAGATTTGATGAAATTGGCCATATGTCGGACCAGCGGACGCGGCGCATCTGCGGAAACGAATCGGCAAGGCTTGGGAAGGAATGGCAGGCAGGCCCGGCAGCCATCGTGCGCCGGGGGTACGACAAGAGAACGAGGGTCGGGAGCCCCCATTCGACATCAGTCGGTCAGGTGCAGGACCTGACCGTTGAGCGCGCGACCGGCACCACCGGCCAGGAAGCGCGCGCACTCCGCCACGGCGTCCGGTCGGCTGCCCTCGGGACACAGCAGATTGGCACGCACCCTGTCGGGGGCACGCAGCGCGAGGCGCTGGATCAACTCACCCAGCGCCGCCTGCGCCATGGCAGTGCCATGATGCTCCTGCGAGGGCGGCGGCGAGGACAGCGGCGGCGCGACGGCCAGCAGGCGTCCACCGTGGCGCAACATGCGTGCACAGGCCGCCTTGAGCAAGGCGCCGGGCCCGGCGACCTGCGCGACCAGACACGCCTCCAGCGACTGCCCGGCCACGGCCTGCGGCGGCATGCAGACCAGCACGTCGAGACGGCCGAGACGCGCCACCAGCACCTCGAAACAGCCCTCGCCCACCACCTGACCGAAGCGATCCGACTGCTCGCCGCCCAGCGCGTCCAGCACGCGCTCGAGATCCGTCTGCGCGGTGCTCATCAGGGCGATGATGGCACCATCTTCCAGGAAGGTGCGCGCCATGGCTTCCAGCCATTCCCCCTGCCCCGCAATCAATACCCTGCGTCGTGGCAGCATCTCGTTCTCCCTGATGGATCGCTCTGCCGATCACGGCGGATCTGTGGCACATCACCTCCCTGTGACGCCCCTCGCCCTGCTGACTACCTTCCACGGCGTGGCGGTGTCACGGCGCCGATGTCACGCCCGCACTCTGCCCGCACCCTGCCCGCACTCAGGGCATCAGCCCCGGCAACCACAGCACCAGCGCGGGGAACAGCATGCACAGGATCAACCCCGCCAGCTGCAGGCCGACGAAGGGCAGAATCGAGCGATAGATGGTGCCGATGGAGACCTGCCCGGCGGTGATGCCCTTGAGATAGAACAATGCGTAGCCGAAGGGGGGCGTCAGGAAACTCGTCTGCAGGTTGATGGCGACCAGAATCGCGAACCATACCAGCAGCCCCTGGCCGGAAAGTCCGAGCCCGAAGTCCAGCGCCTCGACCACCGGCGCCACCAGCGGCAGCACCACGAAGCTGATCTCGATCCACTCCAGGAAGAAGCCGAGCACGAAGATCAGTCCCATCAGCAGCAACAGCAGGCCGTAGGGACCCAGGCCGGTGCCGGTGATGACATCCTCGATCAGATAGTCGCCGCCCAGGCGCTTGAAGACCACCGAGAAGCAGGTCGCGCCGATGACGACGAACAGGATCATCGCGCTGGTCCGCGAGGTATCGCGCAGCGTGTTGCGCAGGGTGTCGAAGGACAGCCCGCCCATCACCAGCGCCAGCAGCAGACTGCCGCCCGCGCCGATGGCCGCAGCCTCGGTGGGCGTGGCGATACCGGTCATGATCGAGCCCAGTACCGCGACGATCAGCACCATCGGGCCGAGCAGATCCCGCAGCAGCGCAAGCGGCAGCGGTGTCTTGTCGGTGCCGAGCAGCGACTGGTCCGGCAGCGGTGCCCAGTCCGGGCGCAGCTTGGCGGTGATCAGCAGATAGGCCACGTAGAGCGCGCCGAGCATCAGCCCCGGAATCAGCGCCGCCTTGAACAGCGCCCCCACCGAGATCTGCAGGATGGAGCCCATCAGCACCAGCATGATCGAGGGCGGAATCAGGATGCCCAGGGTGCCGGAGGCCGCGATCACGCCACAGGCCATCTCGGCCTTGTAGCCCTGCCCCAGCATCACCGGCAGCGCCAGCAGCCCCAGCATGACCACCGAGGCACCGATGATGCCGGTACTGGCCGCCATCACCACGCCCAGCAGCGCCACCGAGACGGCCAGACCGCCATGCACGCGGCCGAACAGGCGCTGCAACGTCATCAGCAGATTGCGCGCCACCCCGGAGCTTTCCAGCATCAGTCCCATGAACACGAACAGCGGAATCGCGATCAGCAGCCAGTTCTCGATCACCCCGCCGAAGATGCGCGAGCCGACAGTGCCGAGAAACGGCAGCGGAATGTCACCGATGAAGGCGAACAGGATACCCAGCCCGCCGAGCAGGAAGGCTACCGGGTAGCCGGAGAAGATACCGATCAGAAGTGCCACCACCATGGTGATGGGCAAGGCGTATTCAGCGAGCATCGTCATGGCTCCCGTCTGCTTGATCCTTGGGTGCCGTCGTGCCGGCCGTCTCGTGTGCAGCGGTGTCCTGCGTCTTGCCTGCCTGAGGTGCAAGGCCGGCAAGACTGGCAATCTCGTGGTCCTTCAGGCGCTCAGGAGTGCGCGCCGGGTCGAACAGACAGGCCAGATTCTCGAAGATCTGCCCGAGTGCGCCGAGGGCGAGAAACACCAGCCCCGTCGGCAGCATCGCCTTGATCAGATACCGGTCCACCAGCCCGCCATAGTTGGACTTCTCGCCGGACATGTAGGACATGGTGACGAAGTGCTTGGACAGCCAGGCGATCAGCAGGCAGAAGGGAATCAGCATGATGAGGTGGCCGAGGATATCGACCACGGCGCGCCCACGCGGCGAGAGGCGCTGGTAGAACAGATCGACCCGCACATGCGTGTCGCTGTGCAAGGCATAGGTGCCACCGAACAGCGTCAGCAGGCCGAACAGATGCCATTGAAGCTCGGTGACGGAATTGATGGTGATCGCGGTGCCGAACAGCAGCACGTCAGGCGACCCCCAGTTGGCGATTTCATTGATGCCCAGGGCGTTGAGCGTGACGGTGGTGAGCACGGCCAGGATGATCGCCAGACCCAACCAGCTGGTCAGGCGACCCACCCATAGCCCCAGGCCGACCAGCGGTCGGCCCAGGGCGTCACACACCGCCCCGCCCTGTGCCCGCCAGGGCGCAAGGCGGGGGTCGGTCATTGGGCGCTACCCTCCTCAGCGTCACCGGCCTGCTTCATGGCCATCGGCTGCGGCATGGCCTGCAGCTCGTACCATTCGTCGATCAGTGCGGCATGCTTCATCAGCGAATCGTAGGCCTTGGCGAAGTCAGGATTGGTCTGCTTCTCTTCTTCCAGCACTTCCCCCCAGGCCTTCTGCAGCGCGGTCATCACCGGTTCCGGGAAGCGCTTGACCTCGACACCCTTGGCTTCGAGCTCATGGATCGCACGTACCTGAGCCGGCGGCGCTTCGGCCATCGCCCATTGCAGGGTCGCGCGGCAGGCGGTCTGGAACTGCGCCTTGCGCTGGTCACTGTAGCTGTCCCACACCTGCTGGTTGATCAACAGCGAGAACCAGCTGGCGCTCTGGTGCCAACCCGGGAAGTAGTAGTACTTGGCGACTTCATTGAAGCCCATCGCCTGATCGACCTGCGGCACCGAGAACTCGGTGGCATCGACACGGCCACGCTCCAGTGCAAGATAGATCTCGCTGCCCGGTACCAGCTGGGTGGAGGCGCCCAGCTTGTTGAGCACCTTGGCACCAAGGCCCGAGATGCGCATCGACAGGCCCTTGAAGTCATCCGGCGAGTTGATTTCCTTGTTGTACCAACCGCCCGTCTCCTGCGGGGAGATGAAGCACGGCAGCACCTTCACGCCGTAGGGGTCATAGGCGGCCTGGATCA
Source organism: Cobetia sp. 5-11-6-3 (assembly GCF_013374055.1). Taxonomy (NCBI): domain Bacteria; kingdom Pseudomonadati; phylum Pseudomonadota; class Gammaproteobacteria; order Oceanospirillales; family Halomonadaceae; genus Cobetia; species Cobetia sp. 5-11-6-3. Next base: position 38,703 of record NZ_BLWJ01000002.1, on the reverse strand, counting down.
GCTCGGTGCCCTCACCGGCCCACATCCATGACATGAAGGCTTCCGGGCTCGGGCCGAACGGCAGCGCACCATAGAGGTTGGTGATCGGCACCGTGCCGGCCCAATAGCCCATCCAGTCCCAACCGGCCTGGATCGCGCCGGAAGAGACGGAGTTGAAGACTTCGAAGGCCGGCACCAGATCGCCCGGCTCATGCACGCGCAGACCGACTTCACCGCCGGTGGCGCTCTTGAGTTCCTCGGACAGACGCACGGCCCCGGCGCCCAGGAAGTTCTTGGTCGAGAAGGTACTGGCGACGTCGAGCTGCTTCGGCCCTTCCGCCTGAGCAGGTGCGGCGGCCATCAAGGTGGTGGTGGCGACGGCCGCCGCGATGGCGGCTCCGAGGCGCAGGCGACGAGTCGGCGTCGTGTGACGCGGCGTGGCGTGATGCAACATGGCACGGCTCCCTGATTTGTTGTTGTACTGGCTGGTCGTACGGCTCGATGCTTTCTGGCGATAAGGCACGCAACAAGCTGACGCTTACGTCAACTTACCCATTGACAACGCAAGCGCCTGACCACGCCACAACAATTCCAATGATTTCAGAGAGCTACGAGAGCCAATCACGCACGAGTAGCCGCACGATGTCCTCGATGCCGCCATCCACGCTCGGCAGCGTCCGGAAAGTCGGACACGCGGGTCGCCAAGGCTGCGACCAAGGTCGCGCGCTGACAGGAATTCGGTCTACGACTCCAGTCGAATATGCCGATAGTGGAAGGCAGACCCCATGCGGGTAAGCACGGCGTGGGGTGGCGAGACACGCAAAGCGTCCGGAATTCCGGTCATTGACCGAGTTTCCGGACGCTTTGACCCCACGTCTGTGGCGGGAAGGTGAAACCACTCTCGATCAGGGCGTTTCGGCCAACAGGCCATGACGGTTGAGCTTCTCGTAGAGCGAGGACTTGGCGATGCCGAGCTGACGGGCGGCGCGGGTGCGATTGCCATTGGCGGCAGACAGGGCGGCCTCAATCAGGCGTCGCTCGGTCTGCGCCATCGCCTCCCGCAGCGAGCCGGTTGCCACTGGCGTGTTGGAATCAGCAAGCACGACTGAACCCGAGGGGGGTGTGGATAATTCAGTCCGGCGGGCATCTGCATGCCGCGCATCGCCATGCCGGGCACCGATGGCATCCGGCAGATCGGTCGGCTGGATATGGCTGCCCCCCAGATAGAAGGCGGCTTCGAGGACGTTTTCCAGCTCGCGCACGTTGCCGGGCCAGTGATGGGCACATAGGCGCTCCAACGCGGTCTCGGAGAGTATCGGCGGACGACGGCCACTACGACGCGCCAGACGTGACAGCAGATGCGTGGCCAGGGTCGGCAGGTCGTCACGGCGCTCGCGCAGCGGCGGCACCTGCAGTGGCACCACGTTGATGCGATAGAAGAGGTCTTCGCGGAATTCGCCGCTCTCGACCAGCGCTTCCAGCGGGCGATGCGTGGCGGCGATGACTCGCACATCGACACTGACCAACCGTGTCGCGCCAACCGCCTCGACCTCGCGGTCCTGCAGCACGCGCAACAGCTTGGCCTGCATCGCCAGCGGCATGTCACCAACCTCATCGAGAAACAGGGTGCCGCCATCCGCGAGCTGGAACTTGCCCGGCTTGCCGCCGCGCCTGGCGCCGGTGAAGGCGCCTTCCTCATAGCCGAACAGCTCCGCTTCCAGCAGCGCTTCGGGAATCGCCGCGCAGTTGAGCTTGATGAAAGGCCCCTTGGCGCGCGCCGAGCTGCGGTGCAACGCATGGGCATATAGCTCCTTGCCGGTGCCGGACTCGCCACGGATCAACACCGAGGCGCCGCCGGGGGCGATCTTGCGCACCTTGCAGGCCAGCTCGCGCATGGCGGGCGAATCCCCGATGATGTCACTCAGCTGCCAGCGGGCACCGTTGGGGGTTTCCAGCGCCTGACGGTAATAGTCCACCTCCGCTTCCAGCGCCTGGACCTGAGCATTCACCTGTCGCCATTCCCAGGTGTCGTGATAGAGCACCGAGCCGATGGCGCCGATCAGCTCGCCATCGCGGAAGATGGGGTAACGGTGGGCAATCATGTGGTGGCCACGAATCAACTGCAGCTGGGCCAGCTCTGCGCGTCCGCTTTCCAGCACCTCATGCATGCGGGTGTTCTCGATCACCTCGCTGACATCGCGCCCCAGCACCTCGCTGGCCTCCACCCCGAGAAACTCGGCATAGGGGGCGTTCAGAAACTGGATACCGCCCAGGGCATCCACCACCACCACCCACTCCTCCACCGCATCCATCGCGGCTCGCAGCAACTCGCGACGCGCCCACTCGACATGAATTGAGGTGGCAGGTGAATCGTTGCGCAGCGGGGCAGCCGCCTTCGCTCCACCCGCCGCGCCTGACACTGGCATCTGCTGAACCATCACCGACTCTCCCTTGGCGTGTCCGGTCATCGTGGGTAGCCATCATGCCGCCACCGACACCCGCCGGATCTGATTGTTATGGGCCGCGCCATTCCGCGGCCAGCGTCCGGAAAACCGGACACCACCCACAGCATCGGCCTACCACCGCCAAGGATCAACGTAGCCAGTGGTCGTAGAGCGTTATCAATACAGTCAAAATAATGGAGAACAACTCATTCACAAAAAGCACAAATCATAAATATTCGAAGTATGTTTTTTCAATAATCCCAATAGATACAACAAACCGTTGCAAATAAATCTTCTTCGTATAAATTGATATAAAATACCTAAAGATGCACAAGAAACCCATGAATCACACGGAACAAAAATAGCTCAGCGAGGAAGGAAGGTAATGCAAAATATTCGTATCAATCTTTACGATGACTGGATAAAGTTATTGCGTGGCGAGCTTAACAAATCCGGATATAAAGACAAGCCCTACGGGGATAAAGAAGTTAGCCAAATTTATCTTAATCGACAGAAAAGACTCATCTCCCAAAAGCCGAGAAAAATTCTAAAACCTCTAACATTTCAATGCCCAGACGAAGTCAAAGAAGGTCTAAGAATACTAGAAAACGCTATTTCCAAAGGGCAAGACTTGACTCCTCATTTGAGCGAAAAAATTAGATCACCTAAATACAACGACTACCTCCTTAACGACTGGGGAATTCATCACCTACATTTAGGGACGACAATTCGACCCAATGGCTTTATTGAACGTGAAGGGCCATTGTTGTTCTGTCGCTTTGACGAAAGCACTGCCTACTTAATAAGTATACAACCACATGGCTCTTGGGTAGAACAAGATATGATAAGAGTATTACATGAAAATTGGCCTGAAAGCATAGCTCAGTTTCGTGTAAATGGAATAGTCGGCCTGACTAAATCTATTTCTGACCAAGACGTTAAGACTCTCAGAGATAAAAACGCTAACACCTTAGTAGAAATTGAGGACGGTACAGTTTATGGCCCGATTGGAGGAGGTTATGCATCCTCAGGCATTAGTATTGAGGTGGTAATACAAGCAGATCAGTACGAGATTTGGCTAAACGAAACTCAGGAATATATAATTAATAACATCGACACTATCAAAAACGACATGAGAAGAAAAAGCATAAATCTGCCCTCCGGGCTAAGCTTTAGACTCAAAGTAGTAGACAATAAAATATACGCCGTAGAGGATACGACCTCACTCAGTATCGACCTAAGATTAGAACATTACTAATCTAACTCACTGCAACATCAAAAATAGACCCCGCTTTCGCGGGGTCTATTTAACTTAAAATAAAGACCGCAGCATCAATGCGCTTCTTCCCAGTTGTCGCCTTGCTCGACTTCGACGAGCAGCGGGACATCGAGAGAGGCGGCGTTCTGCATGCGCTGGGCGACGTCTTTCATGAAGTCTTCGACCTGCGCTTCAGCGACTTCGAAGACGAGTTCATCGTGTACCTGCATGACCATCATGGCGTCGTACGCCTTGTCACCGTCATTGCCCGCCAGCCAGGCGTCCACGTCGATCATGGCGCGCTTGATGATGTCGGCGGCGCTGCCTTGCATCGGGGCGTTGATGGCGGTGCGCTCGGCGGCGCTACGACGCGCGTGATTGCGCGAGCCGATTTCCGGCAGGTAGAGACGACGGCCGAAGATGGTCTCGACATAGCCCTGCTCGGCGGCGAGGTGGCGAGTGTCTTCCATGTAGGTGGCGACGCCCGGATAGCGCTCGAAGTAGCGCTCGATGTAGGTCTTGGCCTGGCCGGGGTCGATATCCAGCTGACGCGAGAGGCCCCAGGCGGACATGCCGTAGATCAGTCCGAAGTTGATGGCCTTGGCGCTGCGACGCTGGTCACTGCTGACACGTGATTCCTCGGTACCGAAGACTTCCGCGGCGGTGGCGGCGTGCACGTCACGGTTGTCGGCGAAGGCCGAGAGCAGCCCCTTGTCACCGGAGAGGTGCGCCATGATGCGCAGCTCGATCTGCGAGTAATCCGCCGCGACGATGCGATAGCCGGGGCGTGCGATGAAGGCCTGACGAATGCGACGGCCCTCCTCGCTGCGCACCGGGATGTTCTGCAGGTTCGGATCGGAAGACGACAGACGCCCGGTGGCGGTGACGGCCTGATGGTAGCTGGTGTGCAGGCGGCGCGTGGTCGGGTTGACCAGCTGCGGCAGCTTGTCGGTGTAGGTGCTCTTGAGCTTGGTCATGCCACGATGGCGCATGATCAGCTTGGGCAGCGGGTAGTCCAGCGCCAGCTCCTCAAGCACGGCTTCGGCGGTGGACGGCGCGCCCTTGGGGGTCTTCTTCTTGACCGGCAGCTTCTGCTCCTCGAAGAGGATCTCGCCCAGCTGCTTGGGGGAAGAGAGGTTGAACTCGCGGCCCGCCAGCTCGAAGGCCTGCTTCTCGATGTCGTGGATCTGCTCGGTCAGCTCACGGGTCTGGGCGTGAAGGCGCTCGGGGTCGATCGCGACGCCGTTGCGCTCGATGCGCGCCAGCACCGGAATCAGCGGGTATTCGTAATCACGCAGCACCTCGCCCAGACGCCCCAGCTTCTCGATGCGCGGCATCAGCAGCGCGGCGAGGCGCAGGGTGATGTCGACATCCTCACAGGCGTAGGGCATCGCCTCTTCCAGCGCGATCTGGTCAAACGTCAGCTGCTTGGCGCCCTTGCCGGCGATGTCGGTGAAGCTGATGGTGCTCTCGCCCAGGTACTTGAGCGCCAGCGAGTCCATGTCGTGACGGGTCGCGGTAGAGTTGAGCACATAGGACATCAGCATGGTGTCGGCCAGCGGACCGGCCACCGCGATGTCATAGCGCGCCAGCACCTCGATGTCGTACTTGAGGTTCTGGCCGATCTTGGTGATGGCGCCATCGGCGAGAATCGGCGTCAGCGCCTCCAGCACGGCCTTGCGGTCCAGCTGCGCGGGGGCATCCAGATAGCTGTGGGCGACGGGGATGTAGACGGCCTCGCCGACCTCCAGCGCCATGCCGATGCCGACGATCTCGGCTTCCATGTAGTTGAGGCTGGTGGTCTCGAGGTCGAAGCACAGCGAGGTGGCGTTGCGCACGCGCTCCAGCCACGCGTCCAGCTCGGCCTGCTCGGTGATGGCGCGGTAGTTGCGCTCCTCACGCGGCGGCAGCGCCTCGGGCATCTCGTCCTCGTCACCCGCCGCATCCAGCTCAGGCGTCGGTGCAGCGGCGGTCTTGCCCTTGCCGGAGGCCTTGTCCGCGACGGGCGCGATGCTGTCGCCGAACAGATCACCGCCGGCGACACCGCTGTCCTTCTCGTCGGCGTGCGGGGTGGCGGCCATGTCACCGCCTTCCAGCAGCTCCTTCAGCCAGGCGCGGAACTCCATCTCCTTGTAGAGCTCGACCAGCGCGGCGGTATCCGGCGCGGCGATCGCGAGGTCCTCCAGGCCATGCTCCAGCTCGCAGTCCAGCTTGATGGTGGCGAGACGATAGGAGAGATAGGCATCCTCGCGGTGCGCTTCCATCTTCTTGGCCAGCGTCTTGGCGCCGCGGAAGCTGAGCGTCTTGATGCGATCGAGGTCACCGTAGATGGTGTCGAGACCGCCGCCCATGCCCTGCAGCAGGCCCAGCGCGGTCTTCTCGCCCACACCCGGCACGCCGGGAATGTTGTCGACCTTGTCGCCCATCAGCGCGAGGAAGTCGATGATCAGATTGGGCGGAATGCCGAACTTCTCGGTGACGCCGTCCACGTCCAGCGTCTCGTTCTTCATGGTGTTGACCAGCGTGATGTGCTCGTTCACCAGCTGGGCCATGTCCTTGTCGCCGGTGGAGATGACGGCGTCACGCCCGGCCTCGGTGGCCAGTCGCGCAAGAGTCCCGATGACGTCATCGGCCTCGACACCTTCCACGCACAATAACGGCAGACCCAGCGCGCGCACGCAGGCATGCAGCGGCTCGACCTGCAGGCGCAGGTCATCGGGCATCGGCGGACGCTGGGCCTTGTACTCGGGGTACATGTCATCACGGAAGGTCTTGCCCTTGGCGTCGAACACCACCGCCATGGGGCTGTCCGGATACTGGCGGATCAGGCTCTTGAGCATGTTGATCACGCCCTTCACCGCGCCGGTGGGCAGGCCCTTGGAGGTGGTCAGCGGCGGCAGGGCATGAAAGGCACGATAGAGGTAGGAAGATCCATCGACGAGAACGATCGGCGTGGCGGCCATGAGCAGTCGCATCCGTAGGCTGAAGGGTGGGCTTGGGGCAAGCAGAGTCGGGGCCGAAACTCTCTCGGCATCAATGGCTGTCATGATACGCAAGGGCTGCGGCGAGGCACAGTCACGCCGTGGGCATGGACCGGCTTTCGGGCAGCTCCCGGGGGCAGTGAAATCGTGCACGCGGCTGACAAGAGTCGTAGACTGCGCCCATCAGGCAAGGTTTCTGGCCATCGCCGATTCGCTTGCCCTCCGCACGCTTGCGCACAGAATCTTTGCGCTCAGGACTTTTGTGTACGGGGCCTTGTCGCCAGTCTCCCTGCGATGAAGGCTCACGTGTTAAAGGAGGAATGCCATGCGCACGACTGCTTCGATTGCTCCGCACCCGACGCTGCGCCTGCCCACGCTGCTGGCGAGTGCTCTGCTGCTGGTCATCACCGCGCTGGGCGCCCCGCTGGCCGTGGCCGAGAGTGATGCCCCCAAGCCACAGGTCACCAGCCGTCAGCAGGATGACCGCCAGCTGCGCGAATACCGCGTCAATGGCCATCTGTACGCCATCGAGATCATCCCCAAGGGGGGCACGCCCTTCTTCCTGCTCGACAGTGATGGCAACGGCAACTTCACCCGTTCCAGCGTATCGCAGGCCAGTCAGCTCAAGGTGCCCGGCTGGGCGCGGAAAAAGTGATAAGCTCGGCATTGCGGGTCACGCGGCATCTGACCCGGCAGTGACGGGCATCATGCCCGGACCGGACGCATCCCTTGCGCTCGGCCCGGGCATGGAGGTCTCCCTCCTGCCTACCGACAACAACTCCTGTCAGCGCATTGCCGCCGCGTCGGTCCAGCGGCGCGCCACTGATGGGGCGGACACATTTCGGCGAGAAGAGTCACCCATGGCAGTCTTTACCCCCCTGAGCGAGGCTCAGGTCGCAGAATTTCTGGCAGAGTACGATGCAGGCACGCTGACATCGCTTGAAGATGTCGCCCACGGCACCGAGAACTCGACCTTCTTCGTCACCACCGACCGCCGCGAGATGGTGCTGACCCTGTTCGAGCAGGGCGAGCATGAGGAACTGCCCTTCTTCGTCGAGCTGCTCGACTTCCTCGCCGGCCACCAGCTGCCGGTGCCCGGCCCGCTGCATGACCGCGAAGGTCAGGCGCTCAAGACGCTGGCAGGCAAGCCGGCGTTGCTGTTTCCGCGCATGCCGGGCAAGTGGCCCGTCTCGCCCAATGTCGCCCAGTGCCGCGAGATCGGTGCGGCGCTGGGGCGCATGCACGCCGTCTCGCAGCACTTCACCGGCCAGCGCCCCAACACCCGTGACCTGCATTGGATCAAGCCGATGCACCACAAGGTGCTGGCCTATCTGAGCCCGGAAGACCAGGCGCTGATGGCCGACGAGATCGATGTCTGCGAAGACGTCTTCAGTGGCGTCGACCTGCCACAGGGCGCGCTGCACGGGGATCTGTTCCGCGACAACACGCTGTTTGACGGCGATCGCCTCGGCGGCATCATCGACTTCTACAATGGCTGCACCGGCGACCTGATCTTCGATCTGTCGATTCTGGTCAATGACTGGTGCTCCAATGACGATGGCCGACTGGATCAGGCGCGTTATGACGCCCTGCTCAGCGCCTATCTGGCCGAGCGCCCGATGAACGCTGACGAACGCCGCCTATGGCCGAGCATGCTGCGCATGACCGCGCTGCGCTACTGGCTGTCACGCCTGCTGGTGGTCTACGTGGACCCGCCCGCTCACAGCCTGACGCCGAAGGACCCGGCACAGTATCGCCAGCTGCTGGGCCGGCGCATCGAGGAAGGCGCCCTGCCGCTGCCCGACGCCACCCAGCCGGCCTGAATGCCCACGCAAGTGGCAAAGCGATTGCCTGCGCCTCCCCAGCAGGCATAATGCGCCCCCTGAGCGCCCGCATCCGTGCGGGCGCCATTGTCTTCTCCGACGCTGCCCACACCGCTGAGCACCGCCGGGCTTGCCTTCACGCCGTCCATCTCCGGAGACCGCGATGACCTCCTTTGCAGCCGAAGCACGCCGCACCTACAACATTGACCAGTGGGGCAGCGGCTATTTCGACGTGGGCCAGGATGGCCTGACGCTGGTGCGCCCCCATGGCGAACCGGGTACGCCTGCGCTGCCGCTGATCTCGCTGATCGACAAGGCCCGCGCCCAGGGCCTGCGACTGCCGCTGCTGATCCGCTTCGCCGATATCCTGCATGACCGTGTCGAGCAGCTGTGCGCCGCCTTCGATGCCGCCATCAGCTCACGCGGCTATGGTGCCAGCTACACCGCCGTCTATCCGATCAAGGTCAACCAGCAGCGTCGCGTGGTCGAGGAACTGCTGGCGACCAGCGAACGCTCGCGCGGGCGTGTCGGCCTGGAAGCCGGCAGCAAGCCGGAACTGCTCGCCGTGCTGGCGCTGTCGGACAATGGCCCGTCGGTCATCGTCTGCAACGGCTACAAGGACCGCGAGTACGTGCGTCTGGCGCTGATGGGCGAGAAGCTCGGCCACCGCGTGCACCTGGTGGTCGAGAAGGCCAGCGAGCTGGAACTGGTGCTGGAAGAGGCTGAACGTCTCGGCGTGCGGCCGCGCATCGGCCTGCGCGCGCGCCTGGCCACCATCGGCAAGGGCAACTGGCAGAACACCGGCGGCGAAAAGTCGAAATTCGGCCTGACGGCGAGCCAGATCGTCGCGCTGGTCGAGCGCCTGCGCGAAGTGGATGCGTTGGACTGCCTCAAGCTGGTCCACTTCCACCTCGGCTCGCAGATCGCGGACATCAGCGACATCCAGCGCGGCCTGGCCGAGTGCGCGCGCTTCTATCAGGGGCTGCATGAAGCCGGTGCCGGCGTGGAAATCGTCGATGTCGGCGGTGGCCTGGGCGTGGACTACGAAGGCACGCGCTCGGAAAGCGCCTGCTCGCTCAACTACTCGATGCGCGAATACGCCGACTATGTGGTCGGGGCGTTCCACGCGGTGTGCGAGGCGCATGATCTGCCGCATCCGCACATCATCTCCGAATCCGGTCGTGCTCTGACCGCTCACCACGCCGTGCTGGTGACGGACGTGATCGGCGAGGAGCGTGTCGACCTGCCGCTGCCCATGCCGCGTGAGGATGATCTGCAGATCGCCGCGCTGTGGACACAGGCCGCGCGTCTGGAGGGTGCGCTCGAGCCACGTGAGCTGGTGGAGATCTACCACGCCGTGGTGCATGCGCAGCATCAGGTGCAGGAGCGCTTCGTGATGGGGCTGGCGAGCATCGCCATCCGTGCCGAGGCCGAGGCCATCTACACCAACGTGTGCCGCAGTCTCGCCGGGCGCCTCGATGCGCGCCAGCGTTCGCACCGCGCGGTGCTCGATGAGCTCAACGAGAAGCTGGCCGACAAGCTGTTCGTCAACTTCTCGCTGTTCCAGTCACTGCCGGACATCTGGGGCATCGAGCAGATCTTCCCGATCCTGCCGCTGACCGGTCTCGACCGCGCGCCGACCCGGCGTGGCGTGATCCAGGACATCACCTGCGACAGTGATGGCCGCATCGACACCTATGTGGATGACCAGGGCCTGGATGCCACCCTGCCGCTGCCGGAATGGCATGCCGAGGAAGAGAAGCTGCTCGGCTTCTTCATGGTCGGCGCCTATCAGGAGATCCTCGGCGACCTGCACAATCTGTTCGGCGATACCGATTCCGTGGACGCCAGCCTCGACGACGAGGGCCAATGGCAGCTTTCCCATGCCATCCAGGGCGATAGCGTGGCGCAGGTGCTGCGTTACGTGAACTTCGACCCGGATCAGCTGGCGGCCCGCCTCGCGCGTCAGCTCAAGTCATCCAATCTGAACGCGCTGGAACAGGCAGACCTGCTCGAGGACCTGAAGGCAGGTCTGGAAGGATATACCTACCTGGAGAGCTGAGCCCTTCCGTCATTGAGCCGATCTCTGCTTCAGAGATTCGAGCCTTGAGCGCAAAAGACCAGAAAGCAGCAGCCCAGACAGAAAAGCCCCTGCCGGAATCCCGGCAGGGGCTTTTCTGTCTCAACACGCTCAGGGCTGCTGCCAACACGCTCAGGGCTGCTGGCTACTCGCTCAGGGCTGTCTCAGCCCCAGTCAGCCCCAGTCGTCATGCCACGCCGCGCGTGCGTGTCTCGACACGCAACAGCTCGCCGCTGCCATCCGGGGCATCCAGCGTCAGTGCCAGCGCCTGATCCGGATTCAGCTCGCCAACCCCTTCCGGCGTGCCGGTCAGTACCACGTCGCCGGGCAGCAGCGTGAAGCTGTGGCTGATCTCGCTGAGCAGCCGCGCGACAGGGAACAGCATCAGACGGGTATCCGCCTGCTGACGCTGCTCGCCGTCGATGGCGAAACGATACTGCAGTGCCTGGAAATCGACATCATGCAGTGCGCCTTCGCCATCACGCCAGCGCGGGCCTTCCAGCGCGACGAAGGAGGACAGCGGACAGCTGCCGTCAAAGGCCTTGGCCAGTTCCCACGGCTGGCCCTTGGCCTTGAGCTTGCTCTGACGCTCACGCAGGGTGAGATCCAGCGCCAGCCCCATGCCGGCCAATGCCTCCAGCGCCTCGTCTTCACTCGCCTCGCACAGTGGCTTGCCGACCAGCAGCGCAAGCTCGGCCTCGTAATGGTACTGGCCACGACGCTTCGAGAGCGGCAGCGGCTTGTCCATGGGCACCACGCTGGTGGCGGGCTTGATGAACAGCAACGGCTCGCTGGGCACTTCATTGCCGAGCTCCGCGGCGTGGGCAGCATAATTGCGCCCCACGCACACCACCTTGCCGAGATCATGGGCAAAGACACGACCATCGCTGAAACGTGGGGTAAAACGCTGAGCAAGCGGCATGCAGAACTCCTGTCGGGGCGTGATGGATGATCAATGAGAGATGATCAATGAGAGATGTCTCAATCTTACGCCGCCCCGCCGGTTTGCCACTACCACACCAACGTCCGAGATTTCGCCGCCTGAACGCAACCCCGGGTTGTGCAGTTCAGTCCACTGGCCTGCTCAGCCTTTCGGTCTTTCCTTTCGCTTGCTCACGCTGGCGGTCTGTCACGCGCGGCTCATTTTTCCAGTTCATCCCAGCCACCATCGGCACGGTGGGCCAGAAATTCAGGGCGCGGACGAGAGGCCGCGAACGGCGCCTGCATGGCATTGTCGACACGGTTGTAGACGAAGAAGGCGTTGCTGCGCGGGTCCGGCGACATGTTGGCGTTGGAGCCATGCAAGGTGTTGCAGTCAAACATCAGCAGACCACCCGCGGCACCGGTGGGCGCCTCGATGCCACGCTGGGCGACCAGCTCTCGCAGCGCTTCGCGCGAGGGCACACCGACTTCCTGTGCCTGCAGCGAAGACTTGTGATTGTCTTCCGGCGTCTCACCCAGGCAGTGCACGAAGACTTCGTGCGAGCCGGGGATCAGCATCAGCGGGCCATTGAAGTGGTGATTGTCATTCAGGATGATCGAGGCGCTGACCGCACGCATTTCCGGCATGCCATCCTCGGCGTGCCAGGTCTCGAAGTCCGAGTGCCAGTTGAAGCCCTTGCCCTCGAAGCCCGGCTTGTAGTTGATGCGCGACTGGTGGACATAGACATCGCCACCCAGAATCTGGCGCGCGCGATCCATCAGGCGCGGGTCTTCGGCAAGCTGGCGGAAGCGCTCCGACAGGAAGTGCACGGCGAAGATGGAGCGGATCTCGCGGCTCTTGGGCTCGGTGATGGTGAAATCACGGCCCTGAAGATCTTCCTGCTCCAGTAGCGCAGCCAGTTCGGCCTTCAGCGTCTCGACTTCTTCCGGGGCCAGGAATTCCGGCTCGAACAGGAAGCCATCGCGCTCGAACCGCTTGAGTTGCTCAGCCCCCAGCGGCCCCTCATCGGCGCGCGAGTGCACGACGGGCTCGCGGCGCTTCTGCCACAGGTGCTGCGGTGGCTGGCTCAGACGCGTCGGGTAGGCGTCGCGCGAGTGAGAGGAGCCTCGGTCGCTGCCTGACTTGTCCAGATAGGCTTCCGGCGCCTGATCGCGATCGGCATCGACCTGACGGACACCCAGACGCTGATTGGAGGACTCTGCGCCATCGCTGGCGTTGCTGCCGTCCATCTCGTGGTGGTGGCGCTGCTTGGACGAAAGCGCAGCGGTGGCGTTGTACGAGGTCATGTGGCGTGAAGCTGTCATCTTGCTCTCCTTAAGGCATCAATGGCTTGCATTGAGGAAAGAGGAATCCGGCGTTCTATTCCTGCGGCTTGGCCGCACTGTCCCACCTATGGGCCATGACACAGACTTCAACCCCATGAATCATGAATTAATCACAGACGCCTGATCCCCGAGTTCGTTAAAAGACCATTCAATCGCGCACTACCCCCGCCATCACCGTTCTCGCGAAAACATGAGACCTCCTGTGTCTCACGGATGACAAGATTCCTCAGTCACCCCGATAGATCATTTCATCATTCACACGGTGGCCACGCGCCTCATGCATGAAAGACATCATGTCTCATATATCGCCTCATTCCTTGTCATGGCCTCCTGACAATTCACCCCAATACGCTTCGCCTTTTGCAAATCGCATCGCGAATGATCACCAGACAATAAGCGTAAGTTGTTGTGAACTATTGTGAATTTAGTTGGCACACTTAATGCCCCTGTAAAGTCACGGCATCACAACTGATAGACACATATCAGAGTACAAGAACGGCGCAGGACAATGCGTCACACCAGGGGAACTTCCAGCATGTTCAAGCCACGGATTTGTCTGGCCGCTTGCATGGCCACAGTGCTGGGGGGCTGCGCCGCAGTCGAGCCGAAATTCGATAATGTCGAGCCAGTCGTCGGGCCGCCAGTCACCTCAAACAATACGCCTTACAGTGAATGTCTTGCCTCATTGAGCCGTATTTCAGGCGCGACAAACCTGCCAGTCATCGCCGTCGGGCAGATTACTGACAAGACGGGGCAACGCAGCTATTCGACAGTAACCGAAAGCGCCGCCGTCACTCAGGGTGTCTCGGAAATGTTGATCAGCGCGCTCTACAAGACTCGCAAGGTTCACCTGACAGAGCGTCTTGATGTTCGCGTCCCGCTGGCCGAGCAGCAGCTTTACGAGAACAAGGCCATGGCCTACGCACCACGCAAGCTGGCCGTCCTCCCCTCGCACTTCGTGGTACTCGGTGCCCTCACTGAGCTCAATTACAACATTTCCAGTGGTGGCACTCGCCTGTTCGTCAGCGGAATCGGGGCCGGATTGCGGACCGCCGTGATCAATGTGGGCCTGGACCTGCGCATGGTCGACATCCGCACCTTCCGCACCGTCTATGTCACCAGCCTGCAGAAGCAGGTGGTGGGTTACGAAGTCGAAGCCGGCATCTATCGCTTCTTCGGCAATCAGCTGGTCGAGTTTGATTCCGGCGCAGTGCGCAATGAACCACTGCAGCTGGGCGTGAGATCAGTCGTGGAGATGGGCGCCTACCAACTCCTGACTGAAGGCCTGGGACTTCCTGTACCTGCGGGGCAGGAATGTGAACTTCACCCAGGGCAGCATGTAGCAGCGAAAGACGGCAACACGCAGCAAGTGGCCGCAGCCAATACGGCATCAGGCAGTACCGCAGCAGTCGCAACACCGTTGAGAGAAACACCCGCAACAGAGGCACCTGCAACAGAAACATCGGCAGCATCCAGCGCAGCACAATAAGTCAACATTCATGAGGAACATGACAATGACTACCTATAATAAGCTCGCAATCGCTATCGGTCTCGCCAGTGGCATCATGGTGGCAAGCCAGGCCCAGGCCTTCGACAATGTCCATTGGAAATGGCATGGCCACGTCGATACTCACATCAAGGTAAAAGCCAAGATCGATCCGAAGATCAAAGACCCGGGTGGCCTGGTGATGGTCGAGAACTTCCAGAAGCAGATCGGTGACGTCAGCTCGGAAGCCGTCGTCAGTGACATCAGTTACGGCTCTGGCCCCGGTGAAACCACCACCGAAGTCGGGATTGGCGTGGGCGCAGCTGCAGGAGCAGCCGCAGGTGCAGGGGCCAGCTCCTATGGCGGCTGGTTTGGCTCTAGTGCAAATGCCGGTGCCGGTGCCATCGCAGGCGCAGGCGCAGGGGCCATTGGCTATATCACTACCACCACCACCGACCCCGTCGTGAATGCTGATATCACACGTCTGGAAAGCCTGGAAAATGCGGCGACCTCAGTCGGCAACAATGCCTCCATCGAGAGCGATGCCATGGTCAATCTGCATAACGAGCAATTCCTGGCAGGGGGCTATTTCCAGAAAGCGAACATCGACTCAGTGGCCACTGTGGACAACATCCTCAACCTGAGTGTGGATAATGCCGCGACCTCGGTAGGCAACAACCTGTCGGTCACCCAGGACACAACTGGTCTTGATACCGCGCTGATTGCCGACAACACCCAGTTCAGCCTTGCCGATGTGACCTCCACGGCTTCAGTGACCAATGTCATGCTCGGCTTGCCTCCAGTGGGCAGCTTCGAGGGCCCGGTCATCAACAATGCTGCGACCTCAGTGGGCAACAACGTCTCCATCAATGTCGGCCCGCAATAATCCAGCGACAGCCTGATCAACACACGCGGGGCAACCCGCGTGTGTTTCAGCATCTGCTGACATCAGACGTCTCACGCATCAGACACTGCATCTTTCACAGATCGAAAGGAGCAAGACATGAATGCTTTCACACGTATCAGCCTGGGAGTCGTGGGCACGGGGTTCCTGCTGGCCGGTACCGCCAGTGCCAACTCGTTGATGGGCCCCTTCCCCTACGACTTCCCGGCGCGCAGTGCAGAAACCGCGCTGATCCTCTACGAGAGCAAGAAGGCCGGCAGCCTGGGGGAAGGGTCCGAGACCAATATCGGCGCATACACGCTCAATACCGGCAGCAGTACCTCGATCGGCAACTGGCAGCAGATTGAACAGACCCTGAGTGACGGCTCTACCGGCACCATCGACAGCACGGCGGACCAGTCCGCCGATGGCAGTTCGCAGACGTCGTCAACGGATTTCACCATCACCCACAACAATGCGGATGATGAACAGGAAGAAGCCCCATGATGCCCCGCCCGGGCAAGGGCGTGACGGCCCAGGCAGGGCACTTGAGAACATCAGACTCACGTGTCAAACGTGAGGAGAGAGTTGGTCATCATGCCAACGGGTGGGATGAGATATCTGACCCTCGCGCGCAGCGGAAAAAACCCACTAAAAGCCGCCATGATCATCTCTCACGTTTGAGTAAGCTTGGAAAAGGACGCGCAACAACCCGCATGACGAAGACTCAACGCTTGGGGAGCGTGTGTCCTTCCGAGAGGCTGTCACCAGAAGCAGCCCGACAATTATGCTCCTGCAGCGATGCTCTACGAGCTGCTGACAGGGGTCCAGCAGCAAGGGAACATCACTCATGACCGCACTGAAGGCTCACCATCAGGCTACGCCGATCACCACTGCGTTGAATCTGACTGTCGACTCCCCCGCACGGGTGAAGTCTCTACCGACAGGCCGGCCTAACGGTTTTGAGGGGTTCATCGGAGGCTCATCGTCCATGCAGACCCTCTATCGCACCCTCATACAGGTCGCCCATTCGGACGCCCCCATCTTCATCACCGGCGAAAGCGGCAGCGGCAAGGAGCTATGCGCCACTGCCATCCACCGCCACAGCCCGGTACGCGAAGGCCCATTCATCGCCGTCAACTGTGCTGCCATCCCGGCGGAGCTATTGGAATCACAGCTGTTCGGGCATGTGCGTGGCGCCTTTACCGGTGCCGTCAGTGCCCAGCAGGGCCTGGCCGTGGCAGCGGATGGCGGGACGCTGTTCCTGGATGAGATCGCCGAACTGCCCTTGCCACTGCAGAGCAAGCTGTTGCGCTTTCTGCAGACCGGCCAGGTGATGCCCGTGGGCGCGACACGCACGGTCGAGGTCAACTGCCGTATCGTCTGCGCCACGCATCAGGACCCGCGTCAGCTGGTGGAGACCCATCGCTTCCGCGAAGACCTCTTCTACCGCCTGCACGTCATCCCGCTCAAGGTGCCGCCCCTGCGCGAGCGCGGAAGTGACATTCTCGAGATCGCCAACGGCTTGCTGAGTCGCATGGCCAGCCACGAAGGCAAGCATTTCACCAGCCTGAGCGCCTGCGCGGAGCAGGCGCTGCTGGCCCACGATTGGCCGGGCAACGTGCGCGAGCTGGAAAACACCCTGCGCCGCGCCATCATCCTCCACGAGGGCGAGAGTCTCACGGCCGCCATGCTGGACCTGCCAGCACACGGCGGCTCACACGAGAGACTCGAGCACGCACCACCCGGCGCCGAGAACCAGGGCCTCTGGCAGCGCCCGCTGTGGATGGTGGAGCGGGATGCCATCGAGACGGTGATAGCGGCATGCGATGGAAGCATTCCGCGTGCCGCTGCCATTCTGGAAATCGCCCCATCGACCATCTATCGCAAACGCCTCAGCTGGCAGGCCCATCACCCCGGTTCATCCGCCGCGCATTGAGCGCCGAAAGACGCAAGGCGAGCAGACGCCAGACGCAAAAAAGCCACCCCGGAGGGTGGCTTTTCTGTTGGCTGCCGAATTCATCCTGCGACTTCATCCGCTAGCCAGAATTGGCTGGGGTACCAGGACTCGAACCTGGGAATGCCGATACCAAAAACCGGTGCCTTACCACTTGGCTATACCCCAATTTGGTGGCCAGAGACGGAATCGAACCGCCGACACGGGGATTTTCAATCCCCTGCTCTACCAACTGAGCTATCTGGCCGACCGGAAGACACAAAAAAAGCCGCCTGGGCGACTTCGATATCCTGCGTTCTTCGTTCATCTACAGAAGCCTGAAGATGGTGCCGGCTAAAGGAGTCGAACCCTCGACCTACTGATTACAAGTCAGTTGCTCTACCAACTGAGCTAAGCCGGCACAAAGAACTCATGATATGAGTCTTCTTACTACGTTACTGCATGTCAGCTGGCTGGGGTACCAGGACTCGAACCTGGGAATGCCGATACCAAAAACCGGTGCCTTACCACTTGGCTATACCCCAACACTTGGTGGCCAGAGACGGAATCGAACCGCCGACACGGGGATTTTCAATCCCCTGCTCTACCAACTGAGCTATCTGGCCCTTGCCAACGAGGACGTATTAAATAGAAAACCTTTCCCGACGTCAACCCTTGCTTATCAAGAATTTGGCGTCGTTATTCGTCTTCCATCGCCCTCGCCGTCTCGTCAGACTTCGTAGCCCTGTCCGCCCTGCGCTTCGCCCTTGGCGGCGGCGTCAGTCGGGACGAAACCTTCGGCCTGATCGGTCTCTTCGTTGCGGAAGAAACGCTCCATCTGCTCCATCAGATAGCGACGGCTGTCGGCATCCATCATGTTGAGGTGCTTCTCGTTGATCAGGCGTGTCTGCAGCGCCTGCCATTCTTCCCATGCCTGCTTCGAGACGTTGGCCCAGATATCCTGGCCCTTCTCGCCCGGCAGCGGCGGAAAGTCGAGACCCGGCAGGTCCTGGTCATACTTGCGGCAATGTACGGTGCGCATGGGTAACTCCGTAAGAGAACTGGATGTCAGTGCGGTTGAGCGCCGAGCCTTCGCCAGACGCTCAATCGATTGCCTCATTCTCGCACGCTTGAGCGGGTTTCCCCCAGGCGTCCGAGGCCTGTCGATGAGAGGGACTCGCTCACAGCCCGAACAGATCATCCGTGCAGCGTGCCAGCAGCGCCTTGACCGGTGCCGGCAGGCCCACGGCATCCGGCGCGGCGGGGTCGACGAAACGACGGTCTGCTCCGTGTTCGTTGACGCCATCCTCCGCCGACGGCGTCAGTTCCGCCGCTCCCAGCTGGACCGGCTGCGGCGTGATGGTCAGCCGGAAGTGGCTGAAGACATGCTCGAAACTGTCCAGCGGCGCCTCCAGATGCGCGCCTCGCGCTTCACGGGCGACCCACTCCCGCGCGGCCTCGCGGTCCTCGACCAGCGGCGGCGCCCACAGGCCGCCCCAGATGCCCGTCGGTGGGCGTCGTTCGAGCAGAATCCGGCCCGTCTCGTCACTGACCAGCAGCATCAGCGTCTGACGTGTCGGAATAGCCTTCTTGGGCTTGCTCTCGGGGAAGCGCTTTTCCTCGCCGCGTGCATGCGCCACACAGACTTCCTCGAAGGGACAGCGCGTACAATCCGGCTTGCTGCCGCGCGTGCACAGGGTGGCCCCGAGATCCATCATCGCCTGGGTCCAGTCCGCCAGCCGCATCTGCGGGGTATAGCGCTCCGCCAATGCCCACAGCTTGCGCTCCACCGCCGGACGTCCCGGCCAGCCTTCCACGGCATGCAGGCGAGCCAGCACGCGCTTGACGTTGCCATCGAGAATCGGCGCCCGTTGTCCGGTGCTGATGCTGATGATCGCCCCGGCGGTCGAGCGCCCGATACCTGGCAAGGCCGACAGTGCCTCGACACTCTCGACCGGGAAGGTGCCGCCATACTCAGCGACCACCTGTTGAGCGGCCTTGTGCAGATTGCGCGCCCGGGCGTAGTAGCCAAGCCCCGTCCACAGGTGCAGCACCTCATCGATCTCCGCCGCCGCCAGCGCGGCGACATCCGGGAAGCATTCCATGAAGCGCGCGTAATAGGGCAGCACCGTCGTGACCTGGGTCTGCTGGAGCATGATCTCCGAGACCCATACACGATACGGGGTGGTGTTCTCCTGCCAGGGCAGGTGCTTGCGGCCATGCTCATCGAACCATGCGAACACGCGGGCCTGGAATTCCTCCGGGCTCAGCGCAATGCTTGCCACGCCTGGCGGGGCGTGGGTATCAGACGCCGCCACGTCAGGCGTGGCCGCAGTGTCAGGTACCGCCATCAAGACTTCCTCTACTCGTGACTCGTACCATGGCGCGCCATGGTCTGGGCTCCAACGGCAGCACGCCAGCCCCGAGGGACTGGCGTGCCGGTCTTGCTGTGCTAGGAGCGCGTGATCAGTTGAACAGCCCCTGAATCGCGCCCTTCAGCTTGTCGCTGGCGCCTTCGCCCAGCTTGTCATCGATCTTCTTGCGCGTGTCTTCATCGAGCTTCTCATCCAGCTTCTCGCTGACCTTCTCGCCCGCCTTGCGCTTGGCTTCATCCTTGGCCAGTTCCGCGGCGGCCGTCTGGAAGCCCTTCTGGTCAAAGCCGCACCATTCGCCCGGCTCACCGCTCAGATTGCCCTGACACTGCACCGGGAAACGCAACTTGACCAGACGCGGATTGACCTCACAGGCAGCGTCATCCGTTCCTTCGATGAAGCGCGCCGCCACGTTGTAGTCAAAGGCTTCGGTCGGCAGGTTGAGCTGCCCCTTGCCATCCAGCGCGATACCCGGGATCGCCAGTGCCAGATCCTGATTGCTGATCACGCCATTGGTGACCTTGAAGCTGCCCTGTGCGCGTTCCAGCGGGGTATTCGCCGCCCAGTCACGCGAGGACGTCTTGCCACTCAGCGTCGCCACCGTGGTGCACATCTTCTCGGACACGTTGACGTCGAGTATCTCGCCATTGCGGATCTCGAAGTCACCCGAACCATTCAGGTTGCGCTTCATGCTGTCGAGTTGATTGGTGCTGGTGGTGTAGTCGCCATTGAGGGTCAGACGACCACGCAGGATGTCATCCTGCTCAGGCGCCAGTGCCTTGAGGAATGGCGCGATATCCAGATTGGTCAACTTCTCGCCGAAGCTCATGGTCAGCGGTGTCTTGCGACTGTCGATGCGGGCACTGGCTGCCAGGCTACCGCCGTACAGACTGGCCGTCAGGCTATCGAGCTGCTGCAGTCCCGGCTGGCCGGACAGCTTGGCGGACACCTTGCGCATCTCGAGTCCGGATGCCGTGAGGTTCGCGATGTCCAGCTGGCCCTTGAGCCCGAGAGTTCTGAGCAGCTCCACCGGCAACACCTCTGCATCGCCGTCAGCCGCGTAGGCCGGCGCCACCAGTCCTGCCGTCACCCCCGTACCGAGACTCGCGGTCTTCTCGCTGGTCTGCGGCGGGAGGTAGTCATCCAGATTCAGCGCATCGACATCCAGATCAAAGGTGATCTGCGAGGCATCGAAGGAGGAGCCGAGACGTCCGTTGATGGTGGTGTCATCCAGCGCCATCACCAGGTTGGTCAGCTGTACCTGTGACAGATCGCCCTTGAGCGGGCTGGAGAATGCCAGCGAGGTCAGTGCATCGCCGCGTGCCGTCTGCGGTGCCTGCATGCCGACCCGCGTCATCCACGCCTTGGGCGACAGCGGGGCCAGCTTGAACTGCCCGCTGTAGCTCAGCGCCTCGCCCGTGATGTCACTGGCCTTGAGCGCCCCGCTCAGACGCAGGTCACTGCCCGAGGTCAGCAGCAGATCGGAGAGCGTCGCGGTGCCTTCGGCAAGATCCGCTTCCGCCCCGAAGGTCGCCTTCACCGGCAGCGCCTTCTCTCCCAGCGACGGTTCGTTGAGCGAGGCATCCAGCTCCCCACCCTCGATGCGATAGCGCTGCTGCTCGGTATCCAGTGTCAGGGTATCGATCTCCAGCGCCAGCTGCTGGGACTGCTCGCTCAGCGACGGCATGCTGGTGGCGGTATCCAGGCTGATGCCGGTCAGGACATGGCGACCGTTCTGAAGGTCCAGCGCCACCTTGCCGTCCAGATTGATGGTGCTGCGCAGCTCAGGCTCACGCCCCTCCGCCACGAAGGACAGCTCCACCGGGAACGCCTTGGTCGGGCTGACGTTGCTGGAGCTCAATGCCAGCTCATTGAGCGTCATGTCGAGACCGCTGGCAGCGTCCTGGTAGGTGATCTGCCCATTGGTGACCTGAATCGAGGCGATATCGAGATTGACGGCCATGCCTTCAGCGCCATCGCTGACACCGGCATCTCCCTGCGTCTCATCGGCCATGGCGACACCGGCACTCTTGGCGGGAGGCAGGGCCTTGTCCGCCGCACCGCTCTCGGCGGCATCGGCAGCATGCTGCAACAGACTCTCCCAGTTGCCTCGCCCGTCAGCGTCTCGCTTGAGGTCCAGTTTCAGGCCATCGAGGAACACGCCCTCGACCTCCACCTCACCGCTCAGCAAGGGCGCGAAGGACACTCCGACCTCGGCACGCTTGAAGGAGGCGAAGGGTGTCTGGTCATGAGCCTGCTCCGGCAGCCAGGTCTGGGCGTCCTCGACACTGACGCCCAGACGCGGGTAGAACGACCAGTCCAGCGGACCGTTCAGGGCCAGCTCCAGCCCCGCCTGGTCCTTGACCGCCTTGACCAGACGCGGCTTGAGATCATTCGGGTCGAGGAAGGTGGTGACATAGATCACCCCCGCCACCACGACCAGCGCCAGTACTCCGACGATGGCCAGCAAGGCCCTGAACAGTGCTTTCATCTGCGTCCTCCCTTTGACACGATGAGATGTCCGGGCTGCCTTCGCTCCTGAAGGCATTGCCCGGCACGTGTGAATGATCCCGATTGTCGCACCTGAGGGCGCGAACGTGCGCCCGATGCCAGACGCCAGCGTCAACGTTCACCTGCGGTGGACAGGCCCCGGCGTCATCAGTTCCTGTCACGCCGGTCCAGCCGTCAGCTTTCGCTATCTGTCTGGGCCAGCACGAAGCCTTGCTGCTCGGCATCCTTCACGTAACCGAGCCGCGACAGCAGAAGCTCGTCAGCCAGCGTCAATCCTTGATCCGGCACGACCAGCAGGCGCTCACGCGCCGCCGCTTCCAGCGACATCAATGCCATCAGGCGCGTTCCCACCCCGCGTCGACGGGTGCTCTTGCGCACGCAGCAATGACGGATGCGCCATGCCCTTCCATCGTCCTCGCACAGCAGGGCGCCGATATGGCGATCATTGAAGAAGGCGGTGCAGAAGCGATGACCGGTCTCCAGGCTGGCCTGAATGAACTCATCCGGCGCGAGTGGCAGGCGTTCACCGGGGGCTTCGTGATAGATGCGTGACAGGTCGATGCGCACTTGCTCATCGGCCTGCCAGCGTGCGTGATCGATCATCTGAAGAGTGACCGGCATGGTGAGATCCTCGCCCGCGATATGAATGCCCGCCATTGTAGCGGATGCCGTTGTCCTTTCTCTATAATGACGGGCTGGGCAGGCAAGGACGACGCGTCTGCCATCGATCAGTGACCCGCAACCTCGACAACGTCACTGGATCACGCTTTCACTTGCGACATCACATGACAACAACCACATGATGCGCACTTCCCGGCCGGACTGGACATACGCCTCTCACACCCAGGCCCCAGACTGCGCCAGACCTCATCAGCCCCGAAGCCGCGGTGAGGTCACCGACCGCTGGAGAGACATCATGGCAGAGCGTATCGCCGAGGTTCATCGCAACACCTCGGAAACCAAGATTCGGGTTCGCATCAATCTGGACGGCGAAGGCAAGCTGAGCGCCAACACCGGCGTGCCCTTCCTCGAACACATGATGGACCAGATCGCCCGTCACGGCGTGATCGACATCGACGTCGACTGCGACGGTGATCTGCACATCGACGACCACCACACCGTCGAGGACATCGGCATCACTCTCGGCCAGGCCTTCGCGCAGGCGCTGGGCAACAAGGCCGGCATCCGCCGCTACGGCCATGCCTACGTGCCGCTGGACGAAGCCCTGTCACGCGTGGTGATCGACTTCTCCGGTCGCCCGGGCCTGTTCATGCAGTGCGAGTTCACGCGCGGCAACATCGGGCGTTTCGATACGCAGCTGTTCTGGGAATTCTTCCAGGGCTTCGTCAACCATGCCGGCGCCACGCTGCACATCGACAACCTCAAGGGCTTCAATGCCCACCACCAGGCGGAGACCATCTTCAAGGCCTTCGGCCGTGCCGTGCGCATGGCGGTGGAAGAGGACGAGCGCATGGGAGGCCGCATCGCCTCCACCAAGGGCTCGCTGTAAGCGTCGTGACGCGCGGCCAGAGGATGTGTCGCCAGCCATTGCCGCTTGCCGGGCACCGGGTGGCACTTCCTCTGCATGAACATCCAATGCCGGAGTCCCCTCCGGCCTGCGGGAGAAAGACATGACGATTGCCGTCATCGACTATGGCATGGGCAACCTGCACTCCGTCGCCAAGGCACTTGAGCATGTGGCTGACGAGAATGTCGTGATCACCAGTGACCCGCGCGCCATCCGTGGTGCGACCCGCGTGGTGCTGCCCGGTCAGGGCGCCATCCGCGATTGCATGGGCGAGCTTGAGCGCGCCGAACTGCGCGGGCTGGTCGGCGAACTGCTGAGCAACCACAGCAAGCCGCTGCTGGGCGTGTGTGTCGGTCAGCAGATGCTGATGGAGCGCAGTGAAGAGAACGGTGGCATCGATTGCCTCGCCTACTTCAAGGGCGATGTGAAGCGCTTTGATGACAAGCAGCTGGACGAACACGGCCAGCGTCTCAAGGTGCCGCACATGGGCTGGAACCACGTCGCCCACACCCAGGGTCATGCGCTGTGGGAAGGCATCGAGGACAACTCGCGCTTCTACTTCGTGCACAGCTTCTATGTCTCGGCTGCCGAGCGCTCACAGGTCTTCGGCGCGACGCATTACGCCGGTGCCGAGGCGCACGTCGCCATCGGTGAGGGCAGCCTGTTCGCGGTGCAGTTCCACCCGGAGAAGAGTGCGGCCGCCGGCCTCAAGCTGCTCGAGAATTTCGTCCGCTGGCAGCCCTGAGGGCTCACCTGCGTGACCGTCGGTGCCTGCCTTGCGAGTCGGGCACCGATTCATCCGCCTTCGATATACCGACGACAATTCAGGCGTGCCAAGACACGCCGAGAGGACACCCGACATGCTGGTAATCCCCGCGATCGATCTCAAGGACGGTCAGTGCGTACGCCTGAAGCAAGGCCGCATGGAAGACTCCACCAACTACGGCGATGACCCGCTGGCCATGGCCGCGCGCTGGGTCGAGGCCGGTGGTCGCCGCCTGCATCTGGTCGATCTCAACGGTGCCTTCGAAGGCAAGCCGGTCAATGGTGACGCGGTGACACGCATCGCCCGCGCCTACCCGGAGCTGCCGATCCAGATCGGCGGTGGCATCCGGGATGCCGCGACCATCGAGCACTATCTGGAAGCCGGCGTCGGTCAGGTCATCATCGGCACCAAGGCCGTGAAGGAACCGGCCTTCGTCGCCGAGATGTGCCGCGCCTTCCCGGGCCGCATCATCGTCGGTCTCGATGCGCGTGACGGCTTCGTGGCCACCGATGGCTGGGCCGAGGTCTCCACCATCAAGGCGACCGAGCTTGCCAAGCGTTTCGCCAATGACGGCGTGTCCTCCATCGTCTACACCGACATCGCCCGCGACGGCATGATGCAGGGCGTCAACATCGAGGCTACCGTGGCACTGGCCCGCGAAGGCGGCATCCCGGTGATCGCCTCCGGCGGCGTGACCAATCTGGATGACATCCGTGGCCTGGCTGAAGTGGCCGATCAGGGCATCCTCGGCGCCATCACCGGTCGCGCCATCTATGAAGGCAGCCTGGATATCGCCGAAGCACAGGCGCTGTCCGACTCCATCACCGGCCGCACGGCCTGAGGGGAGCGATCATGGCACTCGCCAAACGCATCATCCCGTGTCTGGACGTCGACGCCGGTCGCGTCGTGAAGGGCGTCAACTTCGTCGGTATCCGCGATGCCGGTGATCCGGTCGAGGTCGCCAAGCGCTACAACGAGCAAGGCGCCGACGAGATCACCTTCCTCGACATCACCGCCAGCGTCGACAACCGTGGCACCACGGTCGACATGGTGTCGCGCATCGCCGGTGAGGTATTCATCCCGCTGACGGTCGGTGGTGGCATCCGCACCTGCGAGGACATCCGCACCATGCTGAATGCCGGCGCGGACAAGGTCTCGATCAATACCGCCGCCGTGTTCAACCCGGACTTCGTGCGTGAAGCGGCGGACCGCTTCGGCAGCCAGTGCATCGTGGTCGCCATCGACGCCAAGCGCATCAGCGAAGAGGGCGAGACTCCGCGCTGGGAAATCTTCACCCACGGCGGGCGCAAGCCAACCGGGCTCGACGCTGTCGAGTGGGCGAAGAAGATGGTCGAGCTGGGCGCCGGTGAATTGCTGCTGACCAGCATGGACCGCGATGGCACCAAGGCCGGCTTCGATCTCGGCGTGACACGCGCCATCTCCGACGCCGTCAGCGTGCCGGTGATCGCCTCCGGTGGGGTCGGCACTCTCGACCATCTGGTGGACGGCGTGCTCGAGGGCGGGGCGGATGCGGTGCTGGCCGCCAGCATCTTCCACTTCGCCGAGTACACCATCCCGCAAGCCAAGGCCTACATGGCCGAGCGCGGCATCGAGATGCGCCTCTGAGCGATCGCCTTCGCGTCAGGTAGATACACGAACGCCGCCACTCCTCAGGGAATGGCGGCGTTCGTGTCTTCAGAGACATTACCCGCAGGTCAGGCGACGACAGCGCTCAGGCGTAGCCCAGCTTCGCCAGTGGCGTGAGCGCCTGCTCGAGTCGCTGGTCGGCAAGTCGCAGAATATCACCCACCAGATGCTTCTCGGCGGCGGGCAGCATCACCCGCTCGCCGACCCACAGCGCCAGCTCGGCAAGGTCATGCTGATTGCCCAGACGGGATGCTGCCTTGTCGAGCAATTCCGGCTCACGACGACGCCCACGACTCGGTGACTCGAGTTCACGCCCTGCCGTCTCCCCCAGCGCCGCATGCGCCAGTGCCAGCTGGAACCTGCGGTACTTGATCCACTTGCGCAGCCGGTGGGACGTCTCGATCTCGCGCTTGCTGATCACCCGCGCCGCCAACTTGTGGAGGCGGTGACGACTGAATTCCAGTCCGGCCGTGAGCTCCTCCCCCGTCAGCGGAGCGGCCTGCCAGGCGGCCATCTCGTCGCTCAGCAGCCGTTTCAGAGGTGCATGATCCAGCTCCGCCACCGACTCGCTCAATGCGGCACTGGTCAGCCCCGGACGCAGCGCATCCAGCAGACGCTGGCTACGCTCATCCACCCAGGCATAGGCGCGAGCATGGGTCTTGCGCAGCATGCGCGCCTCACGCGGGCCGGCCAATGCTCTGGCGATGGCGCGCGGACGCGCCTGATGCTCACTCACCGCCGCCTTGCCCAGTGACTCACGTCGCAGTTGCCACCAGCCCCGCAGCTGCTTGCAGTCGACGCGCAACGCATGAACCTCCTGCGCGCTGAGCGTCGCCTGCGCCAGATGCTGCTGCATTGACTCGAGATGCGCGAGGATCAGGCCATTCAAGGGATCAACGCCTGTGCGGGAAAGCATCTGACTCGTCTTGCCCATCTGTCTCTCCAAGGGAATGGCCTGGCTGCCAGTGTCAGCCGGGCAGGCTCGCTCACCCGGTCTTCCGGGGGCTCATTCCTGCAAGGATAGTCCCAGATTGCTGACATCCTCGTTACGCCCCAGCCGCTTGAGCGCTCGCCAGTCATCACGCTCAAGACGCGGAGCCTCGACACTCTCCAGCACGGCGTCCTGGAAGTCGCGCTCATCGACCATCAGCGGATGCTCGCGAATCATGGCTTCCAGCGCTTCCTGCTCGATGCCCTCACCGGCCTGCAGGTCGATCAGCGCGCGGACACCATCGGCGGACAGGCGACTGACCTTGAGCGCGGCTTCCGGCTCCTCACTGATCAGCACATCGATGCAGGCGGTCAGCGCCATGACGGCTTCCAGTGCACGGCGCGCACCGAAGCTGTCGTCATGCTCGTCGGGCTCGAAGGCCGTGACCTTCTCGGCCTGCAGCGAGAAATCGATCTTGGCATCGCGAACGCGCAGCTGCTCCCAGACGAGGTCCAGCAGCTTGCGCAACTCGCGCGTGGTCTCCAGCGCGCTGGCGGTGCCATTGGCCTCGGCGTAGAAGCCGGCATTGGGCAGGAGTCGCTCGGTCAGCGTTGCCATGAAGGCGGTACGGCGAACGGGGGCGAGCGCTTCCAGACGCGCGCGGAAACCAGGAACAGGCTGAGTCATGACGGCTCTCTTCTCACTTCACTTTTCAAAGAAGCGGGGCACATGTCGGGAGGAAAAATCCGCCAGCCGACAGCCCGCCACAGTTGGCATGGGACATGCGTTAGGGTAGCGCACTCAGGCAGTCTGACGAACGAGACTTTGCCGCGGCGAGATTCAGGGCCACAGACATTCTCTGGGCACGCGACCGACAGCATCGAACAGCACGCCTTCGCTGCGCAGTTTCTCGCGCTGACGCACCGCGCCACCGTGGTCGGTGACCTTGAGCGAGGCATTGATCACCCGATGCCAGGGCAATTGATGGCCATCCGGCAGATGGCGCATGGCCGAGCCGACCATGCGTGCGGTGGCACCATCGGTCATGCTGGCGATTCGCCCGTAGGTCGTGATTCGCCCCGCCGGAATCTGCGCCACCACGGTGTATATCTGCTCGAGCAGTTCAGCACGCATCACGCTCTCCCCTGTTTGTGATCAAGCTCATCCAGCACGATACCTCCACCTGCGCGCTGCGCAATGGCGGGCATCAGGGGCACACGAGCGCAGACCTCGGGTCTTTACGCTGCCAGATGGCTGACGCATGATGACGCCATGCACCTTTACTTCATACATCAAGGCCTTATCCCCGACGCAGCGCCTCACTCAGCGACTGATGCCCTGCCACGATCACAAGGCTGGCAGGACTCTGTACGCCTGAGCGACTGGCTTGTCGGCATGGGCCACAGCTACAACACCAGCTTCCCGCTGGATGGCGAGACGCTCCCCGGCATCGACGATTTCCAGGCGCTGGTGATCCTGGATGGCCCTCAGCCATTGTCAGGTGCCGTGAGCACCCAATCACAGCCACTGCGCCTGCAGCGCAAGCTGATTCGCCGCGCGCTCAACAGCAACCGCCCCGTACTGGGCATCGGGCTGGGCGCGCGCCTCATCGCCGAGCAACTCGGCGCCATCGTGTCTCCGGCCGTGGTGCCGCAGCGTCGCTGGGCCACGCTCACGCGCAGTGACGAGTGTCCCGTGGGACTGCCCGCCGAATTCGAGACGCTGCTGTGGCATGAGGAGATCTGTGGCCTGCCGGAGGATTGCGAGCTGCTGGCCAGCGGTGAGCATACCCCGATCGCCGGATTCAGCTGGGATGCTGGCCGGGTGCTGGCGCTCAACTTCCATCCCCATCTGGATGCCGCCGCAACGCGTGACCGTCTCCGGCATCACCCCGCCCCGAATGAGGGTCGCGGAGTGCAGTCAGAAGACGCGCTGCTGGAAGACCCGAAGCGCTTTGATCGGCAGGCCGCCCTGCTGGACCGCCTGCTGGTGGACTGGCTCGACGCCTGAGGCGCTCCCGGGCGGCGCTGGGGCCCTACGACGACTCAGCGCTGCCAGCGATGCGTGGCGCTCCAGTCACGCACGAAGGCGAGCGTATTGTCCCAGTCGCCGACATGCAGGAAGGTACGCTCGTGCTTCTCGAGCTGATAACGGTACATGGGGTCGTAGTATTCGCTGAGCAGCGGGGCCAGCCAGCCCTCATGGGCAGTGGGATTGCCGCGCTTGTGTTCACGGAAGGCGATGTCCTGCATGCGAATCAGGCGCGCCAGACGTGCACTGCCCAACCGCTTGCGCAGACGCAGCAACGCCTGACGCAGCTGACGCTGCAGCAGTGCCCAGCCGAGGAAGTCACCATAGTGTCCGCTGTAGGTGGCCCACAGCCCTTCGATGTAGTCCTTCTGAATCTGCACCAGTCGCCAGTCCAGTGGCATCTCGACTCTCACCAGCGGGGCAGCCTCCATCGCGCGCCATGCCTGCAGCGGAATGTTGACGCTGCCGATGAAGCGCGACTCATCTTCCATGACGGTGGGCGCGTCCGCGGCCAGTGACAGCATCTCGGCGCTGATGCGATGCTCGAAGTCGATCTGGCTCGGTGCCGGGAAGGGGTGACGGCCGAAGGCCGAGCCCTTGTGGCGCGCGCAGCCTTCCAGGTCGATGCCATTGTCGAGCGCATGGATCAGCTCGGTCTTGGCGCAGCCGGTCAGGCCCCCGATCAGCAGCATCGGGGCCTGCTCGACGCGCTCATCGATATGCTGGCAAAGCTGCTGACGCATGGCCTTCCAGCCCCCGGCGATCCGCGGGCGCTCGATGCCTGCCTCCTTCAACCATTGCTGGCTGAGCTGAGAGCGCATGCCGCCCCGGAAGCAGTAGAGAACCGCCTCGGGATGGCGCTCGACGTGCTCGACCCAGGCACGAATCCTGGCGCGCTTGATCCCGCCACTGACCAGCTGATGACCCAGATGCACCGCCGACTCCGGGCCGACCTGCTTGTACTGCAGACCGACCCGGTGACGTTCCTCGTCATCCATCAGCGGAAGGTTGACGGCCCCCGGCAGGGAGCCGGCCGCAAATTCGATCGGTGCACGCACATCGATCAGCGGACGGCCATCACGAATCAGATCGCAGCTGGCCGCCACGGTGGGCAAACTCATGGGCATCTCTCGACTGGAAAACTGAAATGAGGCAATGGCCGTCGACTCGCACCCGGCACATCGATGGCAGGCATTCTATCGCATGCACGACATGGCCCCCAGCCTTGCCGTCTCGCGTGCCGCCAACTCTCGCCCTGTCAGCTGCCGCACCACCCGCTCAGGCCAGCGGCGGCGTCAGGCGAATGCCCTGGCTCGGGCCGATGCTGTCAGGGCCGAACAGCGGGCAGGACGCACATGCGGCCGGCTCACCGTCGTGTGGCCGATGCGCCTCGGACACTGCCTCGCGCAGGGCGGCAATGGCCGCCTCGGCAGTATGAAAGTAGTGCTCATCCCCCATGCGCTCAAGGAAGCCTCCGCGCTCCATCACTTCCAGCGCGTAGCGTCGGAAGCCGCACATGCTCAGGCTGCCGCCGGCATCCTGTAGGCGGCGCTGCTCGATCTCGAGCATCTCGGCCCCCGCGATGTCGATGAAATTGCAGCCGGTGCCGAGCAGGATGACGTGCTTGCCGGTATAGCGCGCCAGCTTGCGCTGGACGTGGTCCACCGCGCCGAAGAACAGCGAGCCATCCACTCGCAGGATGACGACCTCACGGCATTGGGTCAGCTGGTAGCGCTCGGCATTGCGCACGCCCAGCTCCGGGTGTTCGGGGTCCGGTGCCATTTCCACCAGACGTGGACGCGAGGTGCGATTCAGATACAGCACCAGCGACACCAGCACGCCGGCGAAGATGGCGAACTCAAGCGGCAGCAGCAGCGTGGCGAGGAAGGTGATCACCAGCACCACCGCTTCCTCGCGGCTGACGGTGAGAATCTGACGGATATGACTGAATTCGATCAGGTTGGCGGCGATCACCATGATCAGGCCCGCCATGGCGGGCAATGGCAGCCAGGCCGTGACATTCGGCACCAGCAAAAGCACCGCCAGCACGATCAGGGCCGCGATCATCACCGACAGCGGCGTGCGGGCGCCGGCATCGTAATTGGCCCCTGAACGGGTGAAGGAGCCGGAGCCGGCGAAGCACGAGAAGAAGCTGCCGACCAGATTCGACAGCCCCTGGCCGATGAACTCCTGATTGCCATCGATGCGCTGATGCGAGCGTACCCCGATGGCGCGGGCGATGGAGACCGCCTCGATCAGGCCGAGAACCGCCAGCGCAACGGCCGCACCGCCCAGCGAGCGCAGGGTGTCAAACCCCAGTGGCGGCAGAGAAAACGGCGGCAGGCTGCCGGAGAGGGCCCCCACCATCGGGATGCCTGCCTCGCTGCCACCCAGCAATGCCGCAACCCCGCAACCGACGGCCATCGCGACCAGCATCCACGGCAGTCTGCGATTCACCCGCCGCACCAGCAAGGCACTGGCGAGCGTACTGAGGCCGGTGATCAGGGTCGCCCACGAGGTGTCTTCCAGGTGCCCAAGCAATGCCCACCAGGTGCCGAGGAAGCTCGAGGCATCTCCCAGCGCGATACCGAACAGATGCTTGAGCTGACTAGTGGCGATCAATACGCCGGCACCGGCGGTGAAGCCGATCACCACGGTATGCGAGATCAGATTGACCAGCGCCCCCATGCGCAGCAGCCCGAGTGCGAGCTGGATGATGCCGACCATGCAGGTCAGCGCCAGCACCAGCGGCAGGTATTCCGGACTGCCGGGGGTGGCCAGGGTCGAGACGGTACCGAAGACCACCATCGAGATGGCGGCGGCCGGCCCGCTGACCATATGACGCGAGCAGCCGAAGAGTCCGGCGATGATCGCGACCACGATGGCGGCATAGAGTCCATGCGCCGGAGGCAACCCCGCGATCAGCGCGTAGGCCACCCCCTGAGGCAGTACCAGCACCGCACCGCTCAGCCCGGCGATCAGGTCCGCGCGCGCATCTCTCGGCGACAGCTGGCGCATCCAGCCCAGAAACGGCAGCAGGCGTGACAGGCGGTATGCCGTGGCACTCGACGTGGCAGAGGCATCATCGGCAGGCTGGCGTGGCGGTGGATTGTCAGCGGGCAAGAAGTGCCTCCATGAAGGTGCGTGGGCTGCGGGAGAGGCCATCGCCTCCGTGAAGAAACGATGCCGGGGCCGGGCGTGGCGACGTCCGGCCCCGGCAAGTCTATCCCTGAATACGCTGATGAAACAGCGTGTCAGCGAACCGTACTCGCCGGCCCGGGGCTCCCTTTGCCGGTAGCGATACCGGCGACAATCGTGGCGCGCTGCCAATCCGGACTGGCCATGGCCGGCATGAGCAGTGACAATGCACCCTCCTGACACCGCTGCGGACACTGACGCCATGACCACCGACGCTACGCCTGCTGACACCACCTCTTCCACCCCGTCGGCCGGCTATACGCCTGCACTTGAGGTCAGTGAGGCCGAGGCCATCGAGACCACCCGCCAGTGGGTCGAGACGCACATCATCGCGGACAATCTATGCCCGTTCGCGGCACGTGAAGTGGCGCGCAACAGTATCCAGTACGCCGTCATCCCCGGCGCGGGACTCGAGCGTTGCCTGCAGGCACTCGGCGATGAACTCCTCAACCTCGATGCCAATCGCGATGCCGAAACCACCCTGGTGATCTTCAAGGATGGCTTCCGCGACTTCGATGCCTATCTGGAGCTGCTGGATTACGCTGAGGCACTGCTCGAGATGCAGGGCTATGAGGGCATCTATCAGCTGGCCAGCTTCCATCCGGACTATGTCTTCGAGGATACCGAGGAAGGCGACGCCGCGAACTACACCAACCGCTCGCCCTTCCCGATGCTGCACCTGCTGCGGGAAAGCTCGGTCGAGGCGGCGATCAATGCCTATTCGGGGGATGTGGAAGAGGTGCCGGCGCGCAACGAGGCGCTGATGCGCGAGCGTGGCGTCGAACAGCTGGTCGCACGCCTCAAGGCCTGCGCTCACGCCGCCCGTCAGGCTGACAGCCAGGACTGACATCACGCCCAGTGGCAATCCCATATGCACAAGGCCAGCCGCGAGGCTGGCCTTGTGCGTTTCAGGCGGAATGTCACCGGAAGGCTTGCGCGTGGCAGCTGCCGGCAGCCATCACAGGGCTTCCAGCGCCTGGGACAACTTGTCGACCGCGACGATCGTCATGCCCTTGGGCGGATTCTTGGGGGCATTGCCCTTGGGCACGATGGCGCGCGTGAAGCCATGCTTGGCGGCCTCGACGATGCGCTCCTGCCCACTGGGCACCGGACGGATCTCGCCGGACAGGCCGACCTCACCGAACACCACCAGTTCACGCGGCAGCGGGCGGTTCTGAAGACTGGATACCACCGCACACAGCACCGCGAGGTCGGCGCTGGTCTCGAGCACCTTGACCCCGCCCACCACATTCAGGAAGACATCCTGATCGCCGGTGAACAGGCCGCCGTGCTTGTTGAGCACGGCCAGCAACATCGAGAGTCGATTGCCATCCAGACCGACCGCGACGCGCCGGGGATTGCCCAGCGGCGAATCGTCCAGCAACGCCTGGACCTCGATCAGGATCGGCCGAGTCCCTTCCCAGACCACCATCACCAGGCTGCCGGAGGATTGCTCCTCGCTGCGTGACAGGAAGATCGCACTGGGGTTCTTCACCTCTTTCAGGCCAAGCTCGACCATGGCGAACACGCCCAACTCGTTGACCGCGCCGAAGCGGTTCTTCTGTCCGCGCAGGGTGCGAAAACGCGAATCACCGTCCCCTTCCAGCAACAGGGAGGCATCGATCATGTGCTCCAGTACCTTGGGGCCGGCCAGCGAGCCATCCTTGGTCACGTGCCCGACCAGCAGCAATACGGTGTTGGTCCGCTTGGCGAAACGCGTCAACGCCGCGGCGGACTCACGCACCTGCGAGACGCCCCCCGGCGCGGAGGACAGATCCTCCAGGTGCATGGTCTGGATGGAGTCGATGATCAGCACTTCCGGCTTCTCGCGCTCGGCGGTGGCCAGAATCGTCTCGACACTGGTCTCGGCCAGCATCTTGAGTCCCTGGGTCGGGAGCTGAAGTCGATGGGCACGCATCGCCACCTGCGACAGCGACTCTTCACCGGTGACGTAGAGCGAACGCTTGTGCTGCGCCAGCTTGCAGGCAGTCTGCAGCAGCAGCGTCGACTTGCCGGCGCCGGGGTGCCCGCCGAGCAATACGGCGGAGCCAGGCACCAGACCGCCGCCAAGCACGCGATCAAACTCACCGAAGGTCGAGGAGAAGCGCGGCACTTCGGCCAGCGAGACGTTGGACAGATCCGTCACGTTGTCACTCAGCGTGCCGGCATAGCCGCCTCTGGCGCTGGTGGCGCCACGTGACGCCCCGCCAGTGCTGATGCCCCCGGCAGCCGGCGCAGCCCCCGGCAATACCGTGGCACCGACCCGAATCTCCTGCAGGGTATTCCACTCGCGACAGCCGCTGCACTGCCCCTGCCACTTCGAGAATTCGCTACCGCACTCGGTACATACGAAGGCGCTCTTTGCTTTCGCCATCAGACCATCCTGTCAGGGAGTAATGATTTCGGACCACCTCGCCCGGCATGGCACCCATGCCCCGCATCGCCCGATGGCACCAGGCAGGGGCGCTCGATGCGAACGTCCGACACGGATGCCAGACACAAGCAAGGCGGCTTGCGCCGCCTTGCTGTCACCTCACGCGTGCATGACACGCGGTGGCATCACTCGCGCTTGAGACGCAGTGTCTCGCCGTTCTGGAAGCGGCGCTTCTGCGGGTCGACCAGTTCCAGTGTCTGGGGGTCCAGACGCAGGAAGTAGTAGGTCTGGCCCTCGCCATTCGGCGTCAGCTCATAGACGGTGGCATTCGGGTCGGTCACCGTACCTGACAGTACATCCCACTGACCCTCGTAGTGCTCCGGCGCAGGCTGCTGCGGATGATCGCGATAGGTGGCATCGAGACTGAAGGTACGCGCTTCCGGGGCAGCATCTTCCGCTCCCTTGAGACGCACATCGAGTTCAATGCCCGTGCAACGACGACACGGCAGGGTGCCCTTGTAGACGGCAACCTGCTCGCTGGCTGTCTCGGTGGCGTCATTGGCAGCGGCACCATCCGTCGTCTGGGCCGTTGATGCGCACCCGGCGAGACCGACCATCAGCGCGGCTCCCACCATCAGAGTCCTGATCTGCATTGAATCCTCCTTAAGGCGATGATTCGATAGCAGCGTCAGCGCTATCGACGGCGAGCGGCCCGACTGCCTCGACAGACGGACCGCTCACGAGCTTCCACGCTCAAGAATAGCGGGTATCAGCCCCGTGAGGCCACCCCCGATGGCGTTTATCGAACGCCATTCGCTAAATCATGTCGGCCTCAGCCACGGCGATCATGCCCGTTGTCGAGGAAGGGATAATCGGTGTAGCCCTCGGCACCGCCACCGTAGAAGGTATCAGGATCCTGCTCGTTGAGCGGCGCATCCAGACGCAGGCGTTCGACCAGGTCCGGATTGGCGATGTAGGGGCGCCCGATGGCGACGGCATCCGCAATGCCCTCGTCGATGATGCGTGCCGCACGCTCCCCATCGTAATGACCGCAGAAGATCAGCGCGCCCTTGACGCGCTCCCGCAGTGCGCGGCGGAAGTCATCGGTGAACTTGACGTCGCCGCCGGCCCAGTCCGGCTCGTTGACGTGCACGTAGGCAATGCCACGTCTGGAGAGCTGGTCTGCCATGTAGAAGGCCATCTCTTCCGGCTCGTCATCGGTGAGACCGAAGATCTCGATGAAGGGCGTCAGACGAATGCCGGTGCGCTCCGGCCCGAAGACCTCGGCGACGGCATCGACGACTTCCAGTGTCAGGCGCGCACGACTCTCGACCGAACCACCGTACTGGTCGGTGCGCTGGTTGGTGCCAGTCGCCATGAACTGGTTGAGCAGATAGGCGTTGGCGGCATGCACCTCGATCATGTCGAAGCCGGCACGCTTGGCGCGCACGGCAGCCTGACGATAGTCCTCGACCAGCTGGGGGATTTCCTCCGTCTCCAGCGCACGCGGCGTGCTGGTGGGGTGGCGACCACTGCTGCCATCCTCGAACTCGACGAAGCACTGGGCGCCTTCACCACGCAGGGCGCTGGGCGCGACCGGTGGCTGGCCATCCGGCTGCACCATCTCGTGCGAGACACGCCCGACATGCCACAGCTGAAGCGCCATGCGTCCACCCTTGGCGTGCACTGCCTCGACGACGCCCTTCCAGCCGGCTTCCTGCTCATCCGTCCAGATACCCGGCGTGTAGACGTAACCACGCGCGGTCGGCGAGATGTTGGTCGCCTCGCTGATGATCAGGCCGGCGCCGGCACGCTGTCCGTAGTAGACCTCCTGAAGCTCACCGGGAATGCTGTCCGGCGTGCGCGCTCGAGTCAGTGGCGCCATCAGGATACGATTGGGCAGGGTGAGATCACCGAGCGTGACCGGATCAAGCAGGGTGTCGGCGTACGGGGCCTTGGTGTTGGCAGTCATCGGTGCTCCTTGAGTCTCTGATCTTTCGCCAGCCGCCTCTTCGGGCGAACCGGGCGGGCATGCCAGTGACATGCGGTGCGCCAGCTGATGCTTCAAGCGCACGCGGTGCATGAGAATAATGCTGGGATGGCAACAATGCGCCAGGTCGCGCCACGCGGCATCCTCGCGACTCATGCGAGAGCCTGCCGATGCTTGTACCGCGACGATCCAGCGGGCAACATGAAACCTATCCATGACACGGGTCATGCACTGTCACCAGCGGCGAGAAATCATGAGCAAGTACTGGAGCCCACAGGTCCACGACCTGACCCCCTACGTCCCCGGCGAACAACCGCGTGAGCAGCTGATCAAGCTGAACACCAATGAAAACCCCTACCCGCCGGCCCCGGCCGTGGAACAGACGCTGCGCGAGTTCAATGCCTCTGACCTGCGTCGCTACCCGGACCCGAGTTCCAGCTCGCTGCGCGCCGCCCTGGCCGAGACCTTCCATGTGGCCGCAGAGGAAGTCTTCGTCGGCAATGGCTCCGACGAGGTGCTGGCGCTGGCCTTCCAGGCCTTCTTCCGTCAGGACAAGCCGCTGCTGCTGCCCTCCATCAGCTACAGCTTCTATCCTGTCTACTGCCGCATGTATGGCATCGAATCACGCAGCATCGCGCTGACCGACAACTGGGAAGTCGATCTCGAAGCCTTCGGCAGTGACAATGGCGGCATCATCTTCGCCAACCCCAATGCCCCGACAGGCCATGGCCATGGCCGCAAGGCGATTGCCGCGCTGCTGGAGCGCAACCCGCAGAGCGTGGTACTGGTGGATGAGGCTTACGTGGATTTCGGGGGGGAAAGCGCCATCCCGCTGATTCATCAGTATCCGAATCTGGTCGTGTCGGGCACTTTCTCGAAGTCGCGTAGCCTCGCGGGCATTCGCCTTGGCTATGCCGTGGCCTCGCGGGAGCTGATCGAGGGCCTGGAGCGCGTGAAGGACTCCTTCAATTCCTACCCCATCGATCGTCTGGCCGAGCAGGTCGGCGTCGCCGCGCTGAGTGATCCCGCCTATTTCGATGAGTGCCGCACACGCGTCATCACCACCCGTGAGCAGACGCGCGATCGCATGGCTGCACTGGGCTTCGAGATCCTGCCGTCACAGACCAACTTCGTGCTGGCGACTCACCCGACCCATGATGCCGGCAAGCTGTTCATCGGCCTTCGCGAGCAGGGCATCCTGGTCCGCCACTTCAATACCGATGCGCTACGCGACCATCTGCGCATCAGCATCGGCACCGATGCCGAGATGGACAGCCTGATCGAAGCACTGGAAACCCTGTGTCGTTGAGATAGCGCACAGCATGACCCGTGATGGGTTCAATGAAAGAAGGCGCCCACTGGGCGCCTTCTTTCATCAGGATGTCACTCGGGCATTCGCCACCGAAGACTCTCAGCAGGAGCAACCATATGACAACGGAACGTCCCACCATGGCATCAAGTGCCACTTCGACAGCGCGCCTGCCTTTGACGCGAGTGCATCACGTGGCACTCATCACCGCTGATTACCCACGCGCCAGGCGCTTCTATCTCGAGGTCATGGATGCGCAGGTGATCCACGAGGCCTATCGTGAAGCCCGCGACAGCTACAAGCTCGACCTGCGCTTGCCGGGCGGTATCCAGCTGGAGCTGTTCTCCTTCCCGTCACCGCCTGAGCGCCCAAGCTATCCGGAAGCCTGTGGGCTGCGTCACCTGGCGCTGGCAACCGAGGACATCGACACCTGTGTCGAGCTGCTGATCGCCCGTGGCGCCACGCCAGAGCCGATACGTGTCGATGAATACACCGGCGCCCGCTTCACCTTCCTGGCAGACCCTGACGGTACGCCCATCGAGCTCTACGAAGTCTCGCCCTGATGTGATGGCGCGCTGAAACTTCACTGGCTCTGAAGACAAAAGGCCCCTGTCGATATCTCGACAGGGGCCTTCTTGTGGCATATGCACGTTGCTCACGCGGAGCTTTCCTCTCGCTCTTTTCTTTCGCCCACTGCTATTTCGCACGCAGGACTTTCTGCGCAACTTCTCCGAGCACCACTTCTCCGAGCACGACTTTTTCCGCGCACAAAGAGAACCGCCCCTACAGCTGGGCTGCAGGGGCGGTT
Organism: Cobetia sp. 5-11-6-3; assembly: GCF_013374055.1. Taxonomy (NCBI): domain Bacteria; kingdom Pseudomonadati; phylum Pseudomonadota; class Gammaproteobacteria; order Oceanospirillales; family Halomonadaceae; genus Cobetia; species Cobetia sp. 5-11-6-3. The sequence goes on along the minus strand of NZ_BLWJ01000002.1, from coordinate 100 downwards.
CAGTATAAGTGCCTGACGATGACCTACTCTCACATGGAGAAACTCCACACTACCATCGGCGCTAAGCGGTTTCACTTCCGAGTTCGGCATGGGATCGGGT